>NZ_SOHO01000060.1:0-77075 GCF_004403225.1 Cryobacterium sp. Sr8 | reverse complement strand
TGAGGGCCTCCGTGGCATCGGCTTGAGTGTGGTAACCCAATCGATACCGGAGGTCCTCACCTTTTTAGCTCACGCCACGCACACAACCTCCGTGGGAACAACACCTAGCACGGGTCAGATGACGATCTACTTGAACCTGACAATGGCCGGAACTGACTGGAATGAGCCAGCGTACCGAAGTGCGTGGGCGACCAAACGCACGGCATACAGACATTCCCGGAGGAGTTCCCGCCTCCGGCGCCCGAGCCAACGACCCGCAGTTCTTCAGGCGGTGGCCTGTGTTGACGCCGACTGAAAACAGGGCTAAAAACGCCTACTGAAAATAGGGCCACCAACCATGATGGACGGTGATCAAATTGCGGAGTTGCAGCGAGTTCCACATGGAACCCTTGGCGGGACGGCTGCAGGTTTGCCTGGCTCCTTCGGGTTTCACAAGGACCACCGTCTTGCGGCATCCTCGCTGCCGTTCCGCCCATCTTGAGTCGCATGCGTGATCGACGAGGGGATCCGCCGCCGCATCAGCAACTCACCGTCCGTCAACTGTGAAGGAGAATCACGAGGGACGCGGAGGAAAATGCGGTTTCTGGCGCCTCGCGATCCGTACCATCACGAGTTTCGCGAACAGCCCACAGAACAGAACCAAAAGAAATCGCTCCTGAGGATCCTCAGGAGCGATTTCTCGTTAACGCGTGGACGCTATTCAGCCTTGAGCGTCCACTGGCCGTCGGCGTTGACCACGATCACCGAAGGTCCGGAGCTGAGCGGGACCGTGCCCGAGTATGCTCCGATCTCATTGATGAGCAGACCGAAGCTGAAGTCCTCCCCAGTCTGCTCGGTCACCGCGAAGTTGCTGGAACCCGCATGCGTGGCAGCGAGCTTCCCAGCGGGCCCTTCATAGAGGAACACTCGGTCTCCGGCGCCCGAGGCGAGGAGCGCCGGTGCCGCGGAGACCGGAGCGATGGTCACGCTCCATTTTCCGTCTGCCGAGATCTCAAGAGTCACGCCATCGCCGAGGGAGTTGAAGCCGAAGGCGCTCGTCCCCGCGTACCTGCCGATGGTGTTCACCAGAAGCTGACCGGTGGAGGCGTTGGACGCATCCAACACCGAGATCGCGAAGTTACTGCCGCCGTCGTGGGTGGCGGTGACGATTCCGGCCGTGGCGCCGGCCGGCAGGGTGACGAGGTTGTCGCCGGTGCCGGTCTGCGTGACGGGCGCGAAGGTGCCGAAGCTGTCGTCCGCCCAGGACTGAACGGTCGCGACCTCCGCGGGCGGCTCTTCTAGTGGTGCCTCCTCGACGGGCGCCGACGCATCCTCGTTCTCCAGGGGAGCGACGGCCGCCGGGCTGTCGCCCGGGCTCGCCGCGTTGGTGACACCCGAGATGATCATGCACAGCACGATCCCGACGGCCGTGATGATCCAGGCGATCTTCTTGTTGGCGTCGTACCCGGCGAGCTTCCGGCCCTGCTTGTCCCGCTGGGCGCCGGCGAGCACGAGGATCAGGTCGACGAGCCACCAGATGCCGAACCCGGAGAGGGTGAACAGTTTGAGCAGGCCCGTGCCGACCTTGCCGAGGTAGAAACGGTCCACGGCGAAGAGCCCGAGCAGCCAGGCGAACAGCCAGGTGACCACGAAGGACTTGTCCGATGCGATCGCGTTGACGGCGCCCACGGGGGCGTTCTCCTGCGCTGCTGGGTAGATCGGGGGGATCGGCTGTTCCCGCTGATCGTTCGGGATGCCGGCTGGGGTCGAGTGCTGGTTGTCGCTCATGGTGTTGATCTCCTTGTGTTGGCTGCGATTGAGGTGCTTGGCGCGGATGCGCCAGCCGTTCGGCGGGCGTCGCCGGTCATTTCTCCACGACCTCGATCACGATGTCGAGGCCGTTGTCGGGGTGGTACCCCCACGAAGCGGAGAAGTCATCCCAGGTCGCCGTCTGGCGTCCGTCGAGGGCGCGGGTGCCCTCCAGACGGTTGATGACGCTGTCGGGGGTGTCGAGTTCGCCGAAGATGCAGGCGATATCGGAAATGTCGGCGCCCTCCGCCTCCTCGCCCTCGCTGTTCATCGAGATGCTTCGGCCTTCGTCGCCGACGTTGATCCAGGAGTTTGTTTCAACGTCGCATTCCGTGGCTGCGGCCGCCATCGGGCTGGACGTCACGAGCGATCCGATACCGCCGGCAACGGATGCGACGAGAAGCGAGCCGACAATGCCGACGACGAGGCCGAGTCCCATGCCGGTCGCGCCGAGCCGGAGCTCACGAGGGGTGAACGCAGGTGGACCAGCCGGCGCGGATGCAGCTGGGCTCACCGCCAGCGAGCTTCGCGCACTGTTCCGGGTCGCTGCCGAAGTGAGCGTCACGCCCAAGAAACTCGCCGGCTACCTGAATATGACCACCGCAGCGGTCACCTTCATCTCACGCCGACTCGTCGATTCAGGGCTGCTCCACCGGCTCAACAATCCGAACGATCGTCGGAGCCTCTACCTCGAACTCACGCCTCTCGCGCACCAGATGATGCGCGATGTCCATCGCGACTTCGTCGCGCTCCTTGAGGCGGCCACGAGCGACCTGGATCGCACCGAACTCGACACATTCTCCGCGACACTCCAGTCGGTGGCTCGATCGATGGTGCGCCACTCCGCTCGTGCCGACACGTCCGAGCCCCGCGAAGAGCTCCGCCCCGGCAGTACGGGCTCGACAACCCACCTCTAGCGATCCTTGGGGGGTGAGAACCTTTCGTTTTTCACTCCAGAGCGAGCAGGCTCTTCGCCTCCAATCCCGGCTGAGGTCTTGCAACACCTGGCCAAGGCTGTTACTGCTGAAGGACACAGCTTAAGTGGGGCTGTCGGAAGGGTAGGGACCATGACTCGCGAGCATCCCTCAGTGTCAGAGCCAGACGACACCGACCTCGAGGTCACAAAACCGAAAGACTGGGCCGCGGGCGTGCCCGGCGTGTACCACTCCATGAAACCGGCGCTGGAAAAACTGGGCGTCATCCGCACCGGCAAGACGATGCTCGCCCTCAACCAGAAAGACGGCTTCGACTGCCCCAGTTGCGCCTGGCCCGACCCGAATCACCGCAAGGCCTTCGAATTCTGCGAGAACGGCGCGAAAGCCGTCACCTGGGAGGCCACTCCGGTCATCATCGAATCGGACTTCTGGGCCCAGCATTCCATTGACGACCTGCTGGAGAAGTCGGAATATTGGCTCGGAATGCAGGGGCGCCTCACCGAGCCGGTCTATAAGCCCGCAGGCGAGAACCACTACCGACCGATCAGCTGGGCCGACGCGTTCTCCGTGTTGGCCACGAAGCTCAACGGTCTCAAATCCCCGGACGAGGCCGCCTTCTACACGAGCGGGCGCGCCTCGAATGAGGCCGCGTTCGCCTACCAACTCTTCGTGCGCGCTTTCGGCACGAACAACCTGCCTGACTGTTCCAACATGTGCCATGAGTCAACCGGATGGGCCATGGGCCAGACGCTGGGCATCGGCAAGGCCACGATCAGCTACGACGACTTTGCCCAGGCCGATCTCATCATCATTATGGGTCAGAATCCGGGAACGAACCATCCGCGGATGCTGACGGCCCTGGAAGAGGCGAAGGACTCCGGCGCGGAGATCGTCGCCGTCAATCCCCTGCCGGAGGCCGGCCTGCAACGGTACAAAAACCCGCAGCGGGTCAAGGGAATCATCGGACGCGGCACCCCCATCGCCGACCAGCACGTGCAGATCCGGCTGGGCGGCGACATGGCGCTGCTGCAGGCGGTCTCCAAAAAGGTGCTGGCCGCCGAGGCGCAGAATCCCGGAACTGTGCTGGACCACGAGTTCCTGGCGAAGTACTGCTTTGGCCTGGAAGATCTCACCCGGCACCTGAACCTGCTCGACGAGCAGACCGTGCTCGAGGCCACGGGACTTGAGGAACACGAGATCGACGAATTGGCCGCACGCTATCTCAAGGCCGATCGCGTGATCGTGACCTGGGCCATGGGCCTGACGCAGCAGAAGAAGGCTGTCGCGACCATCAAAGAGATCATCAATCTGCTCTTGTTGCGCGGAAACATCGGCAAACCCGGCGCAGGCGCCTCCCCGATTCGCGGTCACAGCAATGTGCAGGGTGACCGCACCATGGGCATCTGGGAACAAATGCCGCCGGCATTCCTGAACGCCCTCGAGCGGGAGTTCGGGTTTGAACCGCCCCGGGAACACGGTGCGGACGCCGTCGAGACAATCACAGGGCTGCGCGACGGTGACATCAAGGTGTTCATGGCGCTCGGTGGAAACCTGGTCGCGGCAATCAGCGATACGAACGCGGCCGAGGCCGCCATGCGGGGCGCCGAGATGACCGTGCAGGTGTCCACGAAACTCAACCGGTCCCATGTGGTCACCGGCGCCGAGGCACTCATCCTGCCCACGATGGGCCGCACCGAGATCGACATGCAGACCTCAGGGCCGCAGTTCGTGTCGGTCGAGGACACCGTCAGCGCCGTGCATCCGTCGTGGGGAAAAATCGATCCGGTGGCACCCGGCCTCCTTTCGGAGGTGGCGATCATCTCCAGGCTGGCGCGGGCCGTTCTCGATGACAAAGTGAAGGTCGACTGGGACGGTTTCGAGCAGAACTACGACCTCATTCGCGACCACATCTCCCACGTGGTCGACGGATGCGAAAACTACAACCAGAAGATCCGTCAGGAAGGCGGATTCATGCTTCCCAACGGCCCGCGGGACTCGCGCACCTTTCCCACGCCCATCGGCAAGGCAATACTCACCGTCAACGATCTCGAGCCCGTCGATCGCCCGCCGGGCACCCTCATTTTGCAGACGCTGCGCTCGCACGACCAGTTCAACACCACGATCTACGGGCACAACGACCGGTATCGCGGCATCAAAAATGGCCGCCACGTGGTCTTCGTGAACCCCGATGACCTCGCCGAGCTGGGCCTTATCGATGGCCAGTTCGTGGATGTGCACGGGGTGTTCAGCGACAAGATCCCGCGGGTCCTGCGGAAATTCCGCTTGGTGTCCTACCCCACCGCTCGCGGATGTGCCGCGGCCTACTATCCCGAGGCGAATGTTCTGGTTCCGCTTTCTCACCTCGCCGAGGGCAGCAATACCCCCGTGTCGAAGGCGGTGATCGTGCGGCTCGATCCGGTGGAAGCGGATGCGGACAAAGCGCCTAACGCGGCTCGTAACCGGTCGGGGGCGGCCCTGCCGAGCTGACCGCCGGGGCACGGCTCTCGGCCGCGCGGCCCCGGACCACCCGGACCACCCAGGTCGCCAGGGTTACTGAGCCGTGTCAGCCCAGCCGGTTGCGGTGGGCTCTGCGAGGACCTGCCGTGCCACGGCGGCGGCTGATTCCACGGCCGCTGTCGCGTTTTTCTCGCCCGTAGCCGCCGCTAGTCCGGCCGCGTAGCCGACAACGAAGGTGCTGATGGGACCCGCTGACGGGCTGACAACGCTCGATTCCGCCGCGAGGTCAAGCAGCAGATTGCGATCAACCTGAAGGTCGAGAATCTGCAGGGCCTGGGTGAGCTGGCGGCTCCAGTCACGCAGTTCAGGTTCGCGGGCGTCATGGTCCGTCATCGTGGCTCCTTGATTCGGCAGTAGGCGCAGGTATCCTCTCAGGCTTATCACCGATCGTGTTTCTTCGATACCCAGTGCGCGCGCCGAGCCCATGAATCCGAAAGCCACACCGAGAGCGTGAGCGTGTTCGCGGCGACGTACTGAATAGTCGGTGGTCTGAAGCCGCGTCTCGGCATGAGTGAGACCGCCTGGCTGCCACGGGGCAGACTAGGGGGGCACGCCCATTCACCGACGGACAGGACGCATACATGCGCTATCGCACTCTCGGAAACAGCGGGGCGGTCGTCTCGACCTACGCCCTCGGTACGATGACCTTCGGCGCGGAGGCCGACTCCAACACCTCCCACGCGCTGCTCGACACCTTTGTGGCCGCCGGCGGCACTCTCGTCGACACCGCGGATGTCTACAGCGCCGGCGTCTCAGAACAGATCATCGGCACCTGGCTCGCGGCGCACCCGGTGGAACGCGAGCAGATCGTGCTCACCACCAAGGGCCGTTTTCCCATGGGTAGTGGCCCAACGACCTCGGCACCAGCCGCCGCCACCTGATTCGCGCCCTCGATGACTCCCTGCGCCGCCTCGGCACCGAACACATCGACCTCTACCAACTGCACGCCTGGGACCCGGTCACCCCGCTCGAGGAAACCCTGCGCTTCCTCGACGACGCCATCCGCGGGGGCAAGATCGGCTACTGGGGCGTCTCCAACTTCACCGGATGGCAGCTCACCAAGGCCGCGCACCGGGCACAGGCGCTCGGCTTCACCCCGCCGGTCACCCTCCAGCCGCAATACAGCCTGCTGGTCCGCGAAATCGAGAGCGAAATCGTGCCAGCCGCCCTCGACGCCGGCCTCGGGCTGCTGCCCTGGTCGCCCCTCGGCGGCGGCTGGCTCACCGGCAAATACCAGCGCGACGTGGACCCGACCGGCGCCACCCGCCTCGGCGAGGACCCGCAGCGCGGCATGGAAGCGTGGCTGCCGCGCAATGAACTCGACCGCACCTGGAGGATCGTCGACACCGTCGCCGCGGTGGCCGCAGAGATCGGTGCGACGAGCGGGCAGGTCTCCCTGGCGTGGCTCGAAGCGCAACCGGGCGTCACCGCGGTGATCCTGGGGGCGCGCACGGTGGCTCAACTGAGCGAGAACCTGGACGCGGCATCCGTGGCGCTGAGCCCGACGCAGCTCGAGCGGTTGAGCAAGGTCAGCGCCCCCGCCGTCTCGGACTACCCCTACGGGACCGCGGCGCTCGAACAGCGCGGCCGCCGGCTGCCCGGCGGCCGCTGACCCCGGCCGTTGCCACAACGGATGCCCGCCACCGGAAGGCCCCTCACATGCTGACTCCCGCCCAGATTCACGACCTGCCCAAGGTCGAACTGCACCTGCATATAGAAGGGACGCTGGAGCCGGAGCTGATTATGCAGCTCGCAGAGCGCAACGGCATCCGCTTGCCCTGGGCCGACATTGAGGAGCTGCGCCGGCAGTACGAATTCACCGACCTCCAGTCGTTCTTGAACCTGTACTACGCCAACATGGCGGTGCTGCAGACCGAGGCCGACTTCGCCGATCTGACCCGCGCCTATCTGCGGCGCGCGCAGGCGGCCGGCGTGCGGCACGCCGAGATCTTTATGGACCCGCAGGCGCACACCGTGCGCGGGGTGGACCTCGCAACCTGCGTGAACGGGGTGGCGTCGGCGCTTGCCGAGAGCGAAGCCGAATTCGGAGTATCTTCGGCCCTGATCGTGACCTTTTTGCGCGACCGTGAGGCCGCCGAGGCCCTCACGATGATGCACGACCTCATCGAGATGCGGGCACCGATCGTGGGCATCGGGCTGGACTCGGCCGAGGTCGGGCATCCGCCGATCGACTTTGTCGAGGTCTTCGCGCTTGCCCGCGAGCACGGTCTGCAGTGTGTGGCGCACGCCGGTGAGGAGGGCCCGCCGGCGTATGTGTGGCAGGCGCTCGAGCTGTTGCAGGTGTCGCGTATTGACCACGGCGTCCGCAGCCTCGAAGATGACGTGCTCGTGGAACACCTGGTCAAGCACCAGATCCCGCTCACCGTGTGCCCATTCTCGAACGTGCGGCTGCGCGTGGTCGACACGCTCGCCGACCACCCGCTGCCGGCGATGCTGGCCCGCGGACTGGCCGTCACCGTTAACTCCGATGACCCGGCGTACTTCGGCGGTTACCTCGACGACAACTTCACGGCCCTCACCGACACCCTCAGTTTCGGTGCCGAGGAGGTCGCAACCCTCGCCCGCAACGCGGTGCGGGCATCCTTCCTGACAGCGGATGCCCAGGCCCCCCTGTTGATGGAGATCAACGAGTGGCTCTCCGCCCAGCTCTGAACCCGCCGCTGTGTGGCCGCAGGGGCCTGGCCCACGAGGCCGAGGCGCGCGAGCGGATCCAGCCGGTCGATGAGGCTTTTGTGTGCAGTTCGTGATCTGTAGCTGTTGCCGAGTGTGATGGTGACGGTCAGGGTCGTGGTTTCGGTCGGGTTGTGTGCGCGGTCGCTGGGGTGTTTTCTCGGGCTTTCCGGTTGCGGAGGACGCGCAACACGATCGGCAGGATTGCGGGGAGGTAGCGAAGGAAGCGGAACACGGTGTCCTTCCGGTTTGGGGGTGGACGCCGGCCCCGCCGGTGGGCGGGGCCGGCGAAGAGAGCTGGTGATTCGGCGTCGGTAGGCTCGCCCGAGGGGAGGCGGGCGTGACGCTGCTGCCGGAGAGGGGTTCAGCCGACCCCTTATTTCCGGAAGTTCTTGATGGTGGTCTGCAAGAGTCCTGCGATCGGTCTCTGCTGCTCTCCCTGCTGTGCGGCAAGCACGATGATGACGAGTGTGAGTGCGGGGGTGGCCCATTGCAGGATGCGCTGCTGACGCTGCGCCGACGCGAGGCGGTCGGAGCTACCGTGCGCGGGTTCGGTGACGCCCTCGGTCGGTTCGCCTTGGTGGTCGTTGATGGTCCGGCCGAGAATTCCGGAGTATGCGGTGGTCGCACCGGCGAGGACGGTCACGATGATCTTCCAGGTCGTGTTGGTTCGGCTTTCCTCCTGCGCGGAGAGGCGGGTCTTGTTGGCTCTGATGAGCCCGATGCCGCCGATACCGTGGGCGAGGAGCGCAGCTATCTGTACCGGCGCCCATTTGGCCCAGCCGAGCGACGAAAGCCGGAGCCGCTCGCGGGGTGACGATGCCTCGGCTGTCGCACCGTTCAGGCCGACGGCACCCATCAGGGAACCGCCAAACCATGCGGCTAGTCCGAGATCGTGCAAGCTTCTGACGAATGTGTTGCGACCACTCATGGGGGCCTCCTTCGTTGTGAAATGAAAACGACACTTCGCTCACAGTCATACGTAGATCGATTTTTCAGGGTGGACAGTACCACGGTCACGGCTGGCAAGACAGGATCCGGGTGATGAATCATCGCTCGCGAAACGGTGTGCCTCGTGATCGTGTACGTGGAGTTGTGGGGTGTCACGCGAGTCGGCGTTGGTTGTGCGCACGGTTCGCGCGGAGGCCGGAGTTGTGGGAGATGTAGGGCAACAGAATCCGGGGGCTTGACATGTCTGGTTGGTCGCGCGCTACTGGTGAAAACACATGCTCGGGCGCAGTTCGCGTTCGATAAGACTAAGGAGCTTGACATGTCTGACACAACAACATCAAGCGCGTCCCACACTCAGGACAGCGGCACCGGTAAGACGACGATTGAAAATAGCGTGGTCGCGAAGGTCGCCGGGATCGCCGCGAAAGACGTCGCAGGCGTTTATGCGCTCGGTGGCGGGGCGCAGCGGGTGGTCGGTGCCATCCGCGGGCTGGCCGGTGCGGAATCGCAGTCGCAGGGCATCAGCGTTGAAGTTGGCGAGACGCAGGTCGCAGTGGATGTGACCATGGTTGCCGAGTACCCGCTGCCCTTGCAGGATCTGGCCGAGCGTGTCCGACAGTCGGTGATCCGCGCGATTGAGACAATCGTGGGCATGGAGGTCACCGAGGTGAACGTGACCATCAACGACGTGCACATTCCCGCCGATGATGACGACGACACCGAGAAGCGTGTCCAGTGAACGCCACCACGGCCGGGATCCTGATCGGGGCCATACTCGTGATCGTGTGGATCACGTTGGGCTTTGGCGCGTTCGTGCTCGTCCTGGTGGGGATGATCGTGGGCGGGATCGTCGGCCGAATCGTTGACGGCAAGCTCGACCTCCCGGGTGTTGTGGATGCCGTCCGAGGTAGGCGCTCCTCGTCATGAGCGATGCAGAGTTCTCGTCCCGTGCCGTCCAGCGGGGGCGCACGAGGATCACCGCGCGTGCTCTGGAGAAGATTGTGTCTGCGGTCGCTGCGGATGCGTTCGGTGTTGAGCAGAAGCGGGTGTCGCTGCAGATTGAGGATGCGCGCGGCGAGCTGAGTCTGTGGGTCAAGACACCGTTGCCGGTCCCGTCATTGGAGGAGATCCGCGAAGATCCAGCCCGAGTCGCAGACGGTGGCGGCCCGGTCTTGGAGCGGGCGAATCGGGCGCAGGAGAACATCCGAGAGCACGTTCAAAGGATCACCGGATCCGCGGTGGCACGCGTGATGGTGGAGATCACCGGTGCGGACGTCACCCCGCAGAGGAGAGTGAAATGACATCCGAGCAAGCTACCTACGCCCGGGTGATTCGTCGTGAAACGCATTCGCCCCGGTCGGGATTGGCCATCGTCCTCGCGGTCATCCTCATCCTGGTCTGCGCGTGGCTGGGCACCGAAATCGTGCTCGCCCTGCTGGGGCGGCCTGCCCTGCTGGTTGCCCCTGTCGACATGGGCCGCGGGGTCGTCGCGATCGGTCGGTATCCGACCGTGCCCGTCATCATCGCCGGTGTGATCGTGGCAATCATCGGGTTGATTTTGGTGGTCGTGTCTGTCTCGGCCGGTCGGCGTGCCCGCCATGTGCTTCCGTCGCAGCGCAGCGCGATCGTCGTCGATGACGAGGTCATCGCTTCAGCGCTGGCACGGCAGGCTTCCTACGCCGGCAATATTGATCCGGATGATGTCGAGGTCCGTGTTTCCCGACGGTCGGCGTCGGTGCGCATCCGGCCCACCTCGGGGCAGTCCGTGGACAAAGATGCAATCGAACACGCGGTCACTGAGATGCTGGAGCGCTATCAGGCCGCCCCGGCGTTGCACGCACGGGTGTCGGTGCAGAAGGAAGCGAAGGTTGGCGCGTGAACGACACCAACCGTGCCACGAACCGGATCCTCATCCTCGTCATCGGCATGATCACCCTGGCCGTCGGTGCCGGGAGCATTCTCCTCGGGATCGCCGGCCCGGTGCGATCCGGGTGGCGACGCGCTGCCCCGGATGTGTCTCAGCAGATCGCGGACACGTTCGCGGCCGCGACGATTCCCGGAACCTCGAGCAGCTGGCTCTCGGTGGCGGGCGTGGCTGTGCTGATCGTGTTGGTCGTGCTGCTGATCGTATTCATCCTGCGACAAGGCAACGGGCGCACCAGGCACCTGCTCCGCAGCGAACCCGGCGAGCACGGCGGGGTCGCCATCGACGCCGCGTTCGCCGAGCAGTCGCTGCAGAACTTTCTCGACACCAAGCCCGAGCTGGTCGCCTCCCATGTCTCGACCTACCAGGTTCGGAACACACCCGTACTGAAAGTCGTCGTCACATGCCGGCGGGGAGTTTCTCCCAAAGACGTCGGGGACGTTATCGATTCCTCCCTCGCATCACTGGATCACCTCCTGGGCCAGCACCTGTCCACGTTCGTGCAGATCAGCGGCGGGTTCCGCGCTCGCATGACCAAATCCACCCGGCTGCAATAGATCGAGGCGCGGCCGGGACCGAGTGCGGGGGAGGGGAGAACGCCGCGTGTCGTCGGGGCCTCTCATCAGGGCTTTGTCGCATCCGGGGCGGGTTGCTACTCTGACCCAATGAAGAACTTTGACACCGTTGTCATCGGTGCGGGCGTCTCCGGGTTAACCGCCGCGCGGCTGTTGGCGCGGCAAGGGCAACCTCAACATCAAACCCATCCGCGACACCCAGAAGAACTGGGCCTCAGGTCGTATCGAAACCCAGCGCACAGACTTCCAGCCCGACCCTGGCAAGGTGATGGCAGTCGAGGCCCGCATCCAGATGCCGAACGTCACCGGCACAGCGGCGCAGGGCTACTGGCCGGCGTTCTGGATGCTCGGCGCTCCATTCCGCGGTAACTACACGAACTGGCCGTCGTTGGGCGAGATGGACATCATGGAAAACGTCAACGGCGTGAACACGGTCTGGGCGACGTTGCACTGCGGCACGAGCCCCGGCGGTCCGTGCAACGAGACCACGGGTCTCGGCGGCAGCACGACGTGCCCAGATGCCACGTGCCAGTCGGCGTTCCATGTCTACCGAATTGAGTGGGACCGCAGCGGCGCGAGCGAACAGCTCCGTTGGTCCGTGGACGGCGTCGTCTACCACATCGTCAATCAGGGCGATGTAGACGCCACGACGTGGGCCAATGCCACCGGCCACGGCTTCTTCATCATCCTCAATGTGGCCATTGGCGGCAGCTGGCCGGCTCGCCCCAGTGGGCTGACAAAGTCGGGGATACCCATGCTCGTTGACTACGTTTCGGTATATAAGAGCATTTAGGCTCTTCGGCACGAGGCGGGCGGTCCGTATATGCGGGCCGCCCGCCGCCGCATCGGATCGACCTTCCCCCTCGGGGGCCGCACCGCACCGAGGCGCCCGGACTCCCTGCGAATACGGGAATGCAGTCTCGCTTCACGAGGTTGACCGATATATCGTTAAGTATCGCCGAGCCTGGATGGCTGTGGCGCTGAGGAGGACATCATGAGCAATTCATTCATGGGGGATGGGTTCGGGGCACGCCGGGGCGGCGGCGAGGGCTGGCCAGGTTCCGTGGTGTGGGACGCGATGGACCAGCTGCGCGGCCAGTTCGACCGCAAGGCCGGCACGCGAATGGGACGCGGCGACGTGCGCGCGGCGGTGCTTGCGCTGCTCGCCGAGAAGCCGATGCACGGCTACCAGATCATCCAGGAGATCGAGGAACGCAGCAACGGTGCGTGGAAGCCGAGTCCCGGCTCGGTGTATCCAACGCTTCAATTGCTCGCGGACGAGGGCATCATCGGCGCGGAGGAGTCCAACGGTCGCAAGACCTACTCGCTCACCGACGAGGGGCGACGGATGGCGGACGCCGCGGCGGATCAGCCTGCGCCGTGGGAGGCGCCGAGTGCTCGGGACAGCGGGCGGGCGAGCGCGCTGCCCAAGGCCGGCATCGACCTGGCCCAGGCAGCCGCACAGGTCGGGCGCACGGGCAGGCCGGAGCAGGTGAAACAGGCCGTTGCGGTACTGGATGAGGCACGTCGTAAGCTCTATTCCATCCTCGCCCAGGACTGACCGAGTGCCCAGAGCACGTCGGCATCAAGGAGACCAGATGACCGACGTCGGGAACATGCGCGCCCGCACCCGCAGGATCCTGTGGTTCGCCGCCCGCCATCTGGCGCAGACATGGTGGTACGAACTGTTTCTCCCGCGGGTCGGGCTGGCGCGGGTCGCGGCACGAAACAGGTCGGCACGCCTGCAGCGCATTGCGCAGCGCTTCCACGTGCTCGCCGTCGACCTGGGCGGCCTGATGATCAAGGTCGGCCAGTTCATGTCGTCGCGCCTCGACGTGCTGCCGCCGGAGATCACGAAGGAGCTCGAGGGTCTGCAGGACGAGGTTCCGCCGGTGCCGTTCCCGGCAATCCGAACCCTCGCCGAAGCCGAACTGGGCGTGACGCTCGAGCGAGCATTCTCGTTCATCGATCCAACCCCGGTGGCGGCGGCATCCCTCGGTCAAGTGCACCGCGCTCGGCTCTCCGAAACGAATGCTGCCGACACCGGCCTGCTCGACGTGGTCGTCAAGATTCAACGGCCGGGCATCAGCACCATCGTCGATGTCGACCTCAGCGCGCTCCGCCGGGTCGCCCGCTGGCTCAGCCACATTCGCCTGGTCTCGGATCGCGTCGACGTGCCCGCCCTCGTCGAGGAGTTCGCGGTCACGAGTCTCGAGGAGATCGACTACCTGCACGAGGCGGCGAACGCCGAGCGGTTCGCACAGTCCTTCGCAGGTGACGCCCGGGTCGGCGTTCCCGACCTGGTGTGGGAGCGCACCACCAGGCGGGTGCTGACCCTGCAGGATGTGACCGCCATCAAGATCAACGATGTCGACGGGCTGAGGGCAGCCGGCATCGACCCGGCCGAAGTGGCCACCGAGTTCGCGGCCGTCATGTTCGACCAGCTCTTCGTGCACGGCTACTTCCACGCCGACCCGCACCCCGGCAACATCTTCGTGACCCCGCTCGTCGGCGCCGGTGTGCCCGGAGCGGGCGGCATCCGGGACTGGAAGTTCACCTTTATCGACTTCGGGATGATGGGCGACGTGCCCGATGCCCTGCGGGAGGGTCTTCGGAAGCTGCTCATCGCCGCCGCGTCACGCAACGGCAAGGGGATGGTGGACGGCATCCGCGAGGTGGGTGTGCTCCTGCCCTCCGCTGACACCATGGAACTCGAGCGGGCGATGACGAAGCTGTTCGCCCGGTTCGGCGGGATGGGTTTCGCCGAGTTGCAGGATGTCGACCCGCGCGAGTTCCGCGCCTTCGCCCTCGAGTTCGGTGATGTGGTGCGCTCGCTGCCGTTTCAGCTTCCGGAGAACTTTCTGCTCATCGTGCGCGCGATGTCGCTGACCTCGGGGATGTGCAGTTCGCTCGACCCCGCCTTCAACATCTGGAATTCCGTCGAGCCGTATTCCGCCCAGCTGATCCGTGCCGAGGGCGGGAACCTGGTGCAGGCGGTCGGCAAGCAAGCGATGTCGGCCGCGGGCATCATCGCCAGGCTGCCCCAGCGGCTCGACAACCTCACGACGCGGATCGAAGAGGGTACGGTCTCGGTGCAGACCCCGCGGCTCGAGCGTCGCCTGGCCGACCTCGAGCGAACGGGACGGCGGATCGTCTCGGCAATCCTCTTCGCCGCCCTGCTGATCGGCGGCATCCTGCTTCGCGCCGAGGATGCCGTGATCGGAACGGTGCTCATCGCCGTTTCTGTGCTCCCGCTGCTCCACGCCCTCTTCGCCCGGATCCTGGCGCGGCGCGGCCCTCTGCCCTAGCTGGTGGCCCGGCGCACCAGCTCCTCAAGGCGCCGGCTGTGCGCGCCGCGCCAGTACACCCGACCACAACCGGTGCACCGCGAAAACGAGCGATAGGTGCGGCGGGTCCCTGGCTCGAGCTCGGTCGCGACCTCTGTGGCGGACACCTCTTCGAGGAGTGCCCCGCAGCGCAAGCATCGCGTCCACGGTGCGAGTCGCGGGGCGAAGCGACTGAGGACGTCATCGAGTTGCGCGTCCACGTCGTCTGAGCGGATGAGCGCACCGTCGCGCACGGTTCTGCGGAAGAGCAGTCCGCGGTCTCGGGTGAGCAGTTCCCGTTGCTCGGTCGCGGAACGGGTGGCAAGGCTGGAGTCATCGCCATCGGGTTCATACGCCGCATCGATGCCGAGCAGCCGCATCCGTCGCGCCAGCGTGCCGAGGTGTACGTCGAGCAGAAAGCGACCGGAGTTCGGCTGCGGTCGTCCCCGAGCTTCGACGTCGAGCGTTGACGAGTGTCCGATGTGCGTCGTACGCAGTGCTTGGCGGCCGATCCTTCGGCCGTCGACGGATGCGGCCCCGACTTCAGTCAGCGGCACGCCCAGGACTTGAAGGAGGTGTGCCACCGTTTCTGTGGGAGCTGCATCACGCACGACGCGGTCTCCCCGGTCTCGCCTGGGCAGCAGGGACCGGAGTGAGGGATCGACCTCGACAGAGACCTGCGGCACCTCGACATCGTGCCCGCTCAAGATGGGCGCTCGCTGGGCACACTGGCTGAACGGTTCGTCGCTTCGGGCTTCCGATGCGTGGCTCGGTGATCGTAGTGGTGCGCGTCAGTGGTCCAGCTTCCGTTAACCAGGCCTCCTATACCCCTTGACGGATGCCGTTACGGACTGCGAAGCGTGAACGCGACCGGTCTGCCGCGGGCAGACCGGTGTTCATGGACGCTTCCGGTCGCAGGCTGCGGCACACACGGATTGCCGGGCTGATAACCGTCACCGGTGTCGTCGCCTATATGGGCCTGGTCGGGAGTGCGTTCCTCGGAGCACCGAACATCATCGGGCCGTTGCTGCCGGAGGCGATTGCCTCGCAGAAACGTCCCGCCGCGCATGCGCCTGTTAGACAGACTGCACCTCCCACCAGCCACAGCCCGTCAGTTCCCGCTCCCAGCACGAGTGTCCCGCTCAAGCCGGCGCCGGCTCCCGTCTCGACGGCGGCGCCGCCTCCGTCTCCGTCTAGCTGTACTGCCCAGGCAGGTTGGTTGAGTGGATGTGACGACTCGCTGTAGTCGTTGGACGTGAACGAGGACCTCCAGGAGTGGAGTGGGAGCTGTCAAAGGCAAACACACCACGAACCTGGAGGTCCTCGTGTCCCACGCTGACGCTGCTTTGACCCCGCGTCACCGTCTGCGCATCGCGCTGCCAGGGTCTTGACGAACGCGACGACGCCGCCGTGCACGGCCGCGGCCGCAGCCGAGTTCGGCCGCTCGTCGCACCCCAACCGGCGCCCATGGTGGGGATCCGGCCGTCTCCACCGAGCCTGAGCGCCGGAACCGCAGCTCGCACGAGCCGGAGGACCGGGGACAGCGCCGCGTCTACCGCGGCGAACCACTCTCCCGGACCATGGAGCCGGAACGGCAGCGCGGCGGGCACGGGGAATCACTCGAGAGCATGGGCGTGTCGGCCGCCCCAGGCGCGACCGTGTTGACGATCACTCCGGAGTCGGCCCGCTCGAGGCCAAGGCTTCGACTGAAGCCCACGATGGCTCCCTTTGTGGCGGCATAGTGCGCGTCGTCGTTACGAGCCCGGCCTCTGGGAAAGGTGCTCGTGCACGCAGAGCCAGACGCCATCGCGTTTTTCGAGGACGATCGATTCACGTTCAAATACCGTGTCGGTGAGGCCGTCGACTTCCACGACCGACGTCACGTCGTGGCTGAAGACGGCGGCGTTCCCGAAGACCTGTATGTGCCGGTCGGTCGAGGTGCAGTCATGCACTCGGAAGCCGCTCGAAGCCTCCCACTCGTCCCACAGCTCCTCATAGGCTTTCCTGGAATCGAGTCGGCGCGGGACGGTGTGGAATACGAAGGTGGCGTCCGGTGAGAACCGGGCGAAGTACGCGTCCCGCCGGTGGTTGCCGAAGTCGTCGATAATCGCGTCGACGACGCTGAGCACCTGGGCGACGTTCGCCGAATCAGCTGTCATTGGGTTTCCAGCTCCCTGCGTGCGGTGGTCTTTGCCGCCGTGGAGCTGTGGTCCAAGACGATGTCTTGCGGAGTTCCGGCCGCGGCCGGCACCAGGCGCGGACCGGCGGAGTCGAAGACGTAACGCGGTTCGGGGAAGAGCCACAGCGCGCCGAGGTAGAGCACGGCGCCGGCGACGACGGCGGTGACGAGGCTGAGGTCGATGCCGCCACCGGCATTAATGAACGGGCCGACGATGATGGGCGGGTAGTTGGCGAAGAGGAGGCCGATCACGGCCGCCCCGATCCAGGCGACCATGCCACGCCAGTTCACGCCGGAATTGAACCAGTATGTGCCGCCGATTTCGCCCTTGTTGAAAACCTGTAGGTTGCGGGCGTCGAAGTGACCGCGGCGCACGAAGTAGCCGATTGCCATGATGACCATCCACGGCGTCGTCGTCACGATGATCGCTCCGACGAAGGCGTTGACCGCGCCCAAAAGGTCGAAGAACAGTCGTCCGGTGAGGATGAAGAGAAAAGCGATGACGCCGATGCTGATCGTGGCCTGCACGCGGCTGAACCTCGGAAAGACCGAGGAGAAGTCGAGCCCCGTGCCATAGAGCGATGTCGTGCCGGTCGAGAGCCCACCGATGAAGGCGACGGCCATCAGGAGCACGGCGTACCAGATCGGCGAGGCCTGGATCAGGGCGAAGACGTAGTCCGCCTTGCCGGCCACGAGCGTCGCGGTGGCGACGCCGAACAGGAATGGCACCAGGGTGAGCAGCTGACCGAGGAAGGTGGCCATGAGCAGCTTCCGCTGCGGCGTGTTCTTCGGGATGTACCGTGACCAGTCGCCGAGGAAAGCTCCGAAGGAGATCGGGTTGCTCATGACGATGAGGGCCGCGGCGACGAAGGTCGGCCAGAAGCCACCGAGGGCGAACGCCGAGGGGCCCGGGTTGTAGCCAGCGTCGAAAGTGCCGGAGAAGGCGACGACCGCCAGCAGGATGAGCGCCGTGTTCGCGATCACGGCCGTCTTGTTGACGAAGAGCATGAACTGGAATCCGTAGACCACGACGACGATCACGAGGACGCCAATGACACCGTAGACGAGGGTGCGGAGGCCGATCGAATCCGGGATCCCGGCGAGACGGTTGAGCCCGCCAACGAGGGCGTCACCGCTCACCCAGACCGAAATCGAATAGAACGCGATGGCGGTGAGGAGCGACAGGAACGAACCGACCACGCGGCCGCGAACACCAAAGAAGGCCCCGGATGAGACCGCGTTGTTCGTGCCGGTCTTCGGTCCGAACAGGCCCATCGGCATGAGGAACACGGTACCGACTAAGACGCCCGTCACCGTCGCGAGGACCGCTTGCCAGAAAGAAAGTCCGAGCACGATCGGAAAGGTCCCGAGCAGCACTGTCGCGAACGTGTTCGCGCCGCCGAACTGGATCCGCAGCAGGTCGACCCATGTGGAGGTGCGGTCGGCGTCCGGGATCGTGTCGATACCGTGCCTCTCGACCTCTGTGGCTTTGGGTCGGGCATTCAGGACGACCGTACCGCGGTCCTCGACAGCAACATCGTTGTCGCTCATTGTGATCACCTTTGATTTGTTGGGGCAAGTGGATTGCCCGGGCGAGGAGAGGGCCACACCGACGCCCGACTCAGGATTGAAGTTGGCTCGACAGTAGTCGTCTTCTTGCCCTGAATGCAATAGTTTTTGACCATGAGGATAAACAAAGTCGTTGACCTGTCTGTTGTCGTCAATGCCGGGACGCAGGTGTACCCCGGCGACCCGCTCCCGCAATTCACAGTGCACAGCACGATTGAGCAGGACGGCTTCAACCTTCTGAGCGTGAGCATCGGCTCCCAGACCGGAACGCATGTCGACGCTCCCTACCACTTCGACGCATCCGCTCCGAAGCTCGACGAGCTTCCTCTTGAGCGCTTCATCGGGCCCGGTGTCATCGTCGACGCGCGCGGTGTCGGAGCCCGGGGTCGCATCACCTGGGAGCACATCGCGCCGGTCGCCGATCAGCTGGAGACGGGCTCGATTGTCTTGCTGCACACGGGGTGGAGCGAGCACTACGGCACCGAGCTGTACTTCGACAACCCTTATCTCGACGCCGCCGCCTGCGCGCGCCTCATCGGCCTCGGCATACGCACGTTCGGCATCGACGCGATCAACATCGATGAGACTCCGGACGACACACACCCAGGCGAGGGCTTCCCCGTGCACCACCTCATCGCCGCCGCATCCGGGGTCATCAGTGAGAACCTCACCAATCTGGCGGCCATCGGCTTCTCGCGTCCGGTGATTTCCCTGCTTCCGATAGCCTTTGAAGCAGCCGATGGCGCTCCAGTCCGTGCGGTTGCAATGCACATCGAGGCATAGGGACACACCATGGCACGACAGGTTCCGATCGGAGCGAGGCTGCGCGCAGCGAGGCTCGGCAAGGGCCTCACGCTCGAAGTCGTCGCCGCTGCGGCCGGAATCACACAGGGTTTCATCAGCCGCCTCGAACGCGACCAGGTATCGCCCTCCGTCGCGACGCTCGTTGCAATTTGCGACGCAGTCGGACTGCGCGTGGGTGACCTCTTCGAAGCGCCGCCGACCCAGATCGTTCGGGCGGGCCACGGGTCCCCGATCAATTTCGGCGGCCGCGGGGCGTGCGAACTCCTTCTGACTCCGTCCAACCAGGGCCAGATGGAGGTCATCCAGTCGGTGATCGCCCCCGGCGGGTCGGCAGGCCCCGACCTCTACGCGCTCGACTGCGACGTCGAGTTCGTCTTCGTCCTGCGCGGCACCGTCGAGATTGTGATCGGTGAGGAGACCTTCTCCCTCGGAACCGGGGATGCCATGACGTTCCGGGGACGCGATCCACACACGTGGCGCAACAGCTCATCGGCCGAGGAGTGCGAAGTGCTGTGGGTCCTGGCACCCTCCCCCTAGCGTTCCGGCCCCGGCTGGTCGACGCGCGGATTCCAACCTCGCTCGGCGTCAGGTCGATGAGGCCCTCCTCGGACGCGCGACGGAACGGGGTGCCGTGGGCAACGCGGGCGCCGCAATCCATATCCCCCGTGTCGACGTGGGCATCGAAGTGCAGCATCGCGATCGGCCCGTACCGTTCGGCGGCCACCCGCAACAGCGGCAGGGCGATCGTGTGGTCACCGCCGATCACCACCAGACGGGTACCTCCGGCCGAAAGCTCGGATGCTGCCCGCTGGATCTGGGACACGGCTTCCGTGATGTTGATGCATTCGCGCTGCGTGGGACCGCAGGGTGCGCTGCCGCAAGTGACCGGCGCACCAATCGGGTGCAGAATGACCGCATGGCGACGAAGTCATCTTCACCGGCGCCTGCGGCGCCCACCCTGGTTGAGCAGGGTCGCGTCGCCCTTACGCGCCATGCGTGGGGGGAGGCATTCGAGCACCTGGCCACGGCCGACGCCCAGGGCCAGCTGGATGCGGGCGACCTCGAACTCCTGGCGACAGCGGCGTGGTGGACGGGTCAGCTGCCCCAGGCCATCGAGGTCCGCGAACGCAGCTATGCCGCCGCGATGAAGGCCAACCGGCCCGAGGCGGCCGCCATGGCGGCGGTCGCCCTGGCGCGTGACAACGTCTACCGGGCTGCCGATTCCATGTCGGCCGCCTGGGCCCGCCGCGCCGAGGGATTGCTCGAGAGTGTGCCGGAAAACGCCGCGCATGGCTGGCTCGCGATCGTGCGTTCGTTCCGCGCGTCCACGGTCGGCGACATCGATACCGCCCTCCAGGCGGCGACCCTGGCCGAGCAGATCGGGCGGCGATTGGGGGATCGGGATATTGCGGCGATGGCCCAGGCGGAACGCGGGTTCGCGCTGGTCAACCAGGGTCATGTCGACGAAGGGCTCGCCCTGGTCGACGAGTCCAGCGTTGCGGCCGTCGCCGGTGAGCTCGAGCCGGGAACGGCAGGCGGAATCTGCTGCACCACGATCGGCACGTGCGCGAGCCTGGGGGAGTGGCGACGCGCGTCCGAGTGGATCGAAGCGCAGGATCGTTGGTGCAAACGGGAGGGCATCAACGGGTTCCCGGGCATGTGTCGCCTCTATCGAGCCGAGATCAAGCAGCTACGGGGCCAGTGGCTGGAAGCGGAGGCCGAGGCGCGCCGGGCATCGATCGAACTCGAGAACTTCATTCCGGCCGCGGCCGCCCTGGCGCTCTACCGGATCGGTGCGATCCGCCTCCAGCGGGGCGACCTGGAGGCTGCCGAGGAGGTGCTGACGCAGGCCCACGCGCGCGGGACGAAGACCGAGCCGGCGTTCTCGCTGCTGCGCCTCGCGCAGGGACGCACTGGAGTAGCAGCGGCGTCCATTCGGCGCGCCCTCGAGGACCCGCCGAGAACGACGTCCTGGGACGCTCCGCCGGACACGCCGCTGATGCGGATGCCCCTGCTCCGGGCCCAGATCGAGATCGCCCTGGCCGCGAAAGATCTCGTGACTGCGCGCGCGGCCGTCGATGAGCTGGGCGCACTCGCGGACCGGTTCGGCAGCCAGGCGATCGGCGCAGGCGTCGCAAGCGCGCGCGGGATGTTCCAGCTGGCGTCGGGTGACGCTCCGGCCTCCGAGGTCACCCTCCGCACCGCCGTCGACGCGTGGACCAGGCTGGACGCTCCGCACGAGGCAGCGCGGGCGCGCATGGGCCTGGCACAGGCGTGCGCGGCGAACGACAACGCGGACCGGGCCGCGGTCGAGCTGCGGGCCGCCGCCGACACATTCGAGCACCTCGGTGCCCTCATCGACCTGTCGATGGCCCGGCAGCTCCTCGAGCAGCTCGGCGAACAGGAAGGCGGCGCGCCGAGGCACGCCGACGCTCGACAGCTGAAGACGTTCGTCTTCACCGACATCGTCGACTCGACAAAGCTGGGCGAGCTGCTCGGCGACGAAGCCTTGGGAAGCTCATGCACTGGCACGATCAGGCGGTGCGATCGGCCGTAGCGGAGCACGGCGGGGAGGAGGTCAAGGAGATCGGAGACGGCTTCTTCCTCGCCTTCGACGACACGGACCGCGCGATCGAGGCGATGATCGCCCTGCAGCGCCGCCTGGCCCAGCAACGCGACACCCAGGGTTTCGCCCCGTCAATCCGGGTCGGCATTCACGCCGCCGAGGCGACGCGAGTCGCCTCGGACTACTCGGGCACGGGCGTGAACATCGCCGCCCGGATCGCGGCAGCCGCCTCCGGGTCCGAGATCCTGGTCAGTGAAACGAGCCTCTCGGGCAGCCGGCGCTCGTTCGGCGAGACCGGGCGTCGCTCGCTAGAGCTGAAGGGAATCTCGGGGCCGACATCCGTCGTCTCGATCGACTGGCGCTGAGCCGCCGCGCCCTGCGCTGGCGGTGGTTCTCGCAGTCAGGGGCGTCGGGTGGCGCGCACAACGGCGTCACGGAGGGAGAGGGCCCAACACTCACAACAGCGTCGAGATTCGGGCCAGGACATCTTCGGGGACGGCCGCGGGCGGGATCTCTCCCAGAAGGAAGTCTCCGGCTGGGGGCGTTTGGCCGTCATCGAACCAGAACTCGGGTTGGATGAGGGATCCCGAGGCGGCGGTTCCCTTGAGTTCGACCCCGTTGGCGCGCCGCATACCGAGTGTCCATTGGTAGTGGTCGGTGACGTTCGCGATGGGGGAGTACGTGTCGAGGGGTACCGGCACGGTGACGGGGTCGCTCGCCCCGGGCCTGTCGTCGAGCAACACCGCCGCCAGCGGCAGGGAAGCGAAGCCTCGGAGCCAGTCCGCCACATACATGGATGCGTTTTCGGCGTCATCGGCGTCGAGGTCGTCGACATCGGAGACGCGGGAGAAGGCGTGAGTGCGGGCGAGCCACTGCATCGGCGAGGGTATCTGCAGCACGATGGGTTCGCGCTGGGTCTTGCTGAAGATCGTGGCGAAGTCGATCACGGCCCGGGTCGTATCGGCATCACCGAGCAGGGTTCGGAGTGCGTATCCGGTGCGGGGCCTGGCGCTCATCGCCGTTGACAGGCCGACGTTCCCCTCGAGCCGGTGCGCGTAGAACCGGTCCAGGCTGAGCAGGGCAACGTCGGACCCCAGCAGTCCTTGCGCCTGGCCGAAGAAGTTCGAGTAGGCCATCGGCTCGTGCCAGGGGACCGGCTTGCCCTGGAGGATGACGGACTGCGCGTAGTCGTGGCTGTCGATCAGGACAGCCCTGGTGCGGCCCGACGGCGGCTGGGCGATGACGGCGATAAGGGAGGTGGTCACGATTTTTCCTTCACGAGAATGAGGGGCCGGAAAGCGGGGCCTTCCCGCCGACGGTTGTCGACAGGGAGGCCCCGCGCCGGCGTGGGGCAACGAGAGCTGTGCTCAGGACTTGTGCACGACCGTTTCGCCGTACTTCTGCTCGAGTTCGCGCACGCGCTCCTCAAGACGGGCGATCTTCAGCACCCGGCGATCGGGCACCATGATCAGCGGCAGTTCGCCGAGCTTGCCCGTGACCCGCTCAGGCTCCAGGCCGCCCCAGTGGGTCGCCACGAGTTCCTCGTCATTGTCCTGCCCCCATGACCCGTAGTACAGCAGATCCTTCGGCGGCTCGTCCTGCACGAATTCCGCGACGAACTCGTGGTACGGCTTGCCGCGTGCGATCCGGTCCCGGCGGATCTGGGCCCGGAGCTCGATGGTCGCCTGCTCGTGCACGACGTAGGTCTCCGGTTCCCAGACGATCCCGTAGATGCCCGTGGCGACCTGAGCGGAGATCCGGTCCAGTTCCAGGTCGGTCACCACGAGTTCCGGGTCACGTTCCAGCACGTCGCCGTAGCCGCCGCCGGCGCCCTGGGCGATCATGTACAGCTCGCCTTCCTTCGCCACGTCGAACTGCAGTCCCATGTGCGCGGACTGGTAGTCGCCTCCCTCGAAGGGCTGCTCGTTCATGACGCGTTCGATCGACAGGTCGAACTGGGTGGGATCTTTCTGGATGATGTCGTAGATGTTGATGCCCTTGACGATGGCCAGCGGATAGACCGGGCAGCCGTAGCCCCCGAACATGCCGGGAACGGACGAGAACTTCGACCCGGAGGTGACGGTCATGAAGCCCCAGCTCGGCGTGCCTCTCGAAGCGACGATCATCTCGTAGCCCATGCCGCCGCGGAATTTACCGAAGCCCTGGTTGTCGCGGACAAGCCGCTTGCTCACCAGCTGGAGGAACGGAACTTCCTCCTCCATGACCTCCTGCTCGCCGATGTCGGCCATCGCGCAAAACAGCGGCGCGACGGCATCCTCTCCGTCGCGGAAGGCTTTCGCCCCACCGCCCATGCCGTTGAGGTCGGCGCAGAGGTTTCCCACCTGCTCCCCGTTCTGCGTCGTGCCGCCCCAGAGGAAGTCGTTGATCTGGTTGAACCAGGGTGCCACGACGTTGGAGTACTTCTGCGGGGAGGAGAACTGCATCTTCGCGAAGGCGGTCTGGAGTGCCGAGAACCCACGGAATGACGCCTGGAGGGACTGACCGACCGGGGCGTCGTAGCCGGCATCGGCCCAGCTGTGTTCCTCGGTAATGACCTCGATGGGCGAGAGCGCCCCCGTGCTGCGGGGGAGATCGGGCCACCAGTACGACAGGATCGCCTGGGCCATGAAGGACTTCGTTGATGCCAGCGGCGAGTTGATGGCCCGGTTGAGGATCTCGGGGCCGGTGCCGGTGAGGTCGACGATCATCCGCTCACCCTTGATGGTGATCTTGCAGGCGAACTTGATCAGGATGTTCTCTTTGAGGGTCGAGTCGACGAACTGGTTGAACGTCACCGTGCCGTCGGGCAGCTCGCCGATGCGACGACGCACCTCGGTCTCGACATCCTCGACCGTCACGCGCAGGGAGGCCACGAAGGTCTCCTGGCCGACCTCGTCGATGAGGCGGTCGACGGTGTCCATGATGCGCCGCACGGCGCCCATCTTCACCTTGATGTCGGCGAGCATCAGCTTCGGATCCCGGGTCGAGTGCTGCAGGAAGGTCAGCAGGTCGCGACGCAGGTGACCCCGCTCGACGATCTTGATCGGGGACGCCCGAAGACCGTCGTCGAAGGGCGATTCCGAACCTGACGGCATGCCGCCGGGCTCGCAGGCGCCGTTTTCTCCCTCATGGATGGTCGCGCCCACCCAGGCGATGATGATTCCGCCGCGGATCACGGGCACGAGCATGGACTGGTCCGTGTTGTGCACCATGCCGAAGCGTGAATCGTTGTGGAAGAATCCGTCGCCTTCATTGATGCCGACGGTGGGCTCGTCCTTCCAGTTCTTCATGATGTAGCGGATGGGGTGGTGCAGCACCGCGGAGAAGGCGATGACCCCGCGGTTGGACAGGTAGGTGACGTCACCCTCGGCCGTGTAGACGGCGCACGACAGGTCGGCCCACTTCGCGCCGGGCGCGGCGCCCATGCTCTCGCACATTTCGAAGGCCTCATCCAAAGCGCCGGCCAGGCGCTTGCGGATGCGGTCGATCTCGAGGGGGTCGACGCCCTGCGCGATGCACTCCTCTTCGTACTTGCTGCGCGGCATGATCTCGTGATGCCGCATGATGGCCGGGTCCGGGCCGAGGAAGAGCGTCGTCTCGTCCATGAACTTGTCGACCCACTGCTGCTCCTGGTTGGTGAGCAGCTGGGATTCTTCGTCGTTTCCGCCGGTGGGCACAAACTCGCTGGTTGTCATTGTCATTGTTCTCAAGCTCCTTTGCTTGCGCGTGCTGAAGAAATGGTGTGAGGGGTAGTCAGTCGCTGAGCAGCCACACGGCCCCCTGCACTGTGGGTTCGAGCCGCCATCCCGGTTCGACCAGGTAGGTGGTGTTCTCGGTGGTGACGATCGCCGGCCCGTGGATGACGTACTCGTGCTTGAGCGCGTCGGCGTCGTAGACCGGGGTGTCGACGGCGCCGCTGATGTTGGTGAAGTGCACCTCACGGTGGGACACCGGCGCCGGCTTCGTCTTCTCACCCCCGGCGTGGATGGACTCGAACTGGATGACTTCGCCTTCGATGTAGGAGGCCACCCGGATCGTCTGCACCCGGATGCCCGCCTCGGGCGCCTGCGTGCCCTCGCCGTAGCGCTCGCCGAAGATCTCGGAGAAGGTCTTGATCAGGTGCAGCACGTCGGCCACCCCGTCGACCCGGTTGATGTCGAAGGCGACGGCCGTGGTCACGAGCTGGTTGCCGTAACGCATGTCCATCTCGAGCCGGTAGCGCACGTCGCCGCGGTCGTAACCCTGGCGAACCAGGTCTTCGGCGCCCTTGGCCTCCAGCTCCTCGATGTAGCCGTTCATCGTCTCGTACTTGCTGTACAGGCTCCGTTTCAGGGGCTCGTAGAGCACGACATAGGCGCTGCGCTCGTGGATGTGCAGGGGCCGCATGTTGCCGGCTCCCAGCGCCGAGAACACCGACGCGAACGGCGGGAACAGGATACGGCTGATCCCCGCGCTCGCCGCGATGCCGCAGGCGTGCAGGGGGCCGTTGCCGCCGTAGGCGAGCATCGTGTAGTCCTCGATGAGTCCGCCGCGGGAGCGCAGCTCCTTTTCGATTCCGATCGCCATCTGCTCGTCCACGGTGCGCTTGATCACCTTGGCCACCTCGACCGCGTCGAGATCGAGCTCGTCGGAGAGCGTGTCATCGATGACGTGCAGCGAACGCTTCTTGTTGAGCTGGATGTGGCCGTTGGCGTAGTTGTCCGGGTCGAGGTAACCCAGGACCAGGTCGGCGTCGGTGACCGTGGGGCGCAGGCCGCCGCGGTCGTAGCAGGCCGGTCCCGGATCCGACCCGGCGGACTCCGGCCCGATCTGGATGGCGTGGTGGATGCGGTTGTAGGCGGCGATCGACCCGCCGCCGGCTCCCAGGGTGTTGAGGTGGATCATCGGAGCCGACACCAGCCAGCGCCCGATCGTGGGCTGGAAGTCGTAGTGCCGCACGCCGCCCTCCGGCACGAGGCCGATGTCGAACGACGTTCCGCCCATGTCCATCGAGACCACATCGCCGAGCCCGGTCGACTCGGACAGGTGCTGCGCCGCCCCGACGCCGGCAATCGGGCCGGAGTGGATCGTCTGCAGCGCATCCGTGGAGTTGGGCTGCGCCATGCCGCCGGAATTGTGGATGACCAGCATGGGCTTCTTATAGCCGGAATCACGCAGGTTGTTGGAGAGCTGGTTGAGCGCGTGGAACATGGTTTCGTGCAGGAACGCGTCCACGATCGTGGCCATGGCCCGAACGTACTCACCCTTCCGGCCAGAGACCTGGCTGCTGAGGAGCACCGGGATGGAACCCAGTTCGTGCGTCGGGTACTCCTCCAGGATGATCTCCAGGATGCGGTCCTCGTGCACCGAGTTCTCGGTCGCGTTGGTGAGCGCGATGACGATGGCCTCGGCCCCGTTGTCCACCAACTCGCGCACCTGGGTGCGCACGTCGTCGTACATGAGCGGCACGAGCACCTCGCCCACCGAGTCGATGCGTTCCTTGACCGAACGGATGAGGCGGCGCGGCACCAGCGGTTCCGGGCGCTGGGCATCGGGCATGTCGCCCTGCTTGATGCCGTCGAGACCCTCACCGTAGCCGCGACCCCGGGACAGCGGGATCGTGTCCTCGAAGCCGTGGGTGACGATGGCCGCGACCCGGGGCCCCTTGCCCTCGATCAGGGCGTTGGTGCCGAGGGTGGTGGCGTAGCGCACCGAGTCCACCTCGTGGAGGGCCGTTTCGCGGGAGATCCCGGCGCGTGCGCAGGCCCGGTCGAGGGCCTCGTTGAAGCCCAGGGCCAGGTTGTGGTGCGTGGTCAGAGCCTTTGATTCGATGTAGATGTCATCCCAGACGAAGAAGCAATCGCTGAAGGTGCCACCGATGTCAACAGAGATCCGTTTCATGTCAGTGTCCTGCCTTTCCGTGCGTGTGGCCGCCGACGGAGTCGAAGCGGGCGCTGAGGTCCGTGACGGCGTTTTCGCCCGGGCCGTAGTTGACGACTTCTTCGGGGTTGTCGCCCCGGGCCTCCCATTTCTCGCGGAGCGAGTCGATGTCCCAGAGCATGTCGACGGTCGGGGGATGCCCCGGCGGCAGGTATTCGGCTTCGATCTGGGTGCCACAGGTCGGGCAATAGAACTCGAGGATGCGACAGAAGGCGGGGTCGGGCGAGAAGGTGAATTCGTACTTCTCAGGGTCGATCACCGGCGGGTGGATCTCCCGGGGATCGCGGTCATAGACCAGCGTCCCCTCCTTGTAGTTGCCGCGAGCATCACCGAAGTCGTGGGCGCAGACTCGGCAAATCCATCTCTCCGTGTCGAGGTCGATGAAGAGGTATTCCGTCATAGGGACGCGCATTTTGTTTTTACCTTCCTTGGGAAACAAAGTGGGTTACGGGAAGTTGCTGATTACTTGTGCTGGTGACCGTGAGTGTCGGTGAGCAGCAGGTCGCCGGCGGCCGAGATGTTCAGGCGCCAGCCGGCGGGTACCCTGGCCGTGAAGAACGGGCCTTCGACGATTGCCGGGCCGGATGCCGCGGCGCCCGGTTTCTGATCGTCGAGCCGGTAGACCGACACCGTGTCGACCTGGGACGCGGAGGACCGCACCTGCCGCGTGCCGCTCGCCACGGCAACGCTGTTCTCGGCCGGCAGGCCACCGTCGAAGGTGGGGTGCGGCAGCCGGAAGACCGCCTTGAGCGCCAGGATTTCAGCCTCGCCCTCAGTGATGGTCGTCCACTCGAGGTCGCACTCGCTCAGGTTGTGTCCCTCCTGGAACATGTCCCGGGCCGCAGACGCCTCCATCCGCTGCTTCGCCGCGTCAATCGCCGCGGCGCCGAGGCCGGTGACGTCGCTCTCGTAGGACTGCGCGATGTCGGAGAAACTGATCCCATATGCCGAGAAGACGGCGGCCAGGCGAGGCACGAGCACGTGGCGGACATCGGCGAGCCGGGCCGCACCGCAGGCGCTCATCGGCCCGCCGCCGCCGAACGCGGCAACGGTCGTGTCACCGGCCGGGTCGACGAGGTCCGCGAACGCGTGGGCCAGCCGGCGCGAGTAGGTGTCCTCCATCAGGATCAGCGCCTCTTCGAGGTTGATTCCGAGCGGTTCCGCGACGGTCCGGGTGATGACGGCGCGGGAGCGTTCGGCGTCCAGGGCCATCTCGCCCTCCAGGTACGTCTCCGGATCCAGCACTCCGAGCAGGAGGTTGACGTCGGTGATGGTGGCCTGCGTTCCGCCGAATCCGAAGCAGGCCGGGCCGGGCGCGGCCCCGACGCTCTCCGGGCCGACCGTGATTTCGCCGTCACGTACGGCGATGATCGAGCTTCCGCCCACGCCGGTCGAACGAACATCGCTCATCTCATAGGAGATGTCCACGCCCTGGATCGAACCGCGCCGGTCAACGGCGATCGTTGAATCGTGCACGGCCCCGACATCGGTGGTCGTGCCGCCGACGTCGATCATCAGCACGTTCGCCAGGCCGTAAGCCTCGGCCAGGGCGCGAGTGCCCTCCAACCCGCCGCGAGGCCCAGAGGAGTACGTCTTGAGGGCCACCGACTTCGCGACCCGGGAGGACGCGCCGTCGTTGCGGTAGATCAGGAGGGGATTCTTGACTTTGTAGGCCCGGAGCCGGTGCTCCGCGCTGTAGAGGAAACGCTCCACCGTCGGGTGCAGGAAGGAATTCAGGATGCCGGACCACACCTGCCGCGTCCGCGACGTGTCCGCGGCGAATTCGCGGGAGAAGAGAATCGGCACCGAGCCGAGCAGGTGCCGGGGGAAGTTCTTCAGCATGGTGCGCTTGTACAGGTGCTCGCGTTCCAGGCTGGATGCCGCGACCACCAGCCGTTCGGCCCCCGCCGTCGTCAAACGGTTGATCCCGGCGACGAGCTCCCTGGCGAGTTCCTCGGGCGTCCCGTCGGGGGAGACGACCTCGACGCGGGCGCCGATCAGGTCGACCCAGAGTTCCGCGGTCTCCTCCGAGGCGCGCAGCGCGTCAACGAGCTGGGGATCATCCGTGATCAGGCCGATCAGCGGTCCCTTGCGCTCCACCAGGGCGTTGGTGCCCTGGGTGGACGAGTAGCGGATGTGGCGGGTGGAGTGGAGCAGGCCGGCCAGGTCGGCCTTGCCGAAGAGCTGCGCCGACGCCTTCGTCATCGCGTCGAAGAGGCACTGTGACAGGTCGACCGGGGTGGTCAGGGTCTTCGTGAACGTGAAATCCGTCCCGCTGCCGACCACGATGTCCGTGAGTGTTCCGCCATTGTCGATGTTGATCAAACGTTCCATGAGCGCTCCTTTGCGTCTGTCTTGTGAATGACCGTGGGGGCCCTTTCGGGGCCACCAACCAACAGTGGCTCCGGGCCTCCGCAGCGACCTGTCCCAGATTGGGACACGTCTCGTGTAGCGGATCCCAAGCTTGGAAGCGCATGCTTGCAGGGTCCACAAAGGAGTAGATATGCCGGGAATCGTCGAGCGTCGTTCAAGGATCGCGACTGCACGGGCCGATTTTCTGCGGTCAGGCCGGGCCGAGTCCACGACAGTGCCCGGGGTCGTCGCCGCATCCTGGCAACGCTCCTTTTCGGCCGGAGTCGACGCCGCGACGTCGCAGGCCGCGTACCACGAGGACCTTGACCTGACCGGGCGCCTGATGCGCAGCGCCGCGCCGGTCATCGCCCGGCTCAGCGATGACCTGTCGGAAATGCCCCTGAGTATCGTGCTCACCGACTACCGGGCGAGGATTCTCAGCCGGTCGGAGACCGACAGGACCATCGGCACCCTGCTGGACAAGGTCTCGCTGGCGCCGGGGTTCAACTACGCCGAGGGATCGGTCGGGACCAACGGCATCGGCACGGTGCTGGAGTCAGGCCAACCGCTGTACATCGTCGGTCCGGAGCACTTCCACGAACAGCTCCAGCCTTTTGCCTGCGCGGGGAGCCCCATCCGCGACCCTGCCACCGGCCGGGTCGAGGGCGTGCTCGATATCAGCTGCCTGACCGAGCATTCGAGTCCGCTCATGCATTCCCTGGTGAGGTCGGCGGCACACGACATCGAGCGCAACCTGCTCGTCGATCGCAACGAGTGCCAGCAGGCCCTGTTCGACACGTTCATCCGGCTGGACTCCCGCACTCGAGGCGCCCTGATGGCGATCGGCGGTTCGATTGTGATGGGCAATGCCGTCGCGCAGAACCTCTTCGAACCGTCCGAGCAGCGCACGATACATGAACACGCGCGCTATCTCATGATGGGACAGAGCAACCCCGTCGACCAGATCGAGCTGTCGTCCGGGAAGGTCGTTCACCTCCGCGGAACACGGATCATCGTCGGTCATGATGTCGCGGGGATCGTCGTGGCCGTGCAGATCGTCTCGGAGACGGCATCCCTGGAGCATCGGGCATCCGGTCGCGGCTACCGCGCAGGCGAGACACAGCCGGCCTCCCTTGGAGCCGGGCCGGCCGTCGCGGACCTGTCCGTCGCCTCCGGCGATGGCCGTTCGCTCCTGTGGCACCGGGCCTGCAGCGGTATCTCCGATGCGCTCCGCGATGACGTCGCCTTGCTGGTCACGGGTGAGACCGGGTGTGGAAAACGCTCGCTCATTGCCGATCTCTACCGGAGTGCCGTGCCGGGCGGCCGCACCATGGTGTTCGCGTCGGCCGACCTGGATGGGCCACGCATCAGGGATGCGGAGCGTGCGCTGGCCGATACGGTCGATCCCACTCTCTTCCTCTTCACGAACATCGACCGCCTGAGCATCGACGGCGTCGTCGTCCTGAACGACTTCCTGGTCGGGCTCGCCGCCAGCGACCGGCCGATCTTCATCGCCGCGACCGTTTCAGACGCCGATCTTGGTTCCGGACTTCCTTTCCGGGATCTCCTGCCGCACTTCGCGAGGGCGGTGACGGTGGCCCCGCTTCGGCACCGGATTGAAGACCTCCCCCTGCTCGTGGCGCACGTCATCGCCAACGTGACCGGGGGGCGCCGCGCCGCGGTGAGCCCCGCCGCGATGCGCGTCATCTCCCGCTACCCCTGGCCGCGGAATATCAGGGAGCTGGAAGAAGCGCTCGCCGTGGCGTTGCTCAAACGGCCCGTCGGTGAGATCCAGCCCGAGGATCTGCCGGGATACTGCCACAGTGGCGCCAGCCGGCTCCTTTCGGTTCTGGAATCGGGGGAGCGGGACATGATCGTGGCGGCCCTCCACGATGCCGAGGGCAATCGTGTGCGCGCCGCGGCGGCACTGGGAATCGCGAGGTCCTCGCTCTACCGCAAGCTCAAGAGTTTCGGCATCGACGCCGCGTAGGGAGCGCCGGGTCAGCGGGCGGGAGCGGATTCGTCCTGCCGCAATTTCCGTGTTATCGCCTGGGCCTCCTCGACGAGGAGTCGCCCCAGGTGCTCCTGTCGTTCAGGCCGGAAGCGGGGTTCGATGCCGGTCAGCGACAATGCCCACCCCGGCCGGCCGGCCGGGTCGAAGACGGCCGCGCCCATGCCCCAGCTGCCCTCGACGATCATCCCGGGGTTGACGGCGTACCCGGCGGCCCTCGTCCGTTCGATGCCGGCGCGCATGGCTGCTGGGGAGTTCTGTTCGCCCCACCGTTGCACAAAGGCCGGGTCCGCATCCAGCAGCAGCTGGTCCACCTCGGGGTCAGGCAGGGCGGCGAGGATGGCCATGCTCGCCGAGGCGACACCGAGTGGGAACCGCACGCCCTCGTGCAGGACGAAGGACCGGATGGGGAAGCTGCCTTCCTCGCGCAGCAGGCAGACCGTTTCGTTGCCGCGGCGGACCGAAAGGAAGGCGCTTTCCTCGGTCGCGTCGGCGAGCCTGCGCAGGGAGGGCCGGGCGAGGTCCTCAATCGGATACCGCGGCGCGGCGACGGTACCCATGACGAAGATCTCCGGGCCATAGCGCCAGGTGTTGCTCTTCGGATCGAGTTCCAGGAGCCCCTCGGCGGCGAGCGAACCCAGCAGGCGATAGACCGTCGGGCGGGTCAGCCCGGAGTCCCGCACGATGTCAGCCAGGGCGGATCCGTTGGGGTCCCGCCCGACGAGCCGGAGGAGCAGCGCGACCCTGCTGACGACCTGGGCGCCCTGCACGGGCTTTCCGCCGGCGGCCGTTCCCGACAAACCGAGCATGAGTTCTCCTGTCCATAATGTGGATATCTCTATGATATCGTTCCGTCCCCGTGGGCGTAATCAACGCACCGTGGTCGCGGGCATTGACAGTTCTTCCGTTGGGCGAATACGATTGATTGTAAATCAATTGTCCATAAAGTGGACACGCGCAATGCCGCATTTCGGTGCAACCACGACGACTCAACGAGGAGATCCAGTGTCCAAGGTTCATGCAAGCGCGGCCGACGCGCTCGGTAACGCACTCAGGGACGGGATGGTCCTGGCGGTCGGCGGCTTCGGCCTGAGCGGAATCCCGGCGGACCTGATCGACGCCGTGCGCGCATCCGGGGTGCAGGATCTCACGGTTGTGTCCAACAACATGGGCATCGACGGCAAGGGTCTCGGAGTGCTGCTCGAGGCCGGGCAGGTGCGCAAGGTGATCGCGTCCTACGTGGGCGAGAACAAGCTGTTCGCCGAGCAGTTCCTGGCCGGAGCGCTCGAGGTGGAATTCAGCCCCCAGGGCACCCTCGCCGAGCGTTTGCGCGCCGGCGGAGCCGGCATCCCCGCGTTCTATACCAAGACCGGTGTCGGCACCCTGATCGCCGAGGGCAAGCCGCACGATGAGTTCGACGGCGTGACCTACATCCAGGAGCGCGGGATCGTCGCCGATGTCGCTCTCGTGCGTGCGCACCTGGCCGACACCGACGGCAACCTCGTCTACCGGTACACCGCACGCAATTTCAACCCCATCGTCGCCACGGCCGGCCTCGTCACCGTTGCCGAGGCCGAACGAATCGTGCAGCCGGGCGACATCGACCCGGAGCACGTCGTGACCCCGGGGGTGTACGTCCAGCGGCTGGTCCTGGCCGGGAACCGACCCAAGGACATCGAACAGCGCACCGTTCGCCAGCGGCCGGTCGCGGCCGTCGCGTAGCCGCAGCAACCCACAACTTCAAGGAGGAAATCATGGCATGGACACGTGACGAAATGGCAGCGATCGCGGCCGGGGAACTCAGCGACGGCGATTACGTCAACCTGGGCATCGGCATCCCGACCCTCGTGGCAAACAACCTGCCCGCGGGCATCCGGGTGACGCTGCAGAGCGAAAACGGGCTGCTCGGAATGGGGCCCTACCCCTTCGAGGGCGAGGAGGACGCCGACCTGATCAACGCCGGCAAGCAGACCGTCACCGTACTGCCGGGCGGGTCAATCTTCGATTCGGCCACTTCCTTCGGCATGATCCGCGGCGGTCACGTGAAGGTCGCCATCCTCGGCGCCATGCAGGTCTCCGGGGCCGGGGACCTCGCCAACTGGACCATCCCCGGGAAAATGGTCAAGGGCATGGGCGGGGCGATGGACCTGGTCGCGGGCACCCCGCGCGTGGTCGTGCTCACCGAGCACACGGCGCGGGACGGCTCGGCGAAAATCGTCAACGAGTGCAGCCTGCCGCTGACCGGGGTGGGAGTGGTCGACCGCATCGTTTCCGACCTCGCGGTGTTCGACGTGACGGATGCCGGACTACGGCTTTGCCGTCTGGCCCCCGGAGTCACCGTCGAGCAGATCCGCGCGAGCACCGAGCCCGCCTTCTCCGTCACCGCAGACCTGAGCGAGGTGGCCGAATGAGCCTCAAGGAACAGTTCGGCACCGACGTGCTGCTGACCGGGTGGGGTCACACTCGCTTCGGCAAGCTTGTGGACGACACCCTGGAAACCCTCATCGTGCAGGTCGCGTCGGAAGCGATCGCCAATTCGGGCGTGGATGCCGCGGATATCGACGAGATCTTCCTCGGTCAGTTCAACTCCGGCCTGTTACCGCTCGGCTTCCCCTCGTCCCTGGTCCTGCAAACGGACCCGGCGCTGGTCAATGTGCCGGCGACGCGTGTGGAAAACGCCTGCGCCTCGGGGTCGGCCGCATTCCAGCAGGGCGTGAAGTCGATTCTCGCCGGCACTGCCCGTACCGTGCTGGTGATCGGGGCCGAGAAGATGACGCAGGCCTCCCCGGAGCTGGTCGGGTCTGCGCTCCTCGGCGCTGACTATGACATGGCGGGGAAGTTCTCCACGACGGGCTTCACCGGACTGTTCGCCACCGTGGCCAGGGCATACGAGGAGCGCTACGGACCGATCGGAGACGTCCTGGGCTCCATCGCGGCCAAGAACCACCGAAATGGCCTCGCCAACCCCTACGCGCAACTGCGCAAGGACCTGGGGGAGGACTTCTGCCGCACCGTGTCGGAGAAGAACCCCATGGTGGCGAGCCCGCTGCGCCGCACCGACTGCTCTCCGATTTCCGACGGGGCCGCAGCCGTGGTTCTCACCTCGGACCGGTTCCGCGCGGGCTCCGCCGTGACCGATCCGGTGCGTCTGGCCGGCTTCGGGCAGGCCAATGATTTCCTGCCGGCCGCCCGCCGTGACCCGACCGAGTTCGCGGCAACCCGCGTCTCCTTCGAACGCGCCCTGGCGATGGCCGGCGTCGGGCTGGACGACCTGGACTTCGCTGAGGTTCACGACTGCTTCACGATCGCCGAGCTGATCATGTACGAGGTCATGGGCCTCACCGCGCCGGGCCAGGGTCGCCAGGCCATCGAGGAAGGTTGGGTGTCCCGTGACGGCAAGCTCCCGGTGAATATCTCGGGCGGCCTCAAGGCGAAGGGGCACCCGGTGGGGGCGACGGGAGTCTCCCAACACGTGGTGTCAGCGATGCAATTGACCGGCACCGCGGGGGACATGCAGCTTCCGGCTCCCCGGCGCGCCGTCGTCCAGAACATGGGCGGCGTCGGGATAGCCAACTACGTCAGCGTGCTGGAGTCCGTGTAGCCCGCCCTGCGCCGCCAAAGCGTTTGCAGCGGGGTGCGGGCGTTCCAGGCAGCGGAGGGGGCGCCTGAGGAAGCGGCCCTGGCGCTGTTCAACCGACCCCGGGCCGGCTACTTTCCCGCAAGAACGTGGCGACGGCCGGAGCGAGCGCTGCTCCCACCTCGGCGGGGCTGCGCCTGGCGCCCTTGATCTCGAACGAATGGTTAGCTTCGACCAGCCACTGGAGCGTCGCCGTTGCGCCGATCCTCTCGACGACCTGGTCGAGCTCCTGGACGGTGGCGAACGGGTCGCGCGTGCCCTGCAGGAACAGCGTCGGCAGGTCGATTCCGTACAGGTGCTCGTCGCGCATCGTCTCCGGCTTGCCGGGCGGATGCAACGGGTAGCCGAGCAGGACCAGGCCTGCTGCCGCCATGCCGGCGGCCACCGCCATGGAGGCCATGCGCCCGCCGAAGGACTTGCCTCCCGCCCAGACGGGTTCGCCTGGGGAACGGGAGATCGCGACATCCATGGCCGCCCGCCAGACGGCGATCGCCGTGGGTGCGCGGTCGGGAAAGCGCCTGCCGGCCTCCCGGTACGGAAAGTTGAACCGCAGGGTCGCCACCCCCTGATCGTTCAGCGCCTGCGTGAAACCGACGAGGAACGGGTGGTCGAAGCCCGCACCCGCGCCCGGCGCCACGACCAGCGTCGAAACTGCGCCGGCCGGCCGGGCGAACGCTCCCGAAACCGCCCCGTCCCCGACGTCGATGCGGATGTTCTCTGAGGGCTCCATGCGTCTGTCGATCGCCTCGGGGATCTCGGCCTGGGTGATCAGGTTCATCGGCGGGTTGAGCTGGCCCGACTTCATCAGCTTCCGCCGTGAGGGGTCGCATATCGACCTTCGTTGGCCCGTGGAAGGTCGATTTGCGACCCCTCACGCGCGGCATTGATGCTTCAATCGCACCTGCATCGTGCCACGCTGGTGGCATGGATCTGGAGGTGTCGCCCGCGCTCACGATTCCCGCGTCGGAACTCGGCTGGCGGTTCTCGCGTTCGTCCGGGCCCGGCGGCCAGCACGTCAACACCTCGGACAGCCGCGTCGAGCTCTTCTGGAACGTCGCCGACTCGGCGGCACTCGACGATGACCAGCGGATGCTGCTGCTCACGCGACTCGGACGTCGCCTCGTCGCCGGGGTGATCACCGTGGCCGCCTCCGAGCGGCGCTCCCAGCTGCGCAACCGCGAGATCGCCCTGGCCAAGCTCGCCGACCTCGTGGCCGCGGGCCTTGCCCCCGATGCGGCTCCCCGCCGCCCGACCAAACCCACCCGGGGCTCGGGCCGGCGGCACCTCGCCGCAAAGCAGCAGCGGTCGGCGACGAAACGGCAACGGCAGCGGCCGTCCGCCGAGTAGCACCGTCCAGCCTGCAGGCTCCAGCCTTTGGTCCCTCGCATAGGTGAGGACGGCCGGCGAACAGTCATACGCCTGCTGTGGAAGCGCGTCGAGCACGTCGAAGAGGCGCCGTTGCCCCGCGGAACTAGCCCCGGTTTTGTTGTTCAGTCAGCTTCACTGCGAGCAGGTTTGCGGCTTCTCCCGGTGTCAGAGTCAGAATGCTGGCCTCGTCCACGCCGAGTTCGCTGAGTGCTCGGATGAGGTAGAGCGGCAGAGCGTTATCGGCGCACTGGTTCTTGGGTGCGCCCCGATCGGGGAGCCGCCCTTTGCGGACGCACGCCCAGAAGATATCCACGGTCACTTCGAGCTGCTCTCGTAAGATACGTGACCACATGCTTGGAGAGTATGTCGATTTGTCGATGGGCTTCGAGATGCGGGTTCGAAGGATTCGCCCGTCCCATAGCGTCAACTCGTACGTGCGATGGTGCGATACCGGCCGGCCCGTAGCTCCGCGAACGATGCTCCAGCCTTCTCCCTCGCAGAACTCGTCGTGGTGCTCACGCGTGGCAGCCGGGTGCTTACTCACCACCGCACTCAAGCCAATCGAGGAGCTGATCCTCGTCGGAGAGCTTGATCAGCTGAACGAGCGCCCAATAGGCCGTGTGGTTGGGTGCACCCTGGAGCCGGTCCTCCCAATCATCCGCGTATTCCCGCAGCGACAGAGCGAGGTCTGCGAGAGCGCCAGAGATATCCTCGCCCTCCGAGACAAAGGGGCGGTCCTGCATGAGGGCGATCGTACGCCCGTCCTCCCTGTACACCTTCACACGCGGCGAGACCGTGCGGTAGAAGTATCCGCGGAGCTTCTCGGCCGGCATAACTGCCGACAAGTGGGCGTCGCGGAGCACGGTAACGATGCGCCCCTGCTCAGTGGCGTCGAGGACGTCCTTGAGGTGCAGACGTGCGTCAGTGAACGAGCCGTAGTCGGCTGTGATTGGCATGGCTGTTCTTCTCCGTTGGGGACGTACATGAAGTACATCACGTACATCGTAGCGCGTCCAGCCGGCTACCGCACGAGCAGCATCTGCCGGAAGAACGCAGCCAGCTCCGCGGTCGCCGTCAGCGGCAGCACGTTCGCCACGTACTGGTCCGGGCGCACCACCACAACGGCGCCACCGCGGTTGATGCCGCGGAGCTCGAAAATGTCGTGCTCCGGGTCTGCGGCGTACACCTTCTCGTAGTCGATCAGCGCGAACGGACCGGTCTTCGGCAGGAACGCGCCGGGAACCCGGCCGATGTCCACGCCGGCGTGCGCCTGCTGGTAGACCACCTTGACGTCGAAGACGCTGTCGATGTCGCTCCCCGCGGGAGTGTGCACGAGAAGCGGCGAATCAGGCGAGGTCTGCATCCAGTGCGCCCAGTCCGCCAGTGCCGAGGGCTCACCGGAGAGGTCAGCATCCGCGAACGCGTACACGCGCCAGCGCCCGTCGGCGCGGTGGTGGTGTCCGAGCTGCACCGGGTTGGCGTCGGCGACGCGAACCACGGGGGCGGACTTGAAGCGCTTGCCGACCGGGAACCCGGTGGCGAGCTCCTGGTGGGTCGACTCGCCAATCAGCATCGACGGCGGGTACTGCGTCATGAAACCGGCCGGGAACTCGGCGGTCTTCGTGTAGAACTCCTCCAACGGCACGTCGAGCTCCTCCGGCTTCTTCGCCATCAGGCTCGACCACTCCTTGTCGAAGTCGATGAGGTTCTTGGCGATGACCTGACGCTCGGCCGAGTAGGTGCCGAGCAGGGTTTCGGGGCTGCGACCGTCGAGCACATGGCCGAGCTTCCAGCCCAGGTTGAAGCCGTCCTGCATCGACACGTTCATGCCCTGGCCGGCCTTGGCGCTGTGCGTGTGGCACGCGTCACCGGTGATGAAGACGCGCGGCGTGCGGGTGCCGATTTCTGCGGGGAGCACGTCGTCGAATCGGTCGGTGAGACGATGGGCGACCTCGTACACGCTGTGCCAGGCGACGTTCTTCACGTCCAGCGTGTAGGGGTGCAGGATCGCGTTCGCCTTCCCGATGATCTCGTCGATCGTCGTTTTTCGCACGGCCCCATTGTCACCGTCGGCCACGTCGCCCAGGTCGACGTACATGCGGAACAGGTAGCCGCCCTCGCGCGGAATGAGCAGGATGCTTCCGCCTGAGCCGGACTGGATCGCGCACTTCGTGCGAATGTCCGGGAAGTCGGTGACCGCGAGAACGTCCATGACCCCCCAGGCGTGCTTTGCCTGGTCGCCGGCGAGCGTGCAGCCGATGGAGTCGCGCACGCCACTGCGGGCGCCATCGGCGCCGACCACGTACTTGGCGTGAACGGTGCGCTCCTGTCCCGCCCGTTCCCCGGTGGTGTGCGCGAGCGTCACCGTGACGGGATATTCGCCCTCGTTGCTATTCGACAGGCCGCGGAACTCCAGGCCGAAATCCGGCGTCATCCGCGTCGGCGAACTGGCCATCACCTCGGCGAAGTAGTCCAGCACGCGCGCCTGGTTGACGATGAGGTGCGGGAACTCGCTGATGCCGGTGGGGTCATCCACCGCGCGGGCGGTGCGGATGATGCGCGAGGGATCGCTCGGGTCCGGCTTCCAGAAGGCCATCTCGGTAATGCGGTAGGCCTCGGCGATGATGCGCTCGGCGAAACCGAACGCCTGGAAGGTCTCGACGCTGCGTGCCTGGATCCCGTCGGCCTGCCCGATCGGGAGACGTGCGCCGCGGCGCTCAACGATACGCGTGGTGATGCCGGGGAACTGGGAGAGCTGGGCGGCGGTGATCATGCCCGCGGGGCCCGTTCCGACGATGAGCACGTCGACGTTCTCGGGGAGTTCGTCGGGGCGATCGATGCCGACCCCCGCGGCGTCCTGGATGCGCGGGTCTGTGGATACGTATCCGTGGTGGTGGAACTGCACGGCTTCCTCACTTCGTTGTGGGCGAATCGGACATCACTGTCGCTGTATCTCTTCGATAATCCAACGCGCAGTTCTTTTGTCGTTTTCTGAATCGTATATCATCCGGCTGGCCGCGGTGCTGTGCGACGAAGACGCGCCCGAACAACGCCCCGGACTGGTGCCGGAGCATCCGGTTCGCCCTCGGACAGGCACCCGGGCCGTTGGCCGTCGCCTCGGGCGTTGACTTCACCGCGCACTTCCTTGGCCGGGAGCTGTCCGAGGCGCGGGTTGTCGCTTTGCGGGCACTGCGGCTATCTTGATGCCGACGGAGTAGTCAGGAAGGCCTCGTGGAAACGGAGGATCGGATGGGTACGGACAGCCGGGCACGGGTGATCGTGCGAGAGGGACCATGGGGCTTCGTCTTCTTGTTGGCATACATCGGAGCCGCCATCTACTTCATCTCGATGTCAAGCGGATCATTCTGGGGCGTCATCCTCGGGCTGCTCCAGGCGGCCGTCTGGCCGGTCTACGTCATTTACCACGTGTTGGTGCTGATCGGCGCCTGATCGCGCCGCCTGAGCCCAGGCCCGTGCGTTGCCGCAACGGGTTCGTCGCAGCGCGGTAGCCTGTCGGCCATGAGCCTCGACCCCGCCCTGCTCGACTGGATGCTCGACGCCGACCCGGCGCTGAGCTGGCGGGTCGAGCGCGACCTCGCCGGCGCGCCACCCGACGTGTGGGGCGCGACCCGGGCCCGAATCGCGACCGAGGGGTTCGGAGCGCGGCTGCTCGCGCTGCAGGACCCGGACGGGCAGTGGGCGGGCGGGGCGTACTTCCCGAAGGACTTCGACTCCGAGGGCCCGGAGGCGGCCGATGACGCGGGACAGCCGTATACCGCGACGACGTGGTCGCTCAACGCGCTCCGCGACTGGGGCCTGGATGCCGCCGTCCTGGCCGGCACGGCCGACCTGCTCGCCGCGAACAGCCGCTGGGAATACGAGAACCTGCCGTATTGGGGCGGCGAGGTCGACTGCTGCATCAACGCGTTCACGCTCGCCAACGGCGTCTGGCTCGGGGCGGATGTCTCCGGCATCGCCCAGTGGTTCCTCGACCACCAGATGGCCGAAGGCGGCTGGAACTGCGAGTGGGTCGAGGGCTCGACCCGGTCGTCCTTCCACTCCACGCTCAACTCGCTGAAGGGCCTCCTGTACTACGAGGCTGCGACCGGAGGCAGCGACGCGCAGCGCGCTGCCCGACGAGCCGGTGAGGAATACCTGCTTCAGCGTCGTCTGCTGCGCCGGCTGTCCACCGGCGAGCCCGTTGCGTCATGGGCGACGCGGTTCGTGTACCCGTTCCGCTGGTTCTACAGTGTGCTGAACGCGGCGGACTACTTCCGGGCGGCGGCGCTGCACGACGGGACGGCCCCCGATCCGCGGCTCGCCGACGCCATCGAAGTGATCCGCGCCGCCCGCCGACCCGACGGCACCTGGCTGCAGGAGCGCCGCCACCCCGGGCGGGTGTGGTTCGAGGTCGATGTACCGGCCGGCGAGGCGTCGAAGTGGCTCACGTTCTACGGCACGCGTGTGCTCGAGTGGTGGGACGGTCGTTAGGTTTCGGGTCCTGAGATTCTGGGTTCGAAAACCACCACGGCCGTCTCCGTCGATCGGCGGCGGGCGTAGCCGTCGAGATCCTTGTCGAGTGACCGCCAGAGGTCCCAGAGCCGGGCACGCTCCGCTCCGGTCGCGGCGTGGGCGACGACCTCACGGGGCCCGTCGGTGAGCTGCACCCGGGCCTGCGGGTGCGCCTGCAGGTTCAGCCACCACGCGGGTTCTCCTTCGCCCCAGCCGTTCATCGCCATGGTCACCAGGTTCGGGCCGTCCTCGAAATAGCCGACGATCACCGACCGCTCCTGACCGCTGCGGCGCCCGATTGTGGTCAATCGCAGTGCGCCCCAACGCTCGGCCTGAGCGGGCCACAGGCCGCGACGCCCGCCGGTGAACCGGACGAGGGCCCGGTGCACCTTCCAGAAGAGCACGATGAACCATCGCGGCTGAAGTCGCGGGGTCCGTTCGCTCTCACCAGGCATCCTGATCAGCCCCTTCCGCCGCCGACACCGGTCATGGTAGCGGGGTCTGGTCACCCGCGCTGACCTCGGCGCCGCGGTGTATTGTGCGTCCGCCACGGGCCGGTTGCCAGCTTGAGGCAATAGGTTTTTTCCATGGATGGGATCGTCCTTCTCCTGGATTGGATTGCCAATGAAATGCCCCACCGATGACACCCTCCTGGTCATGACAGACCGCTCGGGGATCGAAATTGACTACTGCCCCCAGTGCCGGGGTGTGTGGTTGGACCGTGGCGAACTCGACAAGATCATCGAGCGATCTTCGATCGCTGCCGTGCCGCAGGCATCCGCCCAGCCTCCAGCCGGCTACCCGGCGAACGACGGCTGGTCACGCGGCCGCACTGACGACGCACACGGCCAGTCCCACGGCGGTTACTCGGACGGGCGAAAGCGCAAGAAAGAGAACTGGCTCAGCGAGCTCTTCGATTGAGCCGAATCCGGCAACGACGCCGCCGACGCGTCAATCCGCGTCGAAGGCCCGTTCGCCCGTGAGGACACTGATCGGCACCGAGCCGGTGTCACCCTTCCAGGCTTCCAGTCCCTCCCGGATGGCGAACCCGGCAATCACCAGGGCAGCGATCGAATCCGCCCACGCCCACCCCAGCTGAGAGTTGAGCAGCAGTCCACCGAGGAGCGCTGCGGACAGATAGCTGCACATCAGGGTCTGCTTCGAGTCCGCCACGGCCGACGCCGACCCCAGCTCACGGCCGGTGCGGCGCTCCAGCCAGCTCAGCACCGGCATGACGGCGAGACTGACGGCAGCCAGCGCGATCCCGACCGGGCTGTGCTCCGCTTCGCGAAGGCCAAAGATCGACAAGCCGGCATCGACAATCACGTAGGCGGCCAGGCCGAAGAACGCGTACGCGATGACGCGCTTCGTTTCCGGGCTGGATCGATGTCGCGAACGTTGACGAGCATGCACTGACTACACAGTCACCACTGATCTGTGGAGGCCTCACCGCCAGGTGCGCTGTGCGTCGGACTAAGACCGTCTGAGCTGTGCCGCAGCAGCTTCCCGCACGACGTGCGTGAGGCCGTCGAGCAGGGGAGAGGCGAGGTTCCACCGCTGCCAGTAGAGCCGAACGTCGACCGGATGCTTCGGCGCGAGTTCCACGAGGGCGCCGGCGCGGAGGTGGGCGTCGGCCTGCTGCTCGGGCAGAAGGCCCCAGCCGAGTCCAAGCACAATCGAGCGGGCGAAGTCGGCGGAGGTCGGGATGAGGTGCCGAGGTCCGGACGGCTCGCGGCCGGTTGCCGTGCGCACTAAATCGCGCTGCAGCTCGTCCTTCCGGTCGAAGTCGACGACCGGGATGCGGTCGAGGTCGGCGAGGTCGCCGCGGGGGTTCCAGCGTGAGAGGAAGGCGGGGGAGGCGACGGCCTTGTAACGCATGAACCCGAGCAGACTCGACGTGCATCCCTGCACGGCCTGTTCCGCCGCTGTCACGGCGGCCATGACGGTGCCGGAGCGAAGGAGGGAGACGGTGTACTCCTCATCGTCACGGTGCACGTCGAAGATGGCGCCGAAGCGCTCGTGGGCGGTTGCGAGGGCGGGCAGGAACCAGGTCGCGAGTGAGTCCGCATTGACGGCGACGGCGATCGAGTACGTCGCCTGTTCCTGGCCGTCCTCGCCCAGCTCCCGGCGAAGGTCTTTGCCGAGGAGATCCACTTCACGTGCGTAGCGCGCCACGCTTTCGCCCGCGGCGGTGGCCCGGGCGGGATTCGTGCGTTGCACGAGCAGCTGCCCGGTCGCCTCCTCCATCGCCTTGATGCGCTGGGATACTGCAGAGGCGGTGACGTGCAGGCGCACAGCGGCGGCGTCGAACGTGCCCTCGTCAAGGACCGCCACGAGGGTCCGCAGATGCTCGAGGGAATACGACGGCATTAGCTCTCCTAACGGTGAATAAGAAACATTAGCTGTTCTGTCGTCAGCCGGCTGCGTAGGGTCGAGGAATGCAGAACGTGATTGCGCCCTTGTTGATGGGCCTCGGAACCGGGCTCGCCCTCATCGTCGCCATCGGGGCCCAGAACGCGTTTGTTCTGCGGCTCGGCATCGCCGGCCGGGGCCGGGAGATCCTCGCCGTCGTCGCTATCTGCGCCGCATCCGACATCGCGCTCATCGCCGCCGGGGTGCTCGGCATCGGTTCCGTGGTCGAGCGCTTTCCCGTGGCGCTCATCGTGCTGCGCTTTGTCGGCGCCGCGTTCCTTATCGGCTACGGAGTGCTGGCCGCTCGTCGCGCGGTGCATCCCGGTGCGCTGCGCGTCGACGAGGGTGCCGTGGCGCCGATTCCCGGCGCGGTCGCTACCGGGACTCAGCACGGCGCGACGCTGACCGTCGAGCGCCCCGTTCGTCTCCGCGCAGCGGTGGTGACCGCACTGGCTTTCACCTGGCTCAACCCGCACGTGTACCTCGACACCCTGATCTTCGCGGGATCGATCGCCAACCAGCAGGGTCCTGACCTGCGCTGGTGGTGGGCGGCCGGCGCCATGATCGCGAGCCTCGTCTGGTTCTTCGCCCTCGGCTTCGGCGCCCGCCTGCTCCGGCCGATCTTCGCTCGTCCGGCGGCATGGCGCGCTCTGGACATCTGCATCGCAGTGGGAATGATCGGCCTCGGGCTTGGCCTCGCAATCGCCGGCTGACCGACCGAGCCTGCCGGCGTCCGAACCCCTTGCGGCACCACGTCAGGAAAGCTAAAGTACAACCAAATGGTTGTAGAAAGCGTAGTGGACGACGAAGCGGACCGCATCTTTCATGCGCTCGCCGATGCGACGCGCCGGGACATCGTGGTGCGTGTCGTCCAGCAGGAGCAGTCGGTGTCGACGCTCGCCGCAGGCTATGCCATGAGTTTCGCGGCGGTCCAGAAGCACGTGGCGGTGCTCGAGCGGGCGGCCCTGGTCGTCAAGGAACGCCGGGGGAGGGAGCAGATCGTGCACGGAAACCTCGAAACCGTCCGCCGGGCCACCCGCCTGCTTCAGCGCTACGAGGAACTCTGGCGGTATCGCGTGCAGAACATCAGCAGCATCCTGTCCGAAGACCGAGAAGAAGACCGAGAAGAAGACCGAGAAAAGGAAAACGAGTAAAGGAGAGAGTTCATGACTGTCGTCAGTTCACACAAAGACCCGGAGGCGCTGACCCTCACGTTCGTGGCCGAGTTCGACGCGAGCGTGGAACGGGTGTGGCAGGTGTGGGAGGATCCCCGCCAGCTCGAGCGGTGGTGGGGCCCGCCCACGTGGCCGGCCACCTTCGACCGGCACGACTTCGTGCAGGGTGGCCGGTCGAACTACTACATGACCGGCCCCGATGGCGAGAAGGCCCGCGGCTGGTGGGTGATCACGTCGATCCAGCCGCCGCACCGGCTGGAGTTCGACGACGGTTTCGCCGACGAAAACGGTGAGCCCGTCGGCGACCTGGGCGCCACCCACGGTGTCGTGACGCTGGAAGCATCCGAGGTTGGCACCCGGATGACCGCCGTCACCACGTTCGAGAGCGTGGAGCAGCTCGAGAAGATGTCGGCCATGGGCATGGAGGAAGGCATGCGGGAGGCGCTGGGCCAGATCGATGCGCTGCTGGCCGAAGTGAGGGCCTGACCGGTCCGGTCAGGCCTGGGCGTCTGCGGCCACCTCGACCGGGCGGCCGTCCTGCAGGGCGCGCAGGGCCGGGATGCCGACCGGCTCGGCCGAAAGCAGGGGAACAACGGCCAGCCTGTCCGCGAAGCGACTCTGCACCTGGTCGATCTCCGCCAGCTCGTTCGCGGCCCGCGCCCGGAGGAAGGGGGAGTCCGGCGCCGCCGCCGCGATCGAGTTGTTGATGATCCAGGCCCACGGCGTGATGCCGGCGCGGCGCAGGTCTTCCTGCAGCTCGGCTGCCTCGAGCACCGGGGTGGTCTCGGCGAGGGTGACGAGCAGTACCTTCGTCTGCTCCGGGTCCTGCAGCTTCATCATCGGGGTGGTGACGTGCATGGTGCTGCCGACCTGGCGCTTGACCTCCCGGTCGTAGGAGCCGGTCGCGTCGAGGAGGAGCAGGGTGTGGCCGGTCGGTGCCGTGTCCATCACCACGAATTTACTCTTCGCCTCCCGGATGACGCGGGAGAACGCCTGGAACACGGCGATCTCTTCGGTGCAGGGGGAGCGGAGGTCTTCCGCCAGCATGGCCAGGCCCTGCTCGTCGAGGTGGGCGCCCTTGCTGCGCATGACCGAGTCGGTGTAGCGCTGGATCTCTACGGCGGGATCGATGCGGGAGACTTCGAGGTTGTCCGCGCCGCCGTGGAGGGTGTCGGCCAGGTGCGCAGCGGGGTCCGTCGTCGTCAGGTGCACCGGGAGTCCGCGTTCGGCCAGCGCGACGGCGATGGCTGCCGCCATGGTGGTCTTGCCGACTCCGCCCTTGCCCATCAGCATGATCAGGCCGTGGCCTGCGGCGGCGATGTCGTCCACGAGGGCCGACAGCGGCGCGTCCGGCGTGACCAGCGAGGCATCCGCGGGGTCGGTGGGGGAGTTCCCGGGCTGGAGCAGGCTCCGCAGCGCGGGCAGGCCCACCATGTTGTTGCTCTTCAGATCGATGTGGTCCGTCCGCAGCGCTTTCAAGGCCTCGGACATGTCCGCGAGGGCGAGGCGTTCGCGGCCGCGGATGGACGTCGCCAGGGGGTCGGTCCCCGCGACGTCGGCGGGAAGGATGCCGTTGACCACCAGGTATTGGTTGGTCATGCCGATCGCGGCCAGTTCCGTGTGGGTTCGGGCTGCCTCCTGCAGCGTGGACTGCTGGGCCCGGGCGACCAGGACCAGCCGGGTGCGCGCCGGGTCGGCGAGGGCGGAGACGGCTTCGGCGTAGATCGCCCGCTGCTTTTCCAGCCCGGAGAGCGGGCCCAGGCAGGAGGGGTCACCCTTGCCTTCGTTGAGGAAGTCCGTCCAGGATCCCGGCAGCCGCAGCAGCCGGATCGTGTGGCCGGTCGGTGCCGTGTCGAAGATGATGTGGTCGTAGGCGGCGGTCCAGGCGGCATCCGTGAGGAGGTCGGTGAACTCGTTGAAGGAGGCGATTTCGGTGGTGCAGGCGCCGGAGAGCTGTTCCTCGATCGAGGCGACGGCCGCGGCCGGGAGCACGCCGCGCACCGGTCCGACGATGCGTTCCCGGTACTGCTCCACGGCCTGCTCCGGATCGATTTCCAGGGCGGACAGACCCGGCACGGAGTCGATCGGGGTGACGGTGTTGCCGATGGTGACGCCGAAGGCCTGGCCCACGTTGGAGGCCGGGTCGGTGCTGACGAGCAGAACGGATGCCCCGGCATCGGCCAGACGCACGGCCGTCGCGCAGGCGACGGAGGTCTTGCCGACCCCGCCCTTGCCGGTGAAGAAGAGGAAGCGCGGGGCGGCGTCGAGGAACTTCAGAGCAGTCATTTCTATCGTTTTAGCAGCAGCTGGTTCCGCCGCAGCACGCGGAGTCGCCTTGTTCCGCGGCGGTGGCCGTGGCGGTGGCCATGGGCAGCAGTCGTGCCTCGGGGACCGGGGCAACGGCAAGGCCGGCCCAGCGGGCCAGCTCGGCGCGGGTCGGGTACCGGCCGGTCAGCACGGTGGCGCCGTTGACGAGCACGACGGGGAGGCCTTCCTCACCGGCCGTGTGCAGGAAGGTGCGGGCGGTGTCGTTTTCGGCGAAAGCCAGCGGCTCCTGGGCGAGGTTGAACCGTGCGACGTTGCCACCTTCGGTGCGTACCCAGTCCATGTCAGCCGAGAAGGTGATGAGTTGCTGGTCGACGTCCACGCCGCAGATGCCCGTGCCGCAGCAGAGGCCTGGTTCGAAGATCTGGATGTTAGTCATGAGTCAACCGTTCCTTTAGCGCCGTCTTCAGAGACCGGGTGTTCGTGGCGGCTGCCCTTCCACCATATCGACGGTTGTCGATGCAACGCAAGGCGTGGACCTGCCAATCTCCGGTGTGCTTCAGGCCCGGGAGTCCGCCGCGGCGGGAAGGATTTCGGCGAGCAGCTTCTCGATCCGAACCTTGATCTCGTCACGGATCGGGCGGACCGACTCGATGCCCTGGCCGGCCGGGTCGTCGAGTTCCCAGTCCTCGTAACGCTTGCCGGGGAAGATCGGGCAGACGTCGCCGCAGCCCATGGTGATCACCACATCGGATTCCTTCACGGCGTCCGTGGTGAGCACCTTGGGCACGTTACCGGCGATGTCGATGCCCTCTTCGGCCATGGCCTCGATCGCAACCGGGTTGATCTGGTCTTTGGGGGCGGAGCCCGCGGAGAGAACCTCAACGCGGCCGTGGGACAGGGCGGCCAGGTAGCCGGCGGCCATCTGCGAACGGCCTGCGTTGTGGACGCAGACGAAAAGTACGGTGGGCTTGTCAGGCATGGCGTTTCCTTTGCTCGTGGCGGCTTGACTAAAGCATAGACGGCCATCTATGGGTTGTGAAGAGTTCAGACGGAAATTCAGCTGCCGTTCACCCTGGCGGCCGACATCTCAATCTCGGTCAGCAGGTCACGCACTCGCCGGGTGATGTCGTCGCGAACCGCGCGCACGCCGTCGAGGGGCAGGCCGACCGGGTCGGCGAGATCCCAGTCGAGGTAGCGGCGGCCGGGGTAGACGGGGCAGGCGTCGCCGCAGCCCATCGTGATCACGTAGTCGGCGGCGCGCACGACTTCGTCGGTCAGCGGTTTGGGGTACTCGCCGGCGATCGGGATGCCGACCTCGTCGAGCACGTTGATCACGAGCGGATTCACGAGCTCGGCGGGCTCGGACCCTGCGGTCCTGACGCGCACTCGGTCCCCGGCGAGCGACCGAAGGATCGCGGAGGCCATTTGGGACCGTCCGGCGTTCTGCACGCAGACGAAGAGCACCTCGGGCGTCTCGTCGGTGACCAGGTTTTCGACGGTCGCCAGGGCGCTGAGCCGTTCACCGGCGAACCGGCTGGTGAGGGACGGCAGGTAGCGGGTGATTCGGGCTCGCTCGGCCAGGAGCGCGTAGCTTTCCCTGACATAGCGGTCGATTGTCTCCACGGAGAACACGCCGCGGAATCGCATCGCGAGGTCCTCGGTGATGCGCTCCAGCACCGCCGGTGCCAGCGGAATCGGTGGCGCACCCCGGCGCGCGCGCAGCACCTCGGTCACGTCCGCCTGTCGGCCCGGCGTGACGGAGTACCAGGCGACGCGGCCGTCCTGCTCGCGCTCGAGGAGACCCTCTTCGACCATGACCCGCATGTGGTGGCTCACGGTCGGCTGGCTCAGCCCCAGCGCAGTGGCGAGCTGTCCGACGAGGGCACGGCCGCCGGGACTGTCGACGACCATCCCGAGCAGTTGCACCCTGGTCGGATCCGTCAGCACCTTCAGGCTCCGGGCGATGCCTGCAGCGGCGTCGCGAGTCGGAATGGCCATGAGCGTGAGTCTAATCGGGCGAGTGCCGCCGCACCCTGCGGTGCATCAGCAGCAGTTCGACGCGCCACCACCGCCGGTGGAGCAGGCGCCGGTGGCCGGGAGAATGAGCTGCACCTGTCGGGCAGCGTCACGGTTGCCCGCGAGTTCGTCCGCGATCGAGCGCACCTGCTCGTAGCCGGTCGCGAGGAGGAACGTGGGCGCGCGTCCGTAGCTCTTCATGCCGACGATGAAGAAATCCCGCTCGGGCTGGGTCAGCTCGGCCACCCCGTGCGGCGACACGGTGCCGCAGCTGTGCAGGTTTGGGTCGATCAGCGGAGCGAGGGCAGCGGGGGCTTCCACGATCTCATCGAGGGAGAGACGGATCTCGCGCAGCATGTCGAGGTTGGGCCGGAACCCGGTCGCATTCACGATGACATCCGCGCGGACGCGTTCCAGGCCTCCGCGGCGGTTGCCGACGATGTCGACGCCGTCGCCGTCTCGCTCCAGTCCGACGATTTCGAATCCGTCCACCTGGCTGATCGCGCCGGATTGGGCGAGGCGGCTGACGGAAGCCCCGATCGACGCGCGAGCCTGAAGCTCATCGTCGGCCGAGCCCAGGACGCGTACGGCTGCCGTGTTGCGAATGATCCAGGTCACGGTCGTGCCCGGTTCATCCCGCGCAAGCTGCGCCAGGTTGATCAGGGTGTTGGCCGCGGAGAGTCCCGCTCCGACGACGGCCGTGTGCTTGCCGGCGAAACGGTGACGTTCGGCGCCGAGGACGTCGGGCAGGGCGTGGCTGACGAGGTCGGCGACGCCTCCAAATCCCAGCGGGTCGAGGCCGTTCGAGCCCAGGCTGTTGGGGTTCAGGTACGTCCCGGAGGCGTCGATGACGGCGGCCGCGCGGACATCCGTGATCTCCCCGTCGGCTCCGGCAAGGCGCAGGATGAATGCGCGGGATCCGCGGCCGGCGGTGCGGGTGCGGTCCATCCCTTCACGGCTGACCGCTGTGACGGTCTTACCGGTGCGGATGCGGGACGCGATGGCGTCCAGGGCGGCCAACGGCTCGAGGTAGTGGGCGATCAGCTCGCTCCCGGTCGGAAGTGAGGACTCGTCGGGCTCGGTCCAGCCGGCGGCGAGCAGGAGTCGCCGGGCCGCGGGATCGACGAGATGCTTCCAGGGGGAGAACAGCCGGGTGTGCCCCCAGGCGGCCATGCTGGTGGCGATGCTCTCGCCGGCCTCGTAGACGATGAAGTCGATGCCGCGCTCGTGCAATTGTGCGGCGGCGGCGAGCCCGATCGGTCCCGCGCCGATGATCGCCACGGGCAACGTGCCAAGGTGAAGGTTTCGGGCTGCAGGAGACGTCAGGTCGATGAGTGTCATGTCGATGCCGTCCTTCTATATTGATTGTTGTCGATGAATGAATCCTGCCCCACAATATCGACAGATGTCAATGTTGACTTATGCTGGGCACATGTCCACTCCCACCTTGCTTCCGCTGGATGAGACCGAGGTCTGCCGGGCTCCGCTGACCCGGCAGCCCCTTGACGCGGAGCAGGCGGTGGACCTCGCCCGTCTCCTGAAGGCCCTGGCCGATCCCGCGAGGTTGCGGTTGTTGTCGATCGTTGCGGCTTCCGAAGGCCAGCAGGCGTGCGTGTGCGACCTGACCGAGCCCGTCGGCCTCAGCCAGCCCACGATCTCTCACCACCTCAAGGTGCTCATGGAGGCGGGTTTCCTCAGCAGGTCCAAGCGCGGCACCTGGGCCTATTACGCCCTGGTCCCCGGGGCACTTGACTCCGTCGCGACCGTGCTCGTCACAGCATGAGCGAATTCGCCCGGCGAGTTTCTGCCGAGTTTCTGGGGAGCCTGCTGCTGGCCGCCCTCGTCGTGGGTTCCGGCATCGCGGCGCAGCAGCTTTCCCCGAGCGACGTGGGATTGCAGCTGCTCCAGAACGCCCTCGCCACGGCGCTGGGACTGTTCGCGATCATTCTGATCTTCGCGCCGGTCAGTGGCGCCCACTTGAACCCGGTCGTCTCTCTCGTCGACGCGGCGCTCGGGCACCGGTCCTGGCGCGACGTGGCGGCCTACGTGCCGGCACAGATCGTCGGCTGCATCACCGGAGCGGTCGTCGCGAACCTGATGTTCGGGCTTCCGGCTGCGAGCATCAGCGCGACCGAGCGCCTCTCGGCCCCGCATCTGCTGGCGGAGGTCGTGGCTACCGCGGGCCTCGTGCTCGTGATCTTCTCACTCGTCCGATCGGGCCGGGGTCACCTCGCGCCGGCCGCGGTCGGCGCCTACATCGGCGCCGCCTACTTCTTCACGAGTTCCACCAGCTTCGCGAACCCGGCGATCACCATCGGCCGGATATTCTCCGACACCTTCGCCGGCATCGCCCCGTCCGCAGCGCCGGGCTACATCGCCGCGCAGCTGGCCGGGGGACTGCTCGGCTTCGCCCTGGTGCGGCTCTTCTACCCGAGCGCCGGCCAGGGCGTCCGAGCCGCACAGGCGAAGGCCCCGGATCCGGCGGCGGCACTCCCGTAGGTTTCGGGCGCCGGGATCACAGGCAGACAAATACCCCCTGGGGTATAGTTCATCCTGTTCGAGGCAGTCAACGAAGGAGAACTCCCATGTGCGGTGCAGCCGAATGACGAGTTCCGCGGAACGTGCGGACGAGGCCCCCGTCATCGGGGAGTTCGTCGACGGCATCACCATTCCCGTCATCAACGAACGCGCCGTGCGCGCGTCCGCCGGGCTGCTGTTCCTGTTCGGGACCATCGGGTTCATGACCGCGGCGCTGACCGGGGACTTCCAACTCCTGCGCATGTTCGGCATGACATTCATGCTCGACATGATGATGCGCTTGTTCGTCGGCACCCGGTTCACCCCGAGCCTGATCATCGGTTCGCTCATCGTTCGGCGTCAACGCCCCGAATGGGTCGGTGCCGAGCAGAAGAAGCTCGCCTGGACATTCGGCCTCGTGATGGCGTTCGTCTCGTGCGCCGCGATGGGTTTCCTGGGCCTCAGCGGGGAGATCACGCTGGCGCTCTGCAGCGTGTGCCTGGTCCTGCTGTTCATCGAGAGCGCCTTCGGGATCTGCGTCGGTTGCGAATTCCAACGGCTGTTCAGCAAGACGAAGCCGGAACTCTGCTCGGGCGACACCTGCACGTACGTGCCGCCGAAGCGCGGTGAGCGCCATTCGGTGTCGTCGGCGTCCGAGCGTGACGGACAGCCAGGCGAGCTCAAGCGATCGTAGGGTGACGATCGCCGCGCAGCGGCGACTACGGTTGAGGAGGCCCGAGAGAGGACTTCCATCAATGAGTGAAATCGCGGGCGAACTGGCGCGGGTGCGCGAAGCCTTCGACAGACCCACGCTGCGCCTGCTGGACCGCAAGTGGGCGCCGTTTGTGCTCGCCGTGTTCAAGTCCTCGTTCAGCCGCGACCGGCGCAGTGTGCAGGCCGACCTGCTGCACACCCAGGTTGACGCCTACCTGGCCGACCTGCGCACGGTCGGCAGCGATGTCCCGCCGGGCAAGAACGGCCGGGCCCTCTGCGTGCAGTGGATGAACGACCAGTGGCTCTACCGGGAGACGGGGGAGGGCGACGAGGAACACTATTCGCTCACCTCGCACGCGCTGGAAGCGCTGCTCCTGGTCGAGAGCCTGTCCCGGGACCGCGCGCTCATCAGCGAGAGCCGCCTCACCACGATCGTCGACACTGTTCGCCACCGCGCGACGCAGGCCAACCCTGACCGCGAGGAACGCATCCGTCGTCTCGACCTCGAGATCGCCGAGAAGACGAGCGAGCGCGATCGCCTCGAGGGCGGCGGCGAGATCGCCCCGGTGTCGAACGAGGCGATGCTCGAGGGCTACGCGAACCTCGTCGATCTGATCAACCAGCTGCCGAGCGACTTCAAACGCGTCGAAGAGTCGGTTGCCGCCATGCACCGGCAGATCGTGAACGACTTCCGCGGCGAGGAACGCCCGATCAGCGAGGTTCTCGACGAGTACCTCTCCAAGACGGATGCGCTCATGTCTGCGACTCCGGAGGGTCGCGCCTTCGAGGGAGCCTTCACCCTGCTGCGCAACGACGCGCTGCTGCAGGAACTCAAAAGCGATCTCGAGACGATCCTGCTGCACCCGTTCGCCCTCGAGCTCACGGCCAACGAGCGACGCGGTCTCATGGGCACCGTGCGCCTGATCCGCAAGGGCATCGACGACGTGCTGACCCAGCGGAACGGGCTGAGCGAGACCCTGCGCGAGCACATCGTCAACCACGATGTGGTCAAGGACCGCGAACTCGAACGCCTGCTGCGCGAGATCAACAAGGAGCTCGCGACCTGGATGCAGACCGCCGGCCCGCGTTCGGCCGTGACGGCCGAACTCATGCCGGGAACACTCGAGGTCGAGCACCTCCGGGAACGGTTCTACGACCCGGCCGCGCACCTGCCGCCGCCGGACCTCGAGGACGTTTCCGACGACGCGCCCGAGCCGCCGAGCCTCGACGACATGCGCAAACAGGGCGGCCCGCTGCTGGAGGAGCTGCGCGACGCCATCGTGACGGCCTTCACCGACGGGGATGCCGCATCCGTCGGCGATGCGTTCAACGACCTGGATGCGAACCTCCGCCGTCCGGTCGAGATCCTCGGGATGTTGCAGATCGCCACCCAGATCGACGCGGTCAGCCGCGCGCAAACACTCGAACGGTTCGAAACCGTGAGACCGGATGGCTCCATCCGCAGCTTCGAGGTGCCACGAATCATGTTGACCGAGCACGAAACCGCGGCACTGGCCGCCCTGAACTATGGACCCGATCATGACGCCTGAATTGACCGACGAGTGGACCGCCGAGCACGCCGACGATGAGCGCGCAAACGAGGAGAATGCGACGCCGGACGACTCGTCGCAGAGCTTCTCGCTGTTCGAGGGCGACGAGGGCGGGCTTACCGTGGAGCAGCGCCGAACCCTGGTGCTGCTGCTCAAGCACCGGTACATCTCCGCGGCCCTCCAGCCGGCGGAATGGCGCACCCTGCTGGCCTCCCAGAGCCTGCTCAAGTCGCGCCTGAACGACGTATTCCTCGACCTGCATGTAGACCTTCATTACGAGGTGGCGTTCAAGCGGCAGGCGGTCGCGGAGGGCGGCGACCGGTTCCCCACCCTCCTGCACGATGTCTCGTACACCCGGGAGGAGACGATCCTGCTCGTGCTGCTGCGCCAGCGGTTCCGCAGCGAGCGCGCCAACGGCCACGACATCGTCATTGTCGACCGCGACAACCTGGTCGACAACGTGGCACATTTCCGCCCGGAGCACGCCACCGACCGCTGGGGAGACGCCCGCAAGGCCACCGCGGCCGTCGACAGCCTCGCCAAGGCCCGGGTCCTGCTGAAGACGAGCGACCCCGACCGGTTCCGCATCTCCGCCGTGATCGAGGTGCTGCTGCCCGTCGACCGGCTGAACGAGCTGCTGGAATGGCTGGTCACCCAGAACGACGACGACGCCGAATTAGAAGAGACCGACGAGACCGCCGAGCCCCGACTGGAGGCCATCTCATGACCATGACCGATTCCCCGCTTTTCTACGCCGATGGCCTCACCGAAGGCACCACCCAGTGGAAGGCCGAGTCGTTCCAGATGGTCAACTGGGGTGGCTTCCAGGGGCACCACGAGGTCGTCTTCGCGCCCTCGTCCACCCTGGTCTCCGGCGCATCCGGCACCGGGAAAAGCAGCCTCCTCGACGCCTACCTGGCGCTGATGATGCCCTCCGACACCCCCTTCAACGGAGCATCCAACGACGCCGGATCCGGGCGCGCGCGCAGCGTCGACCAGCGCAACCTGATGACCTACCTCAAGGGCAAGACCGACTCCAACCGGGAAGCCGGAACGGGCCAGATGCGGGACCAGGTGCTGCGCGGCGTGAACGCGTCTACCTGGGGCGCGGTGTCGATGACGTTCGTCGACGACAACCAGCGTCGCTTCACCGTGCTGCGGGCCTACTTCGTGCCTCGTGGCGGCAGCAAATTCGCCGATATCACCATGAAGATGGCCACCAGGGACGGCTACCTCGACCTTCGCGACCTGGCCGAGGCCACCGAGTCCCGGTTCGACAAGCGGGCGCTGAAGGCCCGGTTCCCCGACCTGGATGTCTTCGACACCTATGCGGCGTTCGCCCAGACCCTCTACACGCGGCTCGGCATCGGAGCCAACGGCGAGGGCGGCAAGGCCCTGCGCCTGCTCGCACGGATCCAGGCCGGACAGCAGGTCAAGACCGTGGACGGTCTCTACAAGTCGATGGTGCTGGAGGAACCCGCCACCTTCGCAGCCGCCGACAAGGCCGTCGACCACTTCGAGGACCTGGAACGCTCCTATGGGGCCATGGTCACCGAGGCGCAGAAGGCCAGGGTGCTCGAGCGGCTGCCCGACCTGCACCGCGACTACGAGACGGCGACCGAGAAGGCCGACCTGATCGACACCTTCGGGGTGCACCGCTCCGGGGACACGCCCTTCGGCCTGTGGCAGCTCCAGGCGGAACGGCGCCTGCTCGAGGGGGCCGCCGACGCCAATCGGGAGCAGCGCCGTGGCAACCAGGCGGAGTCGACGGAGGCGCGGGATGCCGAGAGCGAGTTGAAGACGCGGGTCGCCGACCTCCAGGACCGGCAGAGGGAGAACGGCGGCGAGGTGCTCGTGCGCCTGCAGAACGAACTCGGCCAGCTCAGCAACAAACGCAACGACGTGGCGGGCGTCCGGGCGAAGTTCGACGAACGCATCCGGCCCCTGTCCGCATCGATCGGCTCGCCGGAGGAATTCGGAGCCGCGCAGGGCGCGGCCGAAGCGTTCCTGGCCGGGTTCCCCCGAGCGGAGGCCGGCCTGGAGGCGGAGCGTGCGACGCTGCACCGCAGGTCGTACCCGGTCGAAGAGAGCATCCGCACCCTCAAGGCGGAACACGCGTTCCTGACCGGGCGCGCGAGCCTGGTTCCCCAGCACCTGCACAACGCGCGCCTGATGATCGCGGAGGCGGCGGGGATCCCGGCCGAAGAGGTGCCGTTCGTGGCGGAGCTCATCGAGATCGCCCAGGGCGAGGAACAGTGGCGCCAGGCGGCCGAGGTGACGCTGGCATCCGTCGTTCGGGTCATGCTCGTCGACGAGACCCGGCTCGCGTCGCTGAGCCAGGCCATCGACCCGCTCCACATCCCGGTGCGCATCCACTTCGAAGGGGTCGCCCTGCACGCGCACCAGGAGATGGTGGGCGACGCCCGGTTCGTTTCCGGAAAGCTCGTCTACAAGGACTCGCCCTTCAGCCGTTGGGTGCAGGATCGCGTGCAGGCGTCGAACCTGGATGCGCAGTGCGTGGCCACCCCCGCCGAGCTGGTGGGGGACGGGCCCAGGGTCACGCCGAGCGGGCAGACCCGCAACGGCAAGCGCGGTGCCCACGGCTGGAACAGCGACCAGAAGTCGATCATCGGTTTTTCCAGCCGAGCTCGCCTGGAGGAGATCACCGAGGAGCTGGCCCGGCTGAAGGCGACCGCCGACGCGTCGTCGGTGGAGGCATCCACCCTGGGGAACCGCATCGCCGACCTTCGCGCACGGAAGGTCGCCCACCAGTACGTCATCGACATCGCCTGGCCGACCATCGATGTGGATGGTGCGGAAGCCAGGATCCGCGATAAGGAGGCCGAGCAGGAGCGCCTGCTGGCCAACAGCGACGTGCTGCGTGGGCTGAAGGACGAGGAAATTCGGCTGTCCGCCGAGCTGGAGCGAGCCCAGAAACGCAGGCACGTCACCGATCTCGACGCACAGGGCCTGCGCGACGAACAGGAATTGATCGTGGACCGCCAGGATGCCGTCAGCGGCACTCTCGATCGCATCGACCGGGACCAGTCCGTGACCTTGTCAAAGGAGCACTCGGCCCACCTGGAAGCGCAGTTCGCGTTCGTCGGCGACCAGGATGACCTCGCCGCGTTCGAGGGCGCGGTCAAGCGTCTTCGCGAGCGGCTCACCGAGCAGTTCGCCCAGGACCGCGACAACGCCGCGAGCGCCCGTGACTCCCTGGTTCGTATCTTCGAGACCTTCCAGGGTCGCTGGCCGGACCCGAACATCGGCGTCTCCTTGGACTCGTACACGAGCTACCGGGATATCCTCGACGCCGTTTACACGCTGGGCCTGCACGAGCGACGGCAGGAGTGGAAGCGGCGGCTTTCGCTCTGGAGCGGCCAGGACCTCGTTCCCCTGATGGGAGCCTTCACCACCTCCATCGAGGAGATCGAGGATCGGCTCCGGCCGATCAACGAGATCCTTGCCACCCTGCCGTTCGGGGCCGGGCGCGATCGCCTGAAGATCGCGCTGCGCCGACTCCACCGCGACGACGCCACGTCGTTCCGTACGGAGCTCAAGGCCCTGTCCTCCGGGGCCGCCCAGGACCTCACCGAGGGCGAGACCGAGAGCCGCTTCATACGGTTGCAGGCCTTCATGGGCCTGATTCGCCGGCCCGAGAGCGGTTCCAGGCAGGAGTCGCAGCGCGATCTTCTTCTCGACGTGCGCAAGCACGTGGAAATCACCGCGGTGCGCACCACGCCGGAGGGGGTGGAGGCCAGCACCTACTCGTCCCTCGGCGGCAAGAGCGGCGGGGAGTCGCAGGAACTCGTGGCTTTCGTCGTGGGTGCGGCGCTGCGCTTCCAGCTCGGCGATGAAAGCCGCACCCGGCCGCGTTTCGCGCCCGTCTTCCTCGACGAGGGCTTCGTGAAGTCGGACTCGGAGTTCGCCGGCCGGGCCGTCGCAGCCTGGAAGGGGCTGGGCTTCCAGCTCATCATCGGTTCCCCGCTCGACAAGGTCACCGCGCTGGAGCCGCACATGGAGCTTGTGCTGTCGATGACCAAGAACAACAGCACCGGATTCTCGTACATCACCCCGCTGTCCTCCCCTCGCGGACAAGTTGAGTTGCGGACAAAGCACCTTAAAACTCAAATCGAAGGCACATTCTCCGCAACTCAGACAGAAGGACCCGAGCGCGGGGATTCTCGCAGCAACTCCCTCGCTCCGCGCTCAATGAGCACAGGGATGTAGGCGCGAACCGGATTCCCGGCGAGAGCCGCACGCCTCTCGTATACCGCCCGTTCAACGGTTGACCGCGGCATGTCCGGGAATTTCTCCGTGAGTCGATCAATCACGTGTGCCACGGCTCGGTCCTCTTCCTCAGCAGTCACGTCAGCGCCTCCAATCGCAACCGGCCGAGCGGGGACATGACGTCGTCGGATGCTGCAGCAGAGCCCAATTCCGGCAGGGGGAGGTAGTACGCGGAGGTGTAGCGGGCATGGTCGCCGGTGAGAGCCCAGACGGAGCCGCGGCGCCGACCAGGATGTGGCTCCACAGCAGTCCGGTCATGTTTGGCGAGCTCGGTCAGGACCCCGGACACGACGTCCTCGTGTGTGCAGAGAACGGTCCCGGTGCCACGTGCGTCCTCGATGAGCCGCATGGCCTTCCCGATGCGGCCGTCGGACAGGTCAGCGGAGGCTTCCACGCTGAGCGTTTCGCTCCGCGCCAGAGGTTCGACGGTCTCCATGCACCGTGCGGCAGGTGCGGAAAGAATCCGGTCAATTTCGAAGAACGATCCCAGATCTACCAGGGAACGGGCCATTGATCTTCCTTCGGAGGCGAGGGGTCGATCGTTTTCGGAGTGCTCCCATTGCTCCCGAGGCAGCGCCGCAGCGCCGCGCACCAGCAGCAGCATCCTCTCTTTTGCCGGTACCGGGCAGACGCCCAATTCCTTCGCCACCAGGGCGCCCAGGGCCAGGACGACGGGCCGTTCCCGGGCCTGCGTCAGTGTGCGCAGGGCGAGCGGGAGCGCCAGCCAGCGAGCATCGTCGACCTCGTCGTTGGCGGCGAAGACACCGGCATCCACGGTCACGGCCCAATAGCGAACGGTCTTGACCCGGCGCGTCCGGTCCAGGTAGACGACGTGGGGCAATTCGGCACCGGGGCGGCAGTCGAACCCGGTCTCTTCACGAACTTCCCGCAGAGCACAGTCCGCGTCCGATTCGCCGGGTTCGGCTTTGCCCTTGGGAATGGACCAGTCGTCCTGGTTGCGCCGGTGGACGAGTAATACCTCCGGATTTCCGTCTCGGCCGATGCGCCACGGCAGGGCGCCGGACGTCTTGACGCGGGCCAGCATGATCGTCCCGGAGCGGGTCACAGCAGGCCTCCAGCCGGAATCGGCTTCGGTGCGACATGTTTGGGGTTGGCCCGGTTGGCCGGGATATCCTGCAGCCCGTCGAGCCGGCTGTAGAGGCCACCGGCCGCGATCAAATCGGCATGCTTGCCCGTCTCGACGATCCGACCATGGTCGATCACATAGATGACGTCGGCGCGACGGAGCGTGGACAGCCGGTGGGCGATCACAATCACGCTCCGGCCGATCATCAGCCGGTCCAGGCCGCGCATGACGTATTGCTCGGAGATTGCGTCGAGGCCTGAAGTCGGCTCGTCGAGGATCACGATCGGTGTGTCGCGCACCAGCGCGCGGGCGATCGCAATGCGTTGGCGCTGACCGCCGGATAGGCTGACCCCGCGCTCGGCCACCGGAGTGTCATAGCCGAGAGGCAGGGCTCGGACGAATTCGTCAACGTGGGCGGCCTCCGCGGCCGCGAAAACCTGCTCGCGGGTGGGGTGATCCGAACCGTAGGCGATGTTGTCGTAGATGGTGCCGCGGAACAGGATCGAGTCCTGCAAGACCATCGAGATCTGCGTGCGAACCGTCGCGAGTTGCAGGTCACGGATGTCCGTGCCGTCAAGCAGTACCGCCCCCTGGGTCACGTCGTACAGACGCGGAATCAGGCTGACGAGTGTGGATTTCCCGGCCCCGGTCGGGCCGGCGATCGCGACCATCCGGCCAGGCTCTACCCGGAGATTGATCGAGTGCAGCACCTCAGAGCCGGCGTAGCCGAAACTCACCCCCCGCAGCTCTACCGCGCCTGTGAGCGCCGGGGACGGCCGGGCACCCGGGCGGTCGATGATTTCGGGGGCGGTACTGAGGATTTCCAGGAGGCGTTCTGCACTCACCTGACCCCGGCTGATGACCGTGGTGAGTTTGGCCAATTCCTTCATGGGGTCGTAGAGAGCCTTCAAATAGGCCAGGAACACCAGCAGCAGGCCCAGCGTCATCGTGCCATCCAGCACCCGCCTCACCCCAAACCACAGAACGAGCACCGTGCCGAGGACGACTATGACATCCACCAGCGGAGAGAGCGCCGACTGGAGCCTGACCAGCCGCAGGCCGGCATTCATCCGGGCGCCATTCCGATCCCGGAAGTCGGCCTCATGGCGCCCTTCGCTGGTTGAGGATTGCATCACCCGGACCGAGGAGAACGTCTCCGCCATTGCCGATGCGATGTCACTGTCCTTGCTTCGAGCCGCCCGGGAAGCCGCCTTGACGCGCGGTCGATAGATCACCACCATGGCAAACAAGAGGGGCGCGACGGCCAACGCAATCAGAGCGAAGGTGGGGTCCACGACCAGACAGATCGTCGCGATGAAACCCAGGATGAGGACGTTGGGCACAAGGACCGCCATGATCGAAATGATCATGGCGCGCAAGTAGTCAATGTCCGTGGTCGTTCGCGTGACCAAATCGCCCAGGCGTTGCTTGTCGTGGAAAGACAAGGACAAACGTTGAAGGTGGGCGAACACGTCAACTCGGATGCTCGCCGTCATCCTCTCCCCGACGCCATTGAGCAGCCGGGACCCCAGATACCTTGCACCGGCATTGACCAGCGTGAAGACGAGCAAACTCGCGAGGGCCACGCTCAGCAGCTGCAGGCGGTCCAACCCGTCCGCACCGAACGCCCGCAGCAGGCCATTCTTATCGGAGGCTTCCGAGGTCTTGAGAACGTCGTCAACGATCACTTTCAAGGGCCACGGCAGCACCACCTGCATGACGGCGGCCAGAACAACCAAAATGACGCCCCCCGTCAACGCCCGGGCATGGGGTGCCATCGAGCGTCGAAACCGCCACAAGGGGAGAAACACAGGAAGCCTCCTACGTACGCGCCCACCCAAACACCAACATGAAGGAAGAAGCCTTCCTGCGAGGTCAACGTATCCGGATCACCTTCACCGCCCAACCCCTGATCGGACGGCCACCGTTCAGGCTCTCGTTCGTCAGCCATGCCGCGTGCGCCGCGTGCATAAATGATGCAGTGTGATAGAAAAGATTGAACGCACTGTGAAACGATCTGGGTGACGAGGGGTGCTGTGTCCAATCACAAGAAAAGTACCGCCACGACGAGCACCCTCGCGCGCGTGAATCAAACCGCCATTCTTGAGGAACTCCGCAAATCGGGCGCACTCTCGAGGCAGCAGCTCGGCGCTGCCACGGGGCTCAGCCCGGCAACGATCAACCGGCTCACGGCGACCCTGATCGAGCAGGGCATTGTCGTGCCTGCCGGCCAGGAGCCCTCAACCGGAGGTAGACCGTCGGTTCTGCTGCGCTACGCGGGGGGTACCCGATTGGTCGCGGCTCTGCAACTGCACCCGAACAAGGCCTCGGGGATCCTCGTCGATTTCGATGGCACGGTCGTCTTCCGACGCGAAGTCGACTTTGGCCCTCGGTTGTTTCCCCTCGGCTCGCTCGACGCGGCGGAAGGCGACCGCAGACAGAAGGGTCGCCTGGGCAAGATGATTGAGTTGTTCGATTCCCTCATTCTGACGGCCGAGACGATGGGAACGCCTTGCCTCGCGGTCGGCGTTGCCGTGCCGGGCGTGGTTCACTACCCCGAGGGCAGCCTGGAACGGATACCCGAGCTGGGTTGGACTGAAGTTCCCCTCGGCCAATTGCTTCGCGAACGCACCGCACTTCCGGTCGTGGTGGACAACGACGCAAACGCGCTGGCATTCGGCGAGCTCCACCGAGGTGCAGGGCGTGGGCTCACGAGCCTCGTCGCGCTGTTGTTCCTGGAGAGCGGTCTCGGTGCAGGCATCATCACAAATGGCGAACTGCACCGCGGTGCGCGTGCCGGGGCGGGGGAGATCGGCTACCTCCTGATGGAGCGCTCGTCCCTGGAGCGCTCGTACTCCGAATACGGGGACCTTGAGGATCGACTTGGCCCGATTGCCCTGACGAAGCGGGCGCGCGAGCGGGGGATTGTGATCCCGGCGAAGGGCGTGCTCAACGCCGGGGATATTTTCGAACTGGCCGGCGGCGGGGATGCGGCCGCCCGGGAACTCTCAGAGGAGATTCTCGACATGGTGGCGATTGCCATCGCGGCGATGGTCATCATCCTCGACCCGGAGTTGGTCGTGGTGGGCGGAAGCATGGTGGGGCGTGCGAACAGCGTGATCCCCGCGATTCAGCAGCGACTGACCGGACGCATCATGCACGTTCCCCGCGTTGAGGCGGCGACTCACCGCGATGACGCGGTACTTCTCGGGGCTGCTGAACTTGCGGCGGCCGAGGTCAACGGCTTCGCCTACATCGCCGGCCGCTAGCGACACCAGCCGCGGCACGAGGCACGGGCCTCGTTCAGATAACGACCCGTCGGCCCGCTTGACACGTCGTCATTCCTGCGGCTAGGTTTACATCAACTTCTTATCACTTAGATAGGAAAGAAGTGTCAGGGTTGCTCCGTCGGTCCTGGAATGATGAGGAGCAACGTTGCTGGTCGGCATCGACATTGGCGGAACGAAGACCCACGTCCTGATCGAGGACGCGGGCAGGGTCGTTCTGGACCGGTCTGTGCCCACGAGCGGCTGGCAGCGCGGCGGACTACTGGATGACACTGAGAACGTCGTCCGACTGGTCGATCTCTTCCGCGAGGTCGCCGGAGCCACAGATGCTCCTCTCCTGATCGGCGCCCACGGACTGGACAGCGAATGGCAACGCCTGGAGTTTGAAGCGCGTCTGGCTGAAAATCACCGCGGCGCGATCCGCGCGGTCAACGATGTTGAGCTCCTCGGACCCGCTGCGGGATTCGACGAGGCCATCGCGGTTGTCGTCGGCACGGGCTCCAAAGTCGTGGCGCATGCGGGCGACGGCGAGCTCATTTCCGCCGGCGGCCACGGCTTCCTGCTCAGCGACCCCGGCAGCGCTGCCGCACTAGCCCGGGACGCTGTCTGCGCCGTGCTCGGCGCCCTCGATGAGGGTCGTGAGGCGGACCTGCTCGGCCGCGAGCTGATGAAGCACTTCGGAGTCGAGGACGAGATCGCACTCTCCTACGCCTTTACCGCCACTCCGCGCCTGACGACCTGGGGAAGCCTCGCTCCGCTGGTCTTTGCCTGCGCGGATGCCGGCAGTGAGCTGGCCGCATCCGTCGTCGACAAGGCCGCGAAGGAACTCGCGTCGGACGTCGGCCTCGTCTGCGGACGGGGCGCCCTGGGGTCAGATGTCGTCTGCGCCGGCGGAGTAGTCACGAACCAGCCGCGCCTGTATCAGGCGCTTCTGCGCCACATCGAGGATCTCGACCTCGGGTTGACGGTGCACCTTTTGTCTGTTGCCCCCGTTGCGGGAGCGATCGAGCTAGCCAGAAAACTTCCCATCCAGACGCTATTCAATGATTCAAGGAGGAATGCATGATGCACAGGACCAAACGGGCATACCGCTCAATCGCAGGGATCGGCCTGGTGGCGGCGGCGTCACTGGTGCTGTCGGGCTGCAGCGTCACCGGCGCCGGCACGTCAAGCGGCGACACGGAGGGCGACGGCACGGGGACCATCAACGCGCTGTTCATGAAGCAGGCCGGTTACTCCGAAAGTGACGTCGCCGGGATGATCAAGGACTTCGAGTCGAAGAACCCGAAGATAACCGTGAAGCCGACGTTCGTCGCCTACGAGGCCCTGCACGACAAGATCGTCACCTCGGCGCCGGCAGGCACGTACGACGTGGTTCACCTCGATGTGATCTGGCCCGCCGACTTCGCGTCGAAGGGCATCATCACGGACGTCACGGAACGGTTCCCCGAGAGCTGGAAGTCCGAGATGCTGGGTGGCGCGCTCACGTCTGCCGAATATCAGGGCAAGTTCTACGGCGTGCCGTGGGGCCCATCGACAAAGATGTTCTTCTTCAACAAGGAGATGGTCGCCAAGGTCGGCGCCAGCCAGAGCGACCTCACGACCTGGGACGGCGTTCTCACCGTTGCCAGGAAGATCAAGGATGCCGGCCTGGTGAAGTACCCGCTCGCCTGGAGCTGGTCCCAGGCGGAGGCCCTCGTGTGTGATTACGCCCAGTTGCTGGGCGCATTCGGGGGAGAGTTCACCGACTCCAGCGGCAAGTTGGTCACCAACGAGGGTGCCGGTGTCGAAGCGCTCGCCTGGATGAAGAAGACCATCGACGATGGCCTGACCGACCCCGCCTCCCTGACCTTCCTCGAAGACGATGCGAACAAGTCCATGGCTGCAGGCAAGACGGCCATGGAGATCAACTGGGAGTCAACCTTCCGCGACCAGAACGATCCGTCCATTTCCAAGGTGGTCGGCCAGGTCGTTGTCACACCCACGCCGGCAGGTCCGAACGGAGACCACCCGGGTGTGAACGGTTCGATGGCACTGGCGATCGGCGCGAAGTCGAAGCACCAGCTTGCCGCCTGGAAGTTCATTGAGTACATGACGAGCCAGTCCGTCCAGGAGCAGTACGTCAAGAGCTCGATGACCAACTGGAAGTCGAGCTACACCAAGCCGGAGGTCACCGAGTCGAACCCCGAGGTCTTCGAGACCGCCGGAGTCGCCTACGACTCGATGATCCTCCGCCCGCCGGTGCCGAACTACAACTCGGTCTCCCAAACCCTGCAGGTTGAAATCCAGAACGCACTGCTGGGAAAGAAGACCCCGCAGCAGGCGATGGATGACGCTGTCGCAGCGGCGAACGCGAACCTCGGGTAGCGAACATGTCAGTTGTCAGCGCGGAGAATACCGACACGCTTGGGGGGAGTCCTTCCCCGGGAAACCCTCCTCGGCGCAGAAGAGAGAAGCAAGGCCGGCTGGCCTTTTGGCTGCTGCTTCCCGCGGCGGTGGCAGTCTTCGGCGTGATCATTTATCCGATCATCCGGACCCTGTTCATCTCCTTCTTCGAGGTTACCTCCGCGCTGGCAACAGACACCCCCTTCGTCGGCATCGACAACTACGTACACGTGCTCACCAGCGTTTCCTTCTGGGACTCGATGGGGCGCACGCTGTACTTCACGATCGTTTCGACCGCGCTTGAGCTCACGTTCGGCCTGATCGTCGCCGGCCTGCTCAACGCGAAGCTCAAGGCCCGTTGGCTGTTCCGGGCGATCGTGGTCATCCCCTGGGCAATTCCGACAATCGTCAATGCGGCCATGTGGAAGGGCATTTTCAACGCGCAATACGGTTCCTTGAACGCACTGCTCACGCAACTGGGAATCATCGACGAATACCAGGCCTGGCTCGGCGATCCGACCACGGCGCTGAACATGGTGATCCTGGCGGACGTATGGAAGACGACTCCGCTCGTCGCCTTCTTCCTCCTCGCCGGACTCACGTCGATACCACCCGAGCTTTACGAGGCCGCCAAACTGGATCGCGCGCGCTGGCCGCGCATTTTCCGTTCGGTCGTTTTGCCCATGCTGGTTCCTTCGATCTCGATAGTCCTGGTACTTCGAACGGTCGAGGCGTTCAAGGTCTTCGACATCATCTACGCGATGACGCGCGGCGGCCCGGCAAACGGCACCCAGACGGTGGCCTATTACGCCTACACGACCGCATTCTCCGATCAAAACTTCGGCGTCGGCTCTGCGCTTTCGTACATCATCGTGGTCGTCATTCTGGCCCTCAGCGCGATATACCTCCGACTGCTCCGCAGATCAGAAATGAGTCTCTTGTGAAGAGATCCACTCGGAATTCGATCCTTGTTCACGCCGCGGCGGGTGTCGTCTCGCTTCTGATCCTCGCGCCGTTTGCCTGGATGATCATGGCGAGCGTGACGCCGCAGCGCGTCCTGATCACGACACCCCTTCGCTGGATCCCGGACGAGTTCGATTTCAGCCGCTATTCCCAGATCTTCACCGGCGGCTCGGATAGCGTCGGTGCGACGTTCCGTGCGGCGATGGTGAACTCGGCCGTTGTCGCGGTCGGCACGGTCTCGATCTCCATGGTCGTCGGCATCCTGGGCGCGTACGCCTTCGCCCGGTTGCGGTTCCGCTTCCGGCGCGCAACTCTCATGGTCTTCCTGGCGACGTACATGCTCCCGCAAATCGCGCTCCTGATCCCGCTCTACCTCATCCTCAATTCACTCAACCTCCTGGACACAACGACCGGGCTCATCCTCGTGGACTGCGCGCTCGTCATCCCGTTCGTGCTCTGGATCCTCAGCAACTACTTCATGACGATTCCCGAAGAACTGGAGGAGGCGGCACGCATCGACGGTACGACCCGCCTGGGCGCACTCTTCTGGGTCGTCCTTCCCGCCGCTCGTCCGGGGATCTTCGCGGCCATCATGTTCTCGTTCCTGCTGGCGTGGGACGAGTTCATGTACGCGCTCATCTTCACGTCGTCGGATGCCGCCAAGACACTTCCCGTCGCCATCAGCGAATTCGCCGGTCGCTACACGACCGACTTCGGGCTCGTCGCTGCCGGCGGCATCCTCGCGGCCCTTCCGCCCCTCGTCGTGGCCATCGTCTTCCAGCGCTTTGTCGTTTCCGGCATGGCTGCCGGGGCAGTCAAGGGATAGGACCACACATGTCACACAACGCATTGTTCGTCGACGCCATTCGTGCTCAGCCGAAGGAGCTCGCTCTCGCCCACTTCGCTCTGGCGCGCGACCTGCAGCGCGCTCGGCTGGCCGAGTGGATGCCGGGCGAAACCGTCGCGGTCGTCGCGATGGGCGCATCCAGCCACAGCGGCAACGCGTTCGTCGCGGTGCTGGCGGAAGCCGGCTTCCGGGCCGTCAATCTCACGGCGTCGGATGTCCTGCTGGCTGCCGACGGATTCCAGCCGGCCGACCACTACGTGGTCGTCTCCGAATCCGGTCGGAGCCCCGAGACCATCGAAGCGGCCCGCGGGCTGACCGTCGGGCGCCGAATCGGCATCAGCAACTTTCCCGAAGCCCAGATCGGGGAGGTGATTGACGCTCCGCTCGGCCTGGGCGGCTTCAACGACTCGCCCGTCTACACGATCGGCTACACGGCAACGCTGCTGGCTTACGCGCTGCTACTGGATCGTCTGGCAATCGTGCCCGCCGGCCCGGAGGTCGAGCAGATTTCCGCGATCGTCGAAGGCGCCCTGAACGCCTTCGACTCGATTGCCGAGAGCGTGAGCCGTTTCGTCGGAGAGGCGGACGCCATCGATGTGATCGGCCGGGGAACATCCTTTGCGTCGGCTGCCGAAACGGCGCTCCTGATCCGGGAGGGGCTGCGCATCCCGAGCGGAAGCTACGAGACGTTCCAGTACCTGCATGGACCGATGGAATCGGCTGCACCGGGGACCGTCCTGATCATCTTCGGGGACGGGCGGGAACTCACTGTTCCGGACGCCGTAGTGGACTCGGGCGTGCGCGTCATACTCGTGACGGCCGCGCCCGAAAGCGCGATCCCATCCGCAGGTCACGCTAATCTGACGATTGTGCCCCTGGACCCGAGCCTGGACGGTTTCGTGCGGCCGATCGTCGAGATCGTGTTTTCGCAGCTCCTGCTCGCGCATGCGATGGGCCGCAAGCCCTTCCCGATCGAGGAGTTCATCTACGAGCAGCACGATACAAAGGTCGAGGAAATGGGTGTCGGCCGGGAGGCCTGATTGAGCGCCTGGCCTCAGGTGTACCAGCAGCAATGACAACGAGTGCGGAGACAGGCGTGGACTGGATGTGGTGGGTTGGCCAGACCTTGGGGTTCATGGGCATCGCCGTCATCCTCTGGTCGCACTGGTCGAGGCAACGCCGCACCACCGTCGTCCGGAATGCGGTGGCGTCCGTCATCCTGTCTGCCTCGTACTTGTTCCTGGGCATGCCCGGGACCGCCGCGATACCCGCGATCGCAGCCGTGCGAGGCTGGATGCTTGCCCGCCCTGACGAGCCTGCGTGGGTGCGGGGCCGCTGGTGGACTCCGGCGTTCGTCACCGCTATCTGGGTCGCATACCTGGGGCTCAACGGAATACCGACCTGGTGGGCCGCGTGGCTACCGATTCTCGGTTCGGGGCTCGTCATCGTCGCGCTGTCGCTTCGTGACGTGCTGCACGTCAAAGCCGTGATGTTCTTCGGCGTGGCCACCTGGGTCACCTATGAGATCGCCTTCGGCCTGTGGGGCGTTCTCGGCGGAGAGGTCATCGGACTGGGCCTGATTGGAACGGCATTCGTGATGATCCTCCGGCAGCGTCGCGCGTCCGTCGGGTCAGCTCTCCCCGTGGGTCAGGGAACGTATCGTCGCGACCTGTCATAGGCCCACAGCGCAATGGCGAGGGAGGCCCGGTCATTGTCTTCCAGTGGGTTGCGGCCGACGATGTCGGCGATGCGTCCGAGTCGATGGCGGACCGTGTTGACATGAAGATACTGGGCCTCGGCGGTCGCCTGCAGGGACCCCTGCTGCTCGATGAACGTTCGGAGGGTTGCCAGGAGCTGGCTTCCGCGACGGGCGTCATGCTCGAGCAGCGGACGCACGAGCTGGTCGATGAAGGGAACCAGCCTCACGGGCGGTTGTTGCTCGAGCAGCCCGGTCAGGCTGGTCAGGCTTTCCGGGCCGGCAACCTTGCCGTGACGGCGCGCGAGGCGAAGCGTTGCGCGGGCTTCTCCGATTCCGCGGGAGATTTGGGAGACGTCGACCGGGCTCCCGTGGCCGCAGACCAGGCCCAGTTCGCGGGCAGTGTCGTAGACGGTCTCCGGGCCGGTTGTGACGACGAAGGTCGCTTCGGGGGCGTCTGCGATCAACGTGCCGGGCAGGTGCGCGGCGAGGAGGGGCGCCGTCTCGGCCGGCCAGGCCGAGATTGTCAGGGACTTCCCAACCAGGCCGGCCCTCTGCAACTCCGGCATCAGGGCCGCCGAGTCGGCGAGCCCCTCGGAGACCAGGGCGAACAACTGGCCGATGCGCTGGCGGGCAGCATTGTCGCGGTCCACCCGCTCGTGCCTGGCGATTTCGAGCACCCGGCCGATCTGGCCGAGCACGTCGGCATCGGGCGAGGGAGGCTGACCCTGCCAGGCCAGGAGGTTTCCTTCCGCGGTCCTGACCGACAGCGACCCCGGGGTGTCGTCAACCACCGCGTTGAGGGTTGCGGTCGGCGGCGGCTCCGTGGCCGGATCGACGAGCTGGTAGCTGAGCGAACCCCCGAGGGCCGCGGAAGACACGCTCAGGATGTCTTCCATCGGCGCGTTCTCGCGAAGGGCCGCGAGCAGCGTGCTGACCAGCTCTGCATTCCGCTGGCTGCTGCCGGACTGAGCCCGAACGCGCGCGTCGGCGAGAACATCATTGATCGCCAGGAAGGGGACCCCGTGCGCCATTTCGATGAGCGGCACGGACAGCCTGCGGCATTCCCTGATCAGTGCCCGCGGGATTTGAGTGTGGACTTCGCCGATACCGAGACAGATCCCGGCCGAGCCGGTCGCGTGGACCGCCTCAACCAACCTCGCGCAACTGGCGGCGGTGAGAAGCGCCGACCCGACCGTGCAGACCAGCTCGGATCCGCGCAGATGTGGCCTGGGGTCGGTCATTTCCGTGGCGTGCGCCCAGCTGACGACCCGGGGGAGCGCCCACTCGGAGCCGACGACGAGGCGGAGCCCCAGCTCGGCCACATCGACGAGCTCCCCGAGTTCCAGGCCAAAGGCGGGAGCGATCGATTTAGCCACTTCTACTATCCTCAACTCGAAATACCGGAAAAAACTGCCAATAAGCGTGGATGCGCCTGCAATTGCTTGTGGCTTCCTACAATATCACCCGCTTTTACCGGTGGTTCTTCCTAAGTTGTGGCCGAAAGTGGCCGTCGCATCCCGAATCAATTCATAATTGCGAGAGTCGAAGGAGACCACACCATGACCCACACCGAAACGGTCGCTGCCACCGAAGGCATCACCCTCAAGCGAGATTTCAATCTCTTCTCATCCTTTGCGTTCGGTTTCGCCTTCATTTCACCGATCGTCGCGCTGTATGGGATCTTCGGCGTCGCGCTGTCCATCGCCGGCCCGTCCTTCTGGTGGGGTTTCCTCATCGTCTTCGGCGGCCAGCTCCTGGTCGCCCTTGTCTTCGCGATGCTGGTCTCTCGCTGGCCCATCGAGGGGTCGATCTACCAGTGGTCGGCTCGCCTCGGGGGCAAGGCATTCGGCTGGTTTGCCGGCTGGGCGTACATGTGGACCCTGCTCATCGCGATGGCAACCGTCGCCATCGCGGCGGCGGGCTTCATCGCCAACGTCATTGGGATCGAGAACCCCACCGGAGTGGACAAGGCATGGATTGCGCTCGTGGTACTGGTGCTCGGAACGGCCGTGAACCTGGCCGGACGAATGGTGTTGAAGGTCTTCATGATCGCCAGCATCGTGGCTGAAATCGTCGGCTCGCTCGGCCTCGGCACCTGGCTCCTGTTCTTCCACCAGCACAACTCCATCAGCGTGCTGTTCGATGGGAGTGCGGGCCTCGCACCGGGCACGGACTACCTGTCCCTCAGCGGTCCATTCCTGCTCGCAATGGTGTTCATCGGATTCTCATTCGTCGGGTTCGAGAGCGCCGGCGCGATTGCCGAAGAAGTCAATGAGCCGCGCAAGAACCTCCCCAAGGCGATCCTTTTCGCACTCATCTTCATCGCGGTGGTCGTCATGTACACGAGCCTCGCCCTCATCCTCGCCGTCCCGGACCTGGACGCCGTGCGCAGCGGCAGCGTCGCGGACCCGGTGAACTTCACTCTGACCTCGCAGCTCGGCAGCCAGATCGCCAAGCCGGTCGAGATCCTCTTCGTCATCGGCTTCCTGGCCAGCTTCCTGGCCCTGCAGACCTCGGCCTCACGAATGATCTGGGCCTTCGCGAGGGATGGCGCACTGCCGGCCTCGAAGATGCTGTCCCGACTGAGCCGGAAACAGCGCCAGCCCGTGGGCCCTTTGCTGATCACGATGGTCGTCGGCGGCGCCTTGTTCCTCCTGAGCGACGTGGCTGAGAACGTCTACACGCTGATGCTGAACTTCACCTCCGGCGGATTCTTCCTCTCATTCCTGTTCCCGCTCGTCGGATTCGTTGTTGTGAATCTGCGCGGACGCTGGCGTGCCGGCCCGTTCACCCTCGGCAAGGCAACGCTCCCGCTCGCCGTCGTCGCGCTGATCTGGGCTACCTTCGAGTTCCTCAATATCGCCTGGCCGCGGCCCGTGTACGAAGAGTCCTTCCTCGACTGGTCGATCTGGATCGCCGTAGCGGTGCTGAGCGTCGTGGGAACGGTGATCTACCTGTCCGTGCACAAGCGCATTCCCGTGGTCACCGGACTGGAGTACCGGATGCCCGAAGAGCTCCTGCCTCCGGAGAACCTCTCGGAAAAGGAACCGCACTTCTCATGAGCCATGACCCGGCGGCACGCAAGGTGGCCATCGTGACGGGCACCGCCAGCGGAATCGGGGCGGCCGCCGCCGCGGAACTCGAGTCCCGCGGCTGGACCGTCGCCGGGTTCGACCTGAGGCCTTCGCCGCAGTGCTCCTTCGACGCGTGCGTCGACATGGCCGACCCGGAGGAGGTCAGGGCCGCGGTCGCCCGGGTCGTGCAGGAACTCGGGCCGGTTTCGGCCGCGGTTTCGGCCGCCGGCTACTACGAAATGCTGCCCGTGTCCGAGATCACGCTCGACCACTGGCGCCGGATGCTCTCGGTGCATGTCGGCGGATTCGTCAACCTGAGTCGCGCGGTGATGCCGGGAATGACCACGGCCGGCGGCGGGTCGATTGTGGCCATCACGAGCGAACTGGCCATCGGCGGCGGGTCGCATGACGCGCACTACGCGGCGGCCAAAGGCGCCTTGCTCGGCCTCGTACGCAGCCTCGCCGCGGAGTCCGCACCCAGCGGAATCCGGGTCAATGCCGTCGCGCCGGGCCCAACCGACACGCCCTTGCTCGCGGCCGACTCGCCGTGGCGCGCCCCGGAATACCTCTCCACTCTTCCCCTGGGCAGGCTGACCTCGCCGGAGGAAGTCGCGATCTGCATCGCATTCCTTCTCGACGAGGGCGCATTCTGTGTCGGCGAAACCCTCAACCCCAATGCCGGAGCGGTGATCTGATGCCCGAGAACACAGGCCGTTCTTACCCCGATCTCGAAGGCAAGGTCGTTCTCGTCACCGGCGCCGCGCAGGGCATGGGAGCGGCGCACGCCCGCCGGCTTTCCGCCTCGGGCGCCACCGTGGCGGTGAACGACCGGGAGGCCTCGGCCGAACTCGCGGCCCTCGCCTCCGAGCTGTCAGGACTGGCCGTACCCGGGGACGTGTCGGACCCGGATCAGGTGCGCGCGCTGGTGCAGCGGGTCGAACAGGAACTTGGCCCGGTGGACGTCCTGGTCGCCAACCACGCCTTCATGACCATGGGGCCGTTCCTGGACGCGGACCCCGAGGACTGGTGGAAAGTCATCGACACCAACCTCGGCGGCACGTTCCACCTCGTCCAGGCTGTGCTGCCGGGGATGCGACGTCGCGGAGCCGGACGCATCGTGGTGATCTCCAGCGAGTGGGGTGTCACGGGGTGGCCGGACGCGACGGCCTACTCGGCCTCGAAGGCCGGCCTGATCTCGCTGGTCAAGACGCTGGGCCGCGAACTGGCCCCCGAGGGCATCATCGTCAACGCGGTCGCACCCGGAGTGACGGACACCCCTCAGCTCGAGGTCGACGCCCGAAGCGCCGGGATCTCCCTGGACGAGATGCGGGCCGTCTATGCCGGCAGCATCCCCCTGGGCCGGATCGGCACATCGCCCGAAATCGCGGCGGCGGTCGCGTTACTGTGCGATTTCCGACTCTCCGCGATCATCGGCCAGGTGGTGCAGGTCAACGGCGGCTCCACGAGAGGGCGAGCGTGAGCATGCCCCCGATTCCAGATTCTTCACGCCTCCGGGCGGCACAGCACACAGAAGGAAAAACGCCATGAACACTCCCGACATCAGCGCCCGAAGCACGCCGGTGGGCCAGGTCGACGGCCAGAAGTCCCCGCGCTACGCCGGCCTGACCACGTTCGCCCGGCTGCCCCGGCTCGAGGACGTGCCGGACTATGACGTGGCGGTTGTGGGCATCCCCTTCGACGCGGGGGTCACCTACCGTCCCGGAGCGCGCTTCGGCCCCTCGGCGATTCGTGAGGCGTCCCGCCTGCTCCGCCCGTACAACCCCGCCCTCGACTCGATGCCCTTCGCAGATGCGCAGGTGGTCGATGCGGGCGACATCGCCTGCAACCCCTTCGACATCGTCGAGGCGCTCGGTGAGATCGAGGCGGGGCTCGCCGAGCTGATGGCGGACGGCCGCATCGTCCTGGCCCTCGGCGGCGACCACACCGTCGCGCTCCCGGCGCTGCGGGCGGCCCACGCCCAGCACGGCCCGGTCGCCCTGGTGCATTTTGACGCACACCTCGACACGTGGGACACCTACTTCGGCGCGCCGTACACGCACGGCACCCCCTTCCGCCGCGCGTCGGAGGAAGGGCTGATCCGCAAGGACCGGTCGGCCCATGTCGGAATCCGCGGATCGCTGTACGACCCGGCGGATCTCACCGATGATGAGAAAATGGGTTTCACCATCGTGCACTGCCGCGACTTCGACCGCATCGGGGTCGAAGGCATCCTGGAGCGAGTGCTGGAGCGGGTCGGCGACGCTCCCGTGTACATCTCGATCGACATCGATGTGCTGGATCCGGCATTCGCGCCCGCCACCGGCACGCCGGAAGCCGGCGGCATGACAAGCCGGGAGCTCCTCGCGGTGCTCAGGGGGTTCCGCCACAACAAGATCGTCGGCGCCGACATTGTCGAGGTGTCCCCGGCCTACGACCACGCGGCCATCACGGCCGTGGCGGCCGCGAATCTTGCCTATGAGCTGATCACGATCATGTCTGCGCAGCGCCGCGAATGACCGCCGCAGGCCCCATCCGATGGCCGGAGGGGAAGCAGTCGGCAGCGGCATTCACTTTCGATGTGGATGCCGAGTCGGCCGTGCTCTGGAACGCACCTGGGAACGCCGACCGGATGAGCGTGATGAGCCACCAGGCCTACGGCCCGCTCGTGGGCGTTCCCCGGCTGTTGCGGATGCTCGACCATCATCAGATCCGATCCACGTTCTTCGTCCCGGGGTACACGGCCCACCGGTATCCGGGAATTGTCAGGGACATCGCCAGGGCCGGCCACGAAATCGCACACCACGGCTACCTGCACGAGCAGCCGAGCGCCGTCGACCTCGCCGGTCAGATCGACAACCTCGATCGGGGACTGGACGCGCTGGCTGAGGTGGCCGGCGTGCGGCCGGTTGGCTACCGGGCGCCGATGTGGGATCTGTCCTGGGAGACCCCGGCGCTGCTGGCCGCGCGTGGATTCCTCTACGACTCGAGCCTGATGGACGCCGATGTTCCCTACGAGCTTGCGATCACGCCGGGCTCCGGGGAGTCGATCGTTGAAATCCCCATCCAGTGGGCGCTGGACGACTGGGAGCAGTACTGCTTCCTCCCGGACATCTCGGGCAGCGGCCTGATCGAGACGCCGGCCAAGGCCCGCGAGCTCTGGACCAGCGAATTCGAGGGGCTCCACGACGAAGGCGGATGCTGGGTGCTCACGAATCATCCCTTCCTCTCCGGCCGCCCGGGGAGAGCCAGGCAGCTGGGCGAGCTCATGGCCGAGGTCATGGCAACCCCGGGTGTGTGGGTCGCGTCCCTCGAGGAAATCGCGCAGCACACCCGCAGCCTCGGGCTCGCACCACGGTCAATCGTCCGGCCGGAACTCTGACGCGGAACTGCAACAGCCCCGCATCAAGCCACTCGCACCAAGCCACCCGGAACCGCTGCTCTACCGCCCAACCTCACTACAGAAAGACACTCGATAATCGTGACTGCCACAACCGTCAATGACACCACGGTCACTGACTCCATCGCCAATGCCACCGCCGCCAATGCCACCGCAGGGGCGGGGCTTGACCAGCGCACGGTCGAGCTCGATCGTGCCTTCGTTTTCCACTCCTGGTCCGCGCAGGGCGCCCTCAACCCGCTCGTGATCGCCGGCGGGCTGGGCTCTCGCGTGTGGGACAACGCCGGTCGCAGCTACCTCGACTTCTCGAGCCAGCTGGTGAACGTCAACATCGGCCACCAGCATCCGGCCGTCGTCAAGGCGATCATCGACCAGGTCGGGACGCTGGCGACCGTCGCTCCGTCGACAGCCAACCTGGCCAGGGGCGAGGCAGCCAAGCGCATCGTCGGCCGGGCGCCGGAACGGTTCAACAAGGTCTTCTTCACCAACGGTGGGGCGGATGCGATCGAGAATGCGATCCGGATGGCGCGGCTGCACACCGGTCGCGACAAGGTGCTCTCGACCTACCGCTCGTACCACGGCAACACCGGTTCGGCCATTGTCGCCACCGGAGACTGGCGCCGCATCCCGAACGAATTCGCGCGCGGACACGTGCACTTCTTCGGCCCGTATCTCTACCGCAGTGAGTTCTGGGCGACATCGCCGGAGCAGGAATGCGAACGCGCCCTGCGCCACCTGGAGCGCATGATCCAGAGCGAGGGCCCCACGTCGATTGCGGCCGTGCTGATCGAATCGATCCCGGGCACGGCCGGCGTGCTGGTGCCGCCGCCCGGGTATCTGGCGGGGGTGCGGGCGCTGTGCGACCGTTACGGCATCCTGCTGATCCTGGACGAGGTCATGGCCGGGTTCGGGCGCACCGGGCGCTGGTTCGCGTTCGAGGGCTACGACGTCGTTCCTGACCTGATCACCTTCGCCAAGGGCGTCAACTCGGGCTACGTTCCGACCGGCGGCGTGATCATCTCGGATTCGATCGCGCACACCTTCGATACGAGCGTCTTCCCTGGCGGCCTGACCTACAGCGGTCACCCGCTGGCGATGGCGTCCATCGTGGCCGCGCTCGACGCGATGGAGGACGAGGGCATCGTGGAGAACGCGGCCCGGATCGGCCGCGACGTGCTGGCGCCGGGGCTTGCCGAGTTGCAGGCGAAGCACCCGGTGATCGGTGAGGTGCGCGGTGAGGGTGTGTTCTGGGCGCTCGAACTCGTCGCCGACCGGGAGACCCGGGAGCCGCTCAACGGCGCTGTGATGGGGCGGATCAAGGCGGAGCTGCTCGGCCGGGGCCTGCTGCCTTTCCTCGCGGACAACCGCATCCACGTCGTGCCGCCCTGCGTGGTGACCGATGACGAGGTCGCCGAGGCCCTGGCCGTCTACGACGAGGTGCTCAGCCTCAACCTGCTCAACTGACCGAAACCGGCCGGTACGGGCCCATACGCCACAATTTCCGTCGAAGTGAACAAAGGACACCACAACAATGAACGCTATTCCCACAATCAGCCACTGGATTGACGGGGCGGCCGCCGCCGGTACCTCGACCCGCACCGCGCCGGTGTTCAACCCGGCCACGGGCCAGGTCGCCAAAAACGTGAGCCTGGCCAGCACGACCGACGTCGACGTCGCGATTGCGTCGGCCCTGGCCGCTTTCCCGGCCTGGCGTGACACCTCGCAGGCCAAGCGCCAGAGCATCATGTTCAGTTTCCGTGAGCTGCTCAA
>NZ_SOHO01000038.1:0-71407 GCF_004403225.1 Cryobacterium sp. Sr8 | reverse complement strand
CGTGACCCACGCCAGGGACGGCACGCTCACCTGGACCTCGCCCGCCGGCCGGGAGTACACGACCGAACCGGCCACCCGGATCGACCCGCCACCCCCGTTCTGACGCCCGGCGTTCCCCGACCCTCTAGACTCCACCTGAGCCTCGACCGCTCCACCACGGGCCGGGCGAACGCCAAGCGAAGTCCAAGCGAAGTCCAAGCGAAGGCCAAGCGAAGGCCAAGCGAAGGCCAAGCGAAACGGACGCTCGCTCCGAAGGATTCCCATGACCTCACGCCCGGCCCCACACCTGACCTCGCGCCTGACTTCACGCCTGACCTCACGCCTGACCTCGCGCCGGCGGCTGGCCGCCTGGCTGCTGGCCGGCCTGGGCATGGTGACGGCTCTCGTCGTGGTGACGGGCTGCGCCGCCGTCAGGAGCGGAACGCCGGTCGCATCCGACCAGGACTCCGCCACCGGCCCGACGGCGGCCTTCTATGGCGACTCCTACACGCTCGGCACCGGGGCCTCCGGCCCGGCGAAGCGCTGGTCGACCATCGTGTCGGCCGAGCGAGGCTGGAACGAGGTGAACCCCAGCGTCAACGGCCTCGGGTTCGTCAACAAGCGCGACTCGCGGCCCGGTCCCGACCTCGTCGACCAGGTGATCAGCGCCAATCCCGACATCGTCGACCAGGTGATCAGCGCCAATCCGGACATCGTCATGGTCACCATGGGCCTCAACGACAACTTCTCGATGCCCGACCGAGCCGCTGACATCCGGGCCGCCATCACGGATGACCTCACCAGGCTGCACGAGGCCCTCCCGGACGCCCGCTTGATCGTCGTGGAGCCGTTCTGGTACACGGACGCGCGGCCCTCCTCGGTCGAGCGCATCATCGGTTGGGTGCGGGACGCGGCGGCGCAGGTCGGTGCCGACTACATCCCGGGCGCCTCGCACTGGATCGAGGGTCATCCCGAATGGATGGCCGGGGACGGGCTGCACCCCAATGATGACGGCTACCGGGCACTGGCCGAACGGATGGACGCCGAGCTGGCGAAGCTGGGCCTCTGAGGCGCCGGCCTTCACAGGAAGTCGGCGAACTCCGTGTCGATGAACGCGCCCAGGTCGACGCCGGCCATCGCGAGCACAGCGAAGAGGATCCCGTAGACCACGTAGACCGTGACCGGGACCAGCAGGAACCACTCGCGGCGTGACCCGGCATTGCCCAGCACCGGAAGTGCGAGGTAACCGCCCCTGGACCACAGGCTGCTGAACAGGGGCACCTTCCGCCACCAGCGCGGCGGTTTCGGAACCCAGGGCCACAGCAGGGGCAGCCCCCCGGTGGTGAGGAAGTCGCCGACGAGGTGGATGCCGTAGCCGAGGGTGAAGCAGACGACGAACCAGGCCTGCTGCTCGGGAGCATAGAGGGCGATGAACGCCGCCACACCGAGGCCGATCAGCCACGCCACCGGCCAGGGGCCGTCGGAAAACCCGAGCGCCTTCACGGCGAACGCGACGGCGGCCGCGGTCAGTACGGCCGGGCCGAAGCTGACGGGCTCGTGCCACCACTCCGGTTGCCAGACGATGTGGCCGAAGCCGGTGGCCAGTAACCAGGCGCAGAGCAGTGCGAGCAGGCTGTGCAGGCCGTGCCGATGCCCTCCGGAGGCCCGGGAGATGCCGGAAGTGACGAGTTTGCCGAGCACGGGAACCGACTGGGCGATGGTCGCGGAGCCGTGGTCGGCATCCGCCAGCAGCGCCGCCCCGGCGCAGAGCAGCGCACCGGCGATTGTGCCGACCGGGGTGACGGGGAAGAGGCCGAGGCCGTGCCCCGCCGTTGCCGTGACGGCGATCCAGGCGGCGGCGCCGGACATGGCGTGGTGTCCACCCATCATGAGCGCGGGTCCTGTCTTGTTGCACGTGTCTTTTGCACGCCGAATTCGCGAGGGATTTCGGCGGGGAGTGTCGCCGGGCCTCGCTTGAGCGGATGCCGACGGTTCCCACTGTAGGTGCCGCCGGTGACATGGCCGCCGTTCGTCAGGCGCGCCGCCAAGTAGGTTGAGGACCATGACTCCAGCGACGATGCTCACCTCCGTTCTCCGCCACGCCGGCTCCGTCCGCCCCTACGCGACCAGCCGCCCGCTTTCGCTGGAACGGGTGGATGTGCCGGCGCCACGGCGCGGCGAGGTGCTCGTCAAGATCGAACGCGCCAGCCTGTGCCACTCAGACTTGTCCGTCATCGACGGCTCCCGCATCCGGCCGCTGCCGATGGCACTCGGCCATGAGGCCGCGGGAACCATCGCCGAGGTGGGGTCCGGCGTCACCGACGTGCGTGTCGGTGACCGGGTGGTGCTCGTCTTCGTGCCCAGCTGCGGCGAATGCCGTGCGTGCAACCACGGCCGGCCCGCCCTCTGCCACCGGGGCGCCATCGCGAACGCCGCCGGGGACCTCCTGCACGGCGATGCGGTGCTTCGTACGGGCGCGGGCGACCGGCTGAACCACCACCTGGGAGTCTCGGCGTTCTCGGAGTACGCGGTCGTGGCCCGCGAATCCGTTGTCGTGGTCGACGACGATGTGCCCTTCGACGTTGCCGCCATGTTCGGCTGCGCCGCGCTGACCGGGATGGGCGCCGTACTCAACACCGCGCGACTGGGCGAGGGGGAATCGGTGATCGTGTTCGGTCTCGGGGCCGTCGGCCTGATGGCGGTCATGGCGGCCGCGCAGGTGCCGGGCACCACGGTGATCGCGATCGACCCGCTTCCCGAAAAGCAGGCGCTCGCGCTCCGCTGCGGTGCGCACGTCGCCGGCTCGCCCGAACAGGCGGCCGCGCTGGTGGCGGAGCACGCCGGCGACGGGGTCGACGTGGCCATCGAGGCCGTCGGCAGCGGGCGGGTCATGGAGGCCTGCCTCGGGTTGCTGACCCGCGGCGGAGCCCTGGTGTCCGTCGGGCTGCCGCACCCCGACCAGACGATCACCGTGCAGGCCCTGCAGTTCGCTGGGGCCGGCAAGCGGCTCCTCGGCTCCTACATGGGCGATTCCGTTCCGGCCAGGGATATCCCGTTCTACCTGCAGATGTGGCGGGACGGCAAGCTTCCGGTCGAGCTCCTGCACACCGACACCCGGCCGCTCGCCGACATCAACGAGGGCCTGGATGCCCTGGCCGAGGGACGGGTCGTCCGTCGGTTGTTCGCGATGGAATAGGGAACCGGGTGGCGCCGATGCTCGCCGGTTCCTCCACAGCGACCGCGCGCGACCCATCCCGCACCGAAACCGCCCCTGACGGCGGCGGGAACCTCCTCCTCCGACACGCTGGGGGCCGGAGGTGCTCGTGGCTCGCAAAGACGAACTGGGCAGGCGCGGGGAAGACTGTGCGGCGGCCTTCCTGACCGATGCCGGCTACCGCGTGATCGCCCGCAACTGGCGGTGTCCGCAGGGTGAAATCGACCTCGTCGTCGAGGGTGGCGGCGAGGTTGTCTTCGTCGAGGTGAAGACGCGCTCGGGCACCGGCTTCGGGCATCCGTTCGAAGCGATCACGGTCGCCAAGCTGGCCAGGCTGCGCCGGCTGGCCGCGGCCTGGTGCGAGCAGGCGGACGCATGGCCGGGCCGCATCCGGATCGACGCGATCGCCGTGATCGCCGAGCCCGGCAAGACGCCGGTGATCGAACATCTCGCCGGGGTGTTCTGATGGGGCGGCTCCGGCCTCGGAGCGTTCCGGCGGGGCGAGCCTGATGGGCCTCGCCAGAACCCACGCGATGGCCCTCCTCGGCCTCACCGGTGCCCTGGTCGAGGTGGAGGCGGACATCTCCGGCCAGCTTCCCGGGATGTTCCTGATCGGGCTGCCGGATGCCGCGCTATCGGAGGCGACGCATCGCGTGCGGACCGCGGCCGCGAATTCCGGCTGCCCCCTCACCCGCAACCGCCTCACCATCAACCTGTCCCCGGCCGCGCTGCCGAAGCACGGCTCGGGCTTCGACCTGGCCATCGCGGTCGCCTGCCTCGCCGCCGACGAGCTCATCTCGGCCGACTCGGTGGCCGGCGTCGTGCACATCGGCGAACTGGCCCTCGACGGACGGCTGCGTCCCACGCCCGGGATACTGCCGGCCGTCGTCGCCGCGTCGAGGCTGGGGCACACCACCGTCATGGTCCCCGCGGGCAGCGCCGACGAGGCGTCGCTCGTCCCGGACATGCGCGTGATCGGCGTCGCCACCCTGCGGGACGCGGCGATCTGGCACGGCGCCCGGCTCGAGCCGATCCCCGTCGACGCGATCGTGCCGCCGGCGGACCCTGCCGAGCACGTCGAAGAGCCCGACCTCGTCGACGTGCTCGGCAACGACGATGCCGTGCTCGCTCTGCAGATCGCCGCCGCGGGCGGCCACCATGTCTTCATGCTCGGGCCGCCCGGCTCCGGAAAGACCATGCTCGCTGCGCGCCTGCCGGGGCTGTTGCCCGATCTGGACGCCGCGGCCTCCCTCGAGGTCAGCTCGATGCGCTCGCTCAGCGGCCACGCGCTCGGGCGCGCGCTCATCACACGCCCACCGCTGGAGGCCCCGCACCACACGGCGACCGCGGCGGCCATGGTGGGCGGCGGGAGCGGACAGATCCGGCCTGGCGCGGCGGCGCGGGCCTCGCACGGCGTGCTCTTCCTCGACGAGGCGCCCGAGTTCGCCTCCTCGGTGCTCGACGCACTCCGTCAGCCGCTCGAGTCGGGTGTCATCATCATCCACCGAGCCAACGCGACGGCACGCTTTCCCGCCCGGTTCCAACTGGTCATGGCGGCCAACCCCTGCCCCTGCGGTCAGTACGGTTCCACCGATCTGGACTGCACCTGCCCGCCGAGCGCCAGGCGGCGCTACCTCGCCCGCATCTCCGGGCCGCTCCTCGACCGGATCGACATCCAGCTGCGGGTGACCCGCGTCACCGCGGCCCAGTTGCGCCTCGCGGCAGACGAGCCGCGGCGCTCCAGCGTCACCGCGCGCGGCCGCGTGATCGACGCGAGGGCGGCGGCCGCCGCCCGCCTGGCCGGCACGCCGTGGTCCCTCAACTCCGAGGTCCCGGGACCCTGGCTGCGTGGCCCGCAATCGCGCCTCGGCGGATCGATCACGGCCACCCTCGACCGTGCGCTCGAGCGCGGCGGAATCACCATGCGCGGCTACGACCGCGTGCTCCGAGTCGCCTGGACGATCGCGGACCTCGACGGCGTGCAGCGCCCGGGCGCCGACCACGTCGGGCAGGCGCTCTACCTGAGGAAGGGAGTGACGACATGACACTGTTCGGGCTGGAGGAGTCGGTGATCGTGGGGCTGGCGAGGGGCGTGCACCCGGGCTGCGATGAGTCGGAGCGGGATGCTCCGGCCGACGTGTTCGCCCGAGCCGCCTGGACCGGCATCGCCGAACCGGGCGACGGGGTCGCGGGTCTGCTCGTCGGCAGCCTGGGCGCGAGCGTGGCCCTCACCGCCGTCCTCGAGACGTGGACGCCGGAGCGGCTCGCGGTCACAGTGCGGGAGAGCGGCGTCGCCGGGGAGGAGCTCGAGAGCGAGCTCGAGCAGGGCCTGCAGCGGTGGCGCCCGCGCCTGTCCTCCGGCGAGGTCATCCATTCCCTGCAGCAGGCAGTTCGGGTGTCTGCGCGACTGCTCTTGCCCTCCGACCCGCTCTGGCCGGCGTCGCTCGACGATCTCGGCCTGCACGCCCCGATCGCGCTCTGGTGGCGCGGCGACCCGGCGGCCTTCCACGCTCTCCCGCACGCGGTCGCCCTGGTCGGTGCCCGGGCAGCGACCGGCTACGGCGAGCACGTGGCGATGGAGGCCGCCGCCGGGCTCGTCGACCGCGGCTTCGCTATCGTGTCCGGCGCCGCCTACGGGATCGACGGTATGGCCCACCGCGCGGCCCTCGCCAGCGAGGGCATTACTCTCGCGTTCCTGGCCGGGGGAGTCGACCGGCATTACCCGACCGGTCATGACGCGCTGATCAGCCGCATCGCCGAGGTGGGCGCCGTCGTATCCGAGTTGCCGTGCGGCGCCGCGCCCACGAAATGGCGATTTCTCCAGCGCAACAGGTTGATAGCCGCTGCCGGCGCGGCCACCGTCGTGGTCGAGGCGGGCTGGCGATCCGGCTCGCTGAACACAGCCGGCCACGCCGCCGCCCTCGGCCGTCCCCTGGGCGCGGTTCCGGGGCCCGTCACATCGCCCGCCTCGGCCGGATGCCATCGCCTCATCCGTGAGTTCGACGCCGTCTGCGTGACCACCGCCGCAGAAATGGCCGAGCTTGCCGGTGAAGGGGTCTGGGCCCTCGACCGGATCGAGGCCGAGGGCGCCGCGGGCGGGACGGATTCCCGCACCAGCGAGGAGATCCGCGTCCTCGATGCGCTGAGCCGAAGGTCCCCGCGCCCCGTGCCCGACATCGCGCGCAGGGCCGGGATGTCAACCGCGGCCGTACTGGGCGCCCTCGGCGCGCTCGACCTCGACGGGGTGGTGAGCGAGCGCGAGACCGGTTGGGTCTCGATCGGCCGCGGAACGTGATGCCTGGCTTGTGGGCTCGGGGATCGAGAGCGCTCCGGCGTTCATCCCATCGGCCGGCTGTTCGCGAGCCGACACGGGGAGTGCCGGTGGTTGGTCGTAGTGTGGTCGCTGACCCACGAATCAGACCCACCAGGGGGATCCATGCCAGACGAAGACTGGGGCCAGTACTCGCCGGCCTCGCACCTCCTGGTGCACCTCAGCGACACGCACTTCCTCGGTGCGGAGCGGCCGCTCTTTGGAGCCGTCGACACGGACAGCACGGTGCAGCGGGCGCTGGAGCAGCTGGAACGATCAGGGCTGCGCCCCGACGCCATCGTGCTCACCGGCGACATCGCCGACCGGGGCGAGCCCGACGCGTACAGGCGCGTGCGGGACCTCGTAGAGGCGGCCGCCGATCGCCTCGGCACCCAGGTCATCTGGGTCATGGGCAACCACGACGAGCGGACGGCCTTCCGCACCGAACTGCTGCGCGAAGAGGAATCGGCAAACACCGGGCCGGTCGACGCGGTCTTCGACATCCGCGGCCTCCGGGTCATCGTGCTCGACACGAGCGTGCCGGGCTATCACCATGGCGAGGTGTCCGACGAACAGCTGGCCTGGCTGGCCGGCGTGCTCGCGGATCCGGCCCCCCACGGCAGCCTCCTCGCCCTGCACCACCCTCCGGTCCCCACCCCGACGGCACTGATGAGCATCCTCGAACTCCGGGATCAGCCGCGCCTGGCCGAGGTGATCGCAGGCAGCGACATCCGGTCCATTCTGGGCGGCCACATGCACTCCGCGACGACCGGGCAGTTCGCGGGCATCCCCGTGTCCGTGGCCGCCGCCACCTGCTACACGCTCGACCCGAGCGCGCCGCGGCGCGAGCTGTCCGGGGTCGACGGGGGCCAGTCATTCAATCTGGTGCGCGTGTACGAAGACCAGGTCGTGCATTCCCACGTGCCGCTCGGCGCCTACGACGTGGTGACGCACTTCGACGCCGCATTCCTCGACCGCTTCGCCAGCCTCACCGCCGAGGAACGCACCGAGGCGTTCTCCCGGCACGCCTGAGGCGCTGCGGTGATATCCGATGCGGGGGTCGATGCCGGGGGAGTGCACCTGGACCGCGCCATCGACGACTTCGTGCTCTACCTCACGGTGGAGCGCGGGTTCTCGCCGCACACCATTCGCGCCTACCGCACCGACCTCGCCGCGCTGGCCACCTTCGCGGAGCTGCGCGGGCACACCACGACGGATGCCCTGAGCCTGGACCTGCTCCGCGACTGGCTCTGGTCGGGCACCCAGGCCGGGCTCGCTCGCTCCACGATCGCCCGGCACTCGGCCTCCGCCCGGAGTTTCACGGCGTGGCTGGCACGAACCGGTGCCGGCACGGTCGACCCGGGCGTGCGGCTGCGCTCGCCGAAGCCCGGCCGCACGCTGCCTCGGGTCATCAACCGCAGCCAGATGCAGGAACTCCTCGGTTCCCTGGCGCTACGAGCCGAGCACGGTGCGCCCACGGCGCTTCGGGACCTGGCGGTGATCGAGCTCCTGTACGCGTCGGGCCTGCGGGTGTCGGAGCTCGTCGGCCTCGACGTCGGCGACGTCGACCTGGACCGGCTGACCGTCCGGGTCACCGGCAAGGGCGGCAAGGAACGCGTGGTGCCGTTCGGGGTCCCGGCGCAGGGCGCGATCGTGGACTACATCCGTCGGGCGCGTCCGGTATTGGCCGCGGCACCGGCCGCCTCGAAAACCGCCGCCCAGACTGCGGCAGCGGCACGCGCTGCGGCGCAGTCCTCGCCGCAGTCCCGGCCATCTTCGTCGCCGGCGCCGTCAGCACTCTTCCTCGGAACCAGGCGCACGCGCCTCGGCGTGCGTGCCGTGTACCGCCTCGTCGCGAGTCTCCTCGTCGAGTTCCCGGGAGCGGGGCCGGCCGGTCCTCACGCGCTCAGGCATACGGCGGCCACCCACCTGCTGGACGGCGGGGCCGACCTCCGTGCGGTGCAGGAGCTGCTCGGGCACTCCAGCCTGGGCACCACGCAGATCTACACCCACGTATCCGCCGAGCGGCTCAAGCAGAGCTATCGCACCGCCCACCCCCGCGCCTAATACTCCCCGCGAAACCGCAGTTGTGCACGTTATGAGGGCGTTTTAAGCGGCACAACTGCAGTTTCGCGGAGGATTGAGGCCTGCAGGGGCAGGAGCACGGCGCGGGGAACCCCGCCGAGGAAGAGCATCGGCGACACGTACTGCCCGTGCAACCGCACGCCGAAATGTAGGCAGGCGTCCGCGCAGTGGCCGCCGGATGCCATCAGCCCGATTCGCTGCCCGGCGGCAACACGGTCGCCTACGGGAACGACGCCGATCACGGGCTCGACGGTCGAGACCAGGTCGCCCGGGTGACTGATCGACACCACAGGGCGGCCGGCGACGACGCCGGAGAAGGAGACAACGCCTCCCGCCGGTGCGAAAACGGGGGCGCCCCGCCGCTCGGGGAGATCCATGCCCCGGTGTCCGGCGGCGTAGGGGGAGGCCGGGGCCTCGAACGACCTCGTCACGGAGTGCGGGGCAGGCACTGGCCAGAGCCAGGTGGCCGGAGGCGAGGAGCCGGGCAGCAGCCAGAACGGGACGAGCAGCGACGCGGCGAACAAACGGGACGGCCGCGCCAGGGACGGCCACGCTCGGGGAGGCGACGCCCCGAACGGCCACACCCGGAACGGGGATGCTCGGGAGGAGGACACGTACCCACCCTGTGCGTGCGCCCGCCGTCCGGATGCCCGGGGCCGGCATCCGTGCGGGGTCGGCTCGGCGCCGCGGTTGTGGTGGAAGGCCTGGTGCCGGCCCGGTGGCGAACGACGGTGTCCGCGGACCCGGTCGGCCTGGTGCTAAACTCATCCCAGCAGCGCTTTAGTGCGCTGACTACGCGTGCCCATTCGGCCTCCACGACCATTCGGTCCCCGCTTCGCAGGAAGCAGGGGCGGTTGTGTGCCGGGCACCAGGAGAGGCGATCGACCGATTGCCGCGTGAAACCGATTGGCGTTTCGCTGCCTCGCAGCGCGCGCCGGACAAGGAGAACGGCTCATGGCCGTCGTAACCATTCGCCAGCTGCTCGACAGCGGCGTGCACTTCGGGCACCAGACCCGACGTTGGAACCCGAAGATGAAGCGCTTCATCTTCACCGAGCGTTCCGGCATCTACATCATCGACCTTCAGCAGTCGCTCGGCTTCGTCGACAAGGCGTACGACTTCGTCAAGGAGACCGTTGCCCACGGCGGCACCATCCTCTTCGTCGGCACCAAGAAGCAGGCGCAGGAATCGATCTCGGAGCAGGCGCAGCGCGTCGGCCAGCCGTACGTCAACCAGCGCTGGCTCGGTGGCCTCCTCACCAACTTCCAGACCGTGTCAAAGCGTCTGGCTCGCATGAAGGAGCTCGAAGAGCTCGACTTCGAGGACACCGCCAAGAGCGGTTTCACGAAGAAGGAAATGCTCATCAAGAAGCGCGAGCTCGTCAAGCTTCACAAGAGCCTCGGCGGTATCCGCAACCTCACGAAGACGCCGTCGGCGCTGTGGGTTGTCGACACCAACAAGGAGCACCTCGCCATTGACGAGGCCCGCAAGCTCGGCATCCCCGTCATCGCGATCCTCGACACGAACTGCGACCCGGACGACGTCCAGTACCCGATTCCGGGCAACGACGACGCCATCCGCTCCGTCGGCCTGCTGACCCGCATCATCGCGGACGCGGCAGCCGAGGGCCTCATCCAGCGTCACGCCAAGCCGGAGGCCGAAGTTGAGCCCCTCGCCGCCTGGGAAGCCGAACTCCTGGCCGCCCCCGCTGAGGCCGAGGCCGCTACGGAGACCACTCCTGAGCAGTCCTCCGCCGAGACCGTAGAGGTTGCAGCCGAGAAGGTTGCCGCCGAGCAGGTCGCCGGCGAAGAAGCAGCAGCCACCGAGGTTGCCGCTGAGGCCGCAACCGAAGAGGTTGCCGCCGCAGACGCACCCGCCGAAGAGACCAAGTAAGGACACCAGGTATGGCAAACGTCACACTCGAAGCAGTCAAGGCCCTGCGCGAACGCCTCGGCACCGGCATGGTCGACACCAAGAACGCCCTCGTTGAAGCCGATGGCGACATGGAGAAGGCCGTCGAACTCCTCAGGATGAAGGGGGCGAAAGGCAACGCGAAGCGCGCCGACCGTTCCACCTCCGAGGGGCTCGTCGCCGCCAAGGAAATCGGCAACACCGCCACGATGATCGAGCTCGCCTGCGAGACCGACTTCGTCGCCAAGGGTGACAAGTTCGTCGCCCTGGCTGAGAAGGTCATCGACGCGGTCGCCGCTGCCGGCGCCACCACGGTCGACGAGGGCCTGGCCGCACCGGCCGACGGCAAGACCGTCGCCGAGCTGATCAACGACGAGGCCGCCATCATCGGCGAGAAGTTCGAACTGCGTCGCGTCGCATCCGTCACGGGTGAGAAGTTCGCGGTTTACCTGCACAAGACCAGCAAGGACCTGCCCCCGCAGGTCGGCGTTGTCGTCGGCTACTCGGGTGACGACGCGGAGACCGCGCGCAGCATTGCGCAGCACATCTCGTTCGCCAACCCCGAGTACCTCTCCCGCGAAGACGTCCCTGCGGACGCCGTCGAGGCAGAGCGTCGGATTGTCACCGAGATCTCGAAGAACGAGGGGAAGCCGGAAGCGGCACTCCCCAAGATCGTCGAGGGTCGCGTGACCGCGTACTTCAAGCAGGTTGCCCTGCTCGAGCAGGACTACGCCAAGGACAACAAGTTGTCCGTGAGCAAGGTCCTCGCCGATGCCGGAGTCACCGTCTCGGGCTTCGCCCGGTTCAAGGTCGGCGCGTAGCTTCACCATGAGGGAGACCGGATTGCGAACGCAATCCGGTCTCCTTTTCTGTGCCCTCACTCGCAGGTGCACGCAGTAGCTTTAGAACCACGTCACAACGGAAGGACTCGCACGGCATGTCAGAAACGGGTAAGAAGCGCAGGGTCCTCCTCAAACTTTCCGGGGAGGCGTTCGGGGCAGGAGCCCTGGGCGTGAACCCCGACGTCGTCAGTTCCCTCGCCCGCGAAATCGCCGAAGCGGCCAAGACCGTTGAGATCGCCATCGTCGTCGGCGGCGGCAACTTCTTCCGTGGCGCGGAACTCTCCCAGCGCGGCATGGACCGCGGCCGGGCCGACTACATGGGGATGCTCGGCACCGTCATGAACGCCCTCGCCCTGCAGGACTTCCTCGAGCAGGCCGGCGCGGAAACCCGCGTCCAGTCCGCCATCGCCATGACCCAGGTCGCCGAGCCGTACATCCCGCGGCGCGCCGAACGTCACCTCGAGAAGGGCCGGGTCGTCATCTTCGGCGCCGGGGCGGGCCTTCCGTACTTCTCCACGGACACCGTCGCCGCCCAGCGCGCCCTGGAAATCGACGCCCAGGTCGTCCTGGTGGCCAAGAACGGTGTGGACGGCGTGTACTCCGACGACCCGCGCACCAACCCCGATGCGACGAAGATCGCCCGCATCACCTACCAGGAAGCCCTGCAGCGCGGCCTCAAGGTCGTCGACTCCACCGCCTTCAGCCTGTGCATGGACAACGGGATGCCCATGCAGGTGTTCGGAATGAAGCCGGACGGCAACGTCACGGCTGCGATTCTGGGCGCCGATCTGGGAACCCTCGTCTCCAACTAAGCTTGATCCTGCCCACCGAAGAAGGAGTCCCCGTGATTGCGGATGTTCTGTCCGATTCCACCCAGCGCATGACGAAGGCCGTCGAAGCCGCCAAAGACGACTTCGCAACCGTTCGGACGGGGCGTGCGAACCCCCAGATGTTCGCGAAGATCCTGGTCAGCTACTACGGCACCATGACGCCCCTCGAGCAGCTCGCCTCCCTGCAGAACCCCGAGGCGCGCACGTTGCTCATCACGCCCTACGACAAGGGCGCCCTCCGCGACATCGAGGTGGCCATCCGGGACACCCCTAACCTCGGGGCCAACGTCGGCAACGACGGTGTCATCATCCGGGCGACCCTGCCCGAGCTGACGGCCGACCGTCGCAAGGAATACGTCAAGATCGTTCGGACCAAGGCCGAGGATGCGAAAATCTCCGTGCGAAACCTCCGCCGCAAGGCCAAGGACGAGCTCGACGCGCTGAAGAGCGACGTGGGTGAAGACGAGGTGTCACGTGCCGAGAAGGAACTCGAGTTGATCACCAAGAGCCACGTCGACAGCATCGACGACGCGCTCAAGCGCAAGGAATCCGAGCTCCTCGAGATCTAGGGGAGTCGCCGTCATGACCCAGGATCCTCCCGGCCCCCAGCCCCCCAAGCGCGGTCGTGGCACCAACCGCGCCGAATTCCGGGCGCAGGTCGAGGCCACCAAAGCCGACTTTGAACGCCAGGTTCAGGCGACCCGGGCGCAAATCGATGCCACGAATGTTCGGATCGAGGCGCGAACGGGCCGGAATCTGATCCTGGCCGTGCTGATCGGGCTCGTGCTGGGGCTGACGATGGTGTTCAGCCTGATCTTCATCAAGGAACTGTTCATGGTCTTCGCGGGCGTGATCGTGGCGTTCACCGCCTTCGAATTCGCCCAGGCTCTGCGTCACGCCGGGCGCATCGTTCCCCGGATCCCGGTCGTCATCGCGGCCGTGGCCGTCGTCCCGGCCGCGTTCTACTGGGGCGCCGAGGGCCAATGGCTGGCTACGCTGGCCGGCATCCTGTTGATTGCCCTCTGGCGGATGGCACTGCTCGCCTGGCCCGCGCACCGGGCGGAGTTCCGCAGCGTGCTCGGAGACATCGGCGCCGGATTCCTGATCCAGGCCTACGTCGTCTTCCTGTCCAGTTTCGCCGTGCTGCTCGCCGCCCAACCGGGAGGCCAGTGGTGGACTCTCGCATTCCTCCTTCTGGTCATCACCGCCGACACGGGCGCCTATGCCAGCGGCCTGTCGTTCGGCAAGCACCCGATGGCCCCCAGCATCAGCCCCAAGAAGACCTGGGAGGGCCTGGCCGGGGCCGCTCTGGTCTGCATGGTCGCCGGCGTGCTCCTCTCGCTCTTCATGCTCGGCCAGCCGTGGTGGTTCGGTCTGATCTTCGGGTCGGTCATCCTGGTCACCGCCACATTCGGCGACCTCGCCGAGTCGCTCATCAAGCGTGACCTCGGCATCAAAGACATGAGCTCGTGGCTTCCCGGACACGGCGGATTCCTCGACCGGCTCGACTCGATCCTCCCGTCCGCCGCAGCCGCTTACGCGCTCTTCCTCATCTTCGCCTGAGCCCGGTTGCAGCAGTGAAGCCGAGCGTGCGAGAGAATGAAGCGGTGAGCACCTTTCCCCTGACCGACAAGAAGACTCTCGGCTACAGCGTCGAGCAGGTCGATGGTTTCCTCGCAGCGGCCCGGAGCGCGTACGACGCGAAGGGTGTCTCCGAGCAGCTGACGGCCGAGTCCATCCGTCACACGGCCTTCGCGATGCAGAAGGGTGGCTACTCTCCCTCGCACGTCGACGCAGCCCTGGAGCGCCTCGAGGATGCCTTCGCCGCGCGCGAGCGTGACGACGCGGTGCGGACCAAGGGCCGCCAGGCAATCTCCGCGGAGGCGAGCAAGAAGACGCAGGAGATCTTCGACCGGCTCACTCGCCCGCCCGGGCACCGCTTCACGCGGACGAGCGTGCTCACCGTCGGGTACAGCCTCGCCGACGTCGACCGGTTCACGAGCCGAGTCGTCAAACACCTGGAGAAAGGCCGCGCGCTCAGCGTCGACGACGTGCGCACCGCCGTTTTCCGTCCGCAGCGCGGCGGATACCGCGAGGCGCAGGTCGATCTCGTGCTCGACGGCGTGGTCGACCTGATGCTCGCGGTTCGCTGACATCGGCCTGTTATCTCGCTGTGACCGCCGATCTGGGCTAGGCTCGACAAATCGTGGGTAGACATCTGAATGTAATCGAACCTGTTGCGGCTCACCAGCCGCCCAGGGCCCGGATGGTCAGACCCCGCTCGCGGAGCCGTTTGACCCTGGGTGTCTTCGCTTTCACGGCGGCATCCGCTTTCGTCCTGGTGAGCGTCATCGACCCGTACTCCGGCGCAACGGCGTCTCCGTACTTCCAGCCGGCCGGGGACCGCTTTGCCGGCCAGGCCAGCCAGGAAGTTCTCGTAGCCGGCAGCTACACGAACACCGTCTCTCGCGACAGCTTCACCGTGGGCGAGAAGCCCAAGCCAAAGCCCAAGCCCAAACCAAAGGCGGCGGCCTCAGCAGGCTTCGCAGCGCCGGATGCTGCCGTGCCCAGCCCGGGTTCCGCCCAGGCCATCGCGCACGGCAAGGTCATTGCGCGCGGCTGGGGCGAAGACCAGTTCAACTGCCTTGTCTCCCTGTGGAACAAGGAGTCGGGCTGGCGCGTCAATGCCATGAACTCCTCGAGCGGCGCCTACGGCATTCCCCAGGCACTCCCCGGATCCAAGATGGGCTCGGCCGGCTCCGACTGGGCGACGAACGCCGGAACCCAGATCGAGTGGGGCCTGGGCTACATCACCGACCGGTACGGCTCGCCCTGCGGCGCCTGGGGCAAGTCCCAGGCCGACGGCTGGTATTAGGCTCACAGCTGGCACCGGCGCCCGAAGCCGGCTCCCGAAACCAGCCCCATAGACTGGTCTCATGCCTCGTAGCAACCGCCCCAGGGGCCATAAGCCCGGCGTCGACGATGACGGCGAAGCCGATCTGTCCAGCCTGCTGGCGGGCTGGCGTCGCACGGAGATCCGTCGTGACGGCCAGTGGCACGTTCAACCGGTGCCGGCGGCGCAGGCCCTGAAGAACTACGTGTGTCCCGGTTGCGGCCTCCGGGTCGTGCCCGGGGTCGCGCATATCGTCGCGTGGCGGGGCGACGGCGTCCTCGGCGACGGAGCCGACATCGCTGCCCGACGACACTGGCATTCACACTGCTGGAAAATCAATTGACCCGGTTGTCGGAGGATGACGCATGACCACGAACGCAGAGAGCACGCACGGAGTCGAGATCCGCGGCGGCATCGAGCTGCCAGCTACGCGCGAACATATCGAACTGCACACGAGCGACGGCCTGACCCTGGTCGGTGAGCTGGCGACGCCCGTGGGCCGCACGCCGGTGGCCACCCTGGTCACGCTGCACCCACTTCCCACCAGCGGCGGGTTCATGGATTCGCACATCCTGCGAAAGGCCGCGGGACGACTGCCCGCCCTGGCCGACCTGGCCGTGCTGCGCTTCAACACCCGCGGCACGACCTCGCCCCGGGGCACGAGCGGCGGCAGTTTCGGCAGCGGCGTGACCGAGCGCGAAGATGTCGCCGCCGCCATGGCCTTCGTGGCCGCACGCGGACTGCCGAACCCGTGGCTGGTCGGCTGGTCGTTCGGCACGGAGCTCGCCGTCAAGTACGGCCTCGAGCACCCGATCCGCGGCGCCATCCTGCTCTCGCCGCCGCTGCACCGGGCGACGGACGCAGAACTGGCGGCCTGGGCCGGAAACGAGCGCCAGCTGGTGGCCATCATCCCCGAACACGACGACTACCTGCGGCCCGAAGAGGCCAGGGAACGATTTGCCTCGGTGCCCACCACCCGCTTCATCGCGGTCGATGGCGGAAAGCACTTGTGGGTGGGGGAGAACCAGACCCGGCGCATCCTGAACGAGATCGTCGCGGTCGTGAACCCGGCCGCGCTTCCGCTTCCGACCGAATGGGTCGGCCCGTAACTCCTAGAGTTCGTTCTGCCTCGGGATGACGACCTGCTTGATGATCATCAGGACGGCCGCTGCCACGGGAATCGCGATCAACGCGCCCAGCAGGCCCAGCAGCGAGCCGCCGGCCAGCGCCGCGATCACGACGAGGGCCCCGGGAACGGACACGGCGCGGCTCATGATGTGGGGGCTCAGCACATATGCCTCCACCTGCATGTAAATCAGGTAGTAAACCGCCGCGGCGATTGCGGTCTCAAGCGAGCTGATGCCCGGGATGAGGCAGGTCAGCACGATGATCACCGATCCGGTGATCGTCCCGACGAGCGGGATCAGGGAGAACAGGAACGCGATGAACGCCAGCAGGGCGGGGAAGGGCGCTCCGATGATCGACAGGAAGATGAAGCTGAGCACTCCGTTGCACGCAGCGAGCGAGGCCTGACCGACAACGTACCGGCCCACCGCGGTCGTGATCTGCTCGCTGATGTCGGTGAAACGCTCACGCCTGGACGCCGGTACCAGCTGGTACACGCCGCGCTTCATGCTGCTCAGTGAAGCCGTGAAGTAGAGCGTGAGGATGAGGATGATCAGCCCGCCGAACAGGCCGCTGATGATGGCCAGCCCGGACTGGATGGCCGTCGTGGTGATCGTCGTCAGGTTGGTGCCGAGGAATTCGGTCACCGTCTTCACGACCTCGTTGACGTCGATGCCGGGGAACTGTTTCTGGATGTCGGCCAGGAAGGTGGCCGAGTTGACGGCCTTCACGAGGTCGGGGATGGCCTTGGAGAGTTCCTTCACCTGTTCGGCGATGATCGGCACGACGGCGAAGATCACGCCGGTCAGTACACCCACGACGGCCGCGACCACGGTGAGGATTGCCGCCCAACGCGGGAACCCCTTCTTCTGCAGCCAGGACACCGCCGGGTCGAGGCCGAGGGCGATGAACAACGCCGCCCCGATGTAGACGATGATCGTCTGCAGCGTGACCACCGACGAGATGATGAGCAGGCCGAGACCCACGCCGAGGGTACCGATCAGGCCGACGCGAAACGCGTTCTGAATTTTCACGCGAATTCCCCCAAAATGTCGGACCTACCTGCCCGAACCTGCCTGGCTCGGACCTACTTGTCGGCGTTGTTGACCTTTTCCGCCTGGGTGAGAACACTGCGGAGGCTCTCGAAGTAGCCGGCCACCGCGTCGCGCTCAATCCTAATCTGGGAGAGGCGGTCTTCCGCGTCGGAGACAAGCAGGCGTGTCCGCGTGGTCGTTTCCTTGGTGAGGGCCTTGGCCCTGGTCTCGGCTTCGCGCACAATGCGGTCCGCGTCGGCCTGGGCCTGCTTGCGCTGCGTCGCGGCTTCCTCCCTGGCTCCCGAGTCGAGCTGCTCGTTGATCGCACGAAGTTCGAGGGTGCGCGCGGTGGTCTCGGTGAGTTGCGTGTCGGCTTCGGTCTGGAAGGTGTTCAGCAGCAACACGGCCTCCTGGTGCCGGGCCAGGTGCTCCTGCTCTGCCTCGTCGCGCCTGGCCTTCAGCTCCAGTTCGAGGTCGGCTCGAGTCTGGTCGATCTCTCGCTTGAGCTTGGCCGCCTCACGGTCGCCCTTTTTGCGTCCCGCCGTCAGCTTGTTTTCGAGGTCGATCCGGGCCTGCTCGCCTTCCGCGACGAAGTCGGCGGTGGCCTGCTCATTCTCGCGGGCCAGGTCGGCCCGGGCCTGCTCGAGTTCCGAGGCCAGGTCGGCCCGGGCCTTGTCGATCTTGCGTGCTGCCGCGGCGCGTTCGGCGTCAAGCTCGCGGGTGAGGTCCGTGTGCGCCTGTTCGTGCTCGATCTGGCGGGCGATCCGATCGGCCTCGATCTGGCGGGCGAGATCGGTGCGGGTCTGCTCGACCTCCTCCGCCAGCGTGGTGCGCGTCTGCTCCGCGTCGTGGGCGAGCTCGATCCGCGACTGCTCGCCGTCGCGTGCCAGGTCGAGGCGTGCCTGTTCGGTTTCGGCCGCCAGGTCGATCCTGGCCTGCTCGGATTCCCGCGCGAGGTCGGCCCGCTCCTGGTCCAGCTCGTGCGCTACTTCGGCGCGGGTGAGCTCCGTCTCGGCGGTCAGCCCGGCCGCAACCTCTCGCGCCACGCTGGCCTCGCGCTGGGCGACAACGCGTACCTCCGCCGCCTCACGTTCCGCCTCGGAGCGCAGCGCGGCGGCTTCACGCTTGACCGTCGCCCGCACTTCCGCGGACTCCGTCGCCACGGCTCCGCGGATCGCGGCGGCCGCCTGCACGGCGTCCTGGGTGAGCGACGCCGCTTCCGCGCGGGCGGCGGCGAGCACCGAGTCGGCTTCGGCCTGTGCGTCGTCGAGCATGCGCCCGGCCCTGACCGTGGCATCGGAGAGCACGCTTTCGGCACGCTCCGTGGCTTCCCGGCGCAGGTCCTCGACCTCGCCGGCGGCTGAGGAACGAAGCTTTTCAGCGTCGATGTCGGCCTGCGCGATCACACGGGTCGACTGCTCCTCGGCCACGCGCAGGGTGTTCTCGAGCTTCGTGCCCAGCCCGGAGAAGGTGGGACTGCCCACTTCCTCGATCTCGGCGGTCAGGTCATCTATGCGCGTGGTGAGGCGTTTGATTTCCTTGCCGGCCTCCGCGCCCTGGGTGTTGGCCTGGATGAGGTCGCGCCGCAGGCTCTGGAGGGCCTTGTCGACCTCGTCCTTGTCATACCCGCGGAAAACCTGGGTGAATTCAGCGTCATCTACCGCCACGGCTATCTCCTCGTCGTCGGGCTCGAATGCAAGCCCGATTGTTCGAATGCGGGGGAGCCGATCCGATTTTAGTGCATACCGGGCGTTCAGTCTCCATTCCGATTTCGGGGCCCGCAACGTCTGGGGCCCCCCGACTTCTGGGGGCGCGGGGCTTTAGGAGACTATTAGGCGGCTCTCAGGGGAGTCAAGTATCGTAGAACGACTGTGTCTGTTGCCCTTCGGACGCGAAAAGTGCGTGCACACCCAGGTCTGCACCCGCCGGTCGGCAACATAGGAAAGGTTTTACGTGCGTTTCGTTCTTGCCATCGTGGCATTCGTTCTCGCGGCCGTGATGATCATGCTCGGCATCGCGCAGCGAACGGTTTTTCTGGAACCGGCATCCACCAGCCTCAGCGCGACCGTTGAGGGCGGTGACCGGTATGCGGTCATCACGCCGGAAGCGCTCAGGGCCTACCCGGGCAACCAGACGATTACGGTCTCCGGTCCGGGCACGATCTTCCTGGCCTATGGCCGATCGACCGACGTCGAGGCCTGGCTCGCCGATGAGGCCCACGCCGAGATCGGCTTCGCACCCAGGACCGGCAAGCTGACGAGTAAGAGCAGCGGCGAAGCCGCCCCGACGCCTGCCCCCACGGCAACGGCCGCAGCACCGACGGCCACACCGACGGCGGCGCCGACGGCCACACCGGCGCCCGGCGCACCGGCCGATGCTGAACCCGGCGCGAACCCGGCCGGGTCAGACCTTTGGCTCGAGGAGTTCACCGCGGACCGCGACCTGAAGACCCGAATCAATGTGCCCGCCGGCATCTCCCTGATCGTCGCGAGCGACGGCACCCAGCCGGCTCCGACCGAGATCACCCTGGGCTGGCCCGCCGATAACGCGACGCCCCTGGCCGGCCCGCTGATCGCCGGGGGAGCTGTCCTGCTCTTGATCGGACTCATCCTCTACCTGCTGGCCCTGATGCACATGCGCCGCTCGCGGGGCCCGCGTCGCAACCTGCCCAAGGGCCCCCGGATGCCGCGCCTTCCCCGCGCTCCACGCCCCAAGTCGATCAAGGCCAGCGAGATCACCGGCCCCCGCCGGTCGATCACGCGATCGTTCCGGGCCGTCGTGCCCGTGGTGCTCGTCTCGAGCCTCGCGCTCAGCGGATGCTCCGCCGATTTCTGGCCGAGCACATCCTCGGAGTCGAGCGCCGCGGCCAGCCCCAGCCCGTCTGCCTCCGAGGCGGCGAAGCAGGGCGAGGACGTGTCCCCGCCCGCCGTCACCGTGCCCCAGCTCGAGCGCATCGTGCGCAAGGTCGCGGTGCTCACCCGCGACGCGGACGCCGCGCTCGACGCAACGTCGCTCGCGACCAGGTTCACCGGCCCGGCCCTCGAGCAACGGCTGGCGAACTACAAGATCCGAGCCAAGGACAAGAAATACCCGACGCCCCTCGCGTTGCCGGCCTCGCCACTGACGCTGACCCTGCCGCAGCAGACGTCGACCTGGCCGCGCGTGGTCATGACCGTGATCCAGGACAAGGAAGACCCCGCCGTCGCCCCCACGGCCATCGTGCTCAGGCAGGACGGCCCCCGGGAGAACTTCCTCGTCGAGTACGCCGTGCAGCTCGAGCCCGCCGCCCAGGTGCCCGAGGTCGCCCCGGCGACCATCGGCGCCCCGCTCATCGCCCCCGACTCCAGGCTCCTGCTGATGCCGCCGGACCAGATCGCGGCGGCCTACGCCGACATCCTGGTGAAGGGCGACACGAGCGAGTTCGCTGACCTGTTCGAGGCCAAGGGCGACACCTTCCGAACGCAGGTCGGCCTGGAAGCCAAGACGAAGAAGCGGACCGACCTGCCCAAGACGGCATCGATCGCCTTCGGCATCGCGGTGGGCACGGGCAAGACCATCGCCCTGGCCACCAACGACTCCGGAAGCATCGTCGCCGTGAGCATCAAGGAGACGGAAACCGTGAAACCGGTCGACGCGGGCGCGACGGTGAGTCCCTCTGGCGCGAGCAAAACGCTCTCCGGCGTATCGGCGACGGCCAAGGGCATCCAGAGCGTCTACGGCGAGCAACTCCTCTTCCACGTGCCTGCCGCCGGCTCGAAAGACAAAATCGTTCTCCTTGGCTTCGCCCAGGGACTGATCTCATCAGCGGAGCTCAAATGACCAATCTGCCACCATCCGGCGTCAACCTGCGCGGGGCCGTCGACCTGTCCTCGCTCGTGAACCGTGCGGCGGCTCCGGCCCCCGGAGCACCGGCCGCGGGCGCGGGTGTGCCCGTGCCCGTGCCCAGCCTCGTGCTGGAGGGAACCGACGCGAACTTCGGCGAGGTGCTGGAGCTGTCGATGACCGTCCCCGTCATCGTCGACCTGTGGGCCGAATGGTGTGGACCCTGCAAGCAGCTCACGCCCGTGCTCGAGAAACTCACCGCGGAGTTCGGCGGCAGGATCGTCCTGGCCAAGGTCGACGTCGATTCGAACCCACAGCTGTCGCAGGCCTTCGCGGCCCAGTCGATCCCCACTGTCGCCGCCGTCGTCGGCGGCCAGCCGGTGCAGCTCTTCAGCGGTGCCATCCCCGAGGCGCAGGTGCGCGAGGTGTTCGAGAGGGTGCTCGAACTTGCCGCCCAGCATGGCGTGACCGGCACCGCCCAAACGCCCGCGGGAGACGACGCCCCCGATGAGGCCGCCGAGGCCCTCCCGGCGGAACCGGAACTCCCGCCCCACCACCGCGAGGCCTTTGAAGCCATCGAACGCGGCGACTACGACGTGGCGATCAGCGAGTACAGCACGGCCCTGGCCAAGGACCCGCGCGACCAGATGGCCGTCGCCGGCCTCGCCCAGGTGCGACTTCTGGCGCGCCTGCAGGGCAAGTCGATCGCGGAGATCCGGTCCGCGGCGGCGGCCGGGCCGGACGAGCTCGACGCGCAGCTTCTCGTGGCCGACCTCGACCTGTCGGGCGGACACGTCGAAGACGCCTTCGACCGCCTCCTGACCCTCTTCCCCGCCCAGGACGCCGCCGGCAAGAACACGATTCGCGAACGCATCCTGGAGCTGTTCCAGGTCGTCGGACTCGAAGATCCGCGGGTGCCGCCGACTCGTTCCCGGCTCACCGCGCTGCTCTACTGAGTCCGCGCTGAGTTGCGGAGAAAGTACCCTCGCTGGGACAGTGAGGGTACTTTTTCCGCAACTGAACCTGACACGCAGGTCAGCGTTGAATCACTAGCGGCGGAGCTTCAGCCAGAGTCCCGCCAACGGAGGCAGCGTGAGCGTCGCGGATGCCGGGCGGCCAGCCCACGGTTCGTCGGTCGCCGTGACCCCGCCGAGGTTGCCGACGCCAGAGCCGCCGAAGTCGGCGGCATCCGTGTTGAGGATCTCATCCCAGTGGCCGGCGAAGGGCAGGCCGATGCGGTGGTCGTTGTGCGGATGCCCGGCGAAATTGAAGATGCAGGCCACGGGGTTGCCGTCGTTGTCCCAGCGCAGGAAGGAGACCACGTTCTGGGCCGCTCCGCCTCCGTCGAGCATCTCGAGGCCGCCGGCGTCGTTGTCGCGCGCCCAGAGGCTGGCGTTGGCCCGGTACACCCGGTTGAGCTGGCCGACGAGGGTGAACAGGCCCCGGTGGGCGGGCTGGTCGAGCATCCACCAGTCCAGGCCCCTGGCCTCGCTCCACTCCGACCGCTGCCCGAATTCCTGGCCCATGAACAGAAGCTGCTTGCCGGGGTGAGCCCACATGAACGCCAGATAGGCGCGAAGATTGGCGAGTTGCTGCCAGGAGTCGCCCGGCATCTTCGAGACCAGCGAGCCCTTGCCGTGCACGACCTCGTCGTGGCTGATCGGCAGCAGGAAGTTCTCGCTGAAGGCGTAGACGAACGAAAAGGTGATGTCGTTGTGGTGGTACGAGCGGTACATCGGGTCGACGTGCATGTACTGGAGCGTGTCGTGCATCCAGCCCATGTTCCACTTGAAGCCGAAGCCGAGCCCGCCGGACGAAGTGGGCGCGGTGACGCCGCCCCAGTTCGTCGACTCCTCGGCGATCATGACCGTGCCGGGGTTGCGCTTGTACGCGGTGGCGGTGATCTCCTGGAGCAGGCTGATCGCCTCGAGGTTCTCATTGCCGCCGTGGATGTTCGGCTCCCACTGGCCGTCTTCCCTCGAGTAGTCGAGGTAGAGCATCGAGGCGACGGCGTCGACCCTCAGGCCGTCGATGTGGAACTCCTCGAGCCAGTACAGCGCATTGGCGACCAGGAAGTTGCGCACCTGCTTCTGGCCGAAGTCAAAGACGTAGGTGCCCCAGTCCATCTGCTCGCCGCGCCGGGGGTCGGGGTGTTCGTAGAGCGGCTGCCCGTCGAACCGAGCCAGCGCGAAGTCGTCCTTGGGGAAATGGCCGGGCACCCAGTCCATGATCACGCCGATGCCGGCCTGGTGCAGCCGGTCGATCAGGTAGCGGAGGTCGTCCGGGTGGCCGAACCGGCTCGTCGGCGCGTAGTAGCCGGTGACCTGGTACCCCCAGGACCCGCCGAACGGATGCTCCGACAGCGGCATGAACTCGACGTGCGTGTAGGCCAGCTCGTGCAGGTACCCGATGAGCTCGTCCGCCAGGTCCCGGTATCCGAGCCCAGGGCGCCAGGAACCCACGTGCATCTCGTAGATGCTCATCGGCTGGTTGTGCGGGTCGGTGGCCGACCGTGCGCCCAGCCACTCGGCATCCGCCCACTGGTAGTCGGATGAGCCGATCACGGACGCCGTCTTCGGCGGCACCTCGGTGTACCGGGCCATCGGGTCCGCTTTCCGCACCCAGTCGCCCGACTGCGCGAGCATCTCGAACTTGTAGTTGGCGCCGGTATCGAGGCCCGGGACGAACAGCTCCCACACCCCGGTGCTGCCCATGTTGCGCATGGCATGGGTCGCGCCGTTCCAGCCGTTGAAGTCGCCGATGACCCGCGCGGCCTGCGCGTGCGGCGCCCAGACGGAGAAGGATGTTCCGCTCGTGGTGCCGAGCACGCCCGCGTGGTCGCGGTGGTGCGCCCCGAGCACGTCCCAGAGTCGCTCGTGGCGGCCCTCGCCGATCAGGTGAAGGTCGAGTTCGCCGAGGGTGGGGAGGTAGCGGTACGGGTCGTCGGCGATCCAGTTGGGGACACCGTCGTAGAGGGTTTCCAGGGTGTAGTCCTGCAGGCCGAGCGTGCTGACGCCCTGCCAGATGCCCTGATCGAGGTGCGTGAGCTCGATGTGGGCGCCGTCCGCGAGCACCGCGAACACCTCGGTCGCGAGTGGCCGGAGGGCCCGGATGACCACGAGCGGGGTCGCTGCGCCGCCCGCGCTCACGAGGTGCTGGCCGAGCACCTCATGGGGGTTGTAGTAGCGCCCCTCGGCGATCGCCTTGAGAACGTGCGCCGGAACGGCGGGGACGCTCGTGTGCGAGCCGTTCGCCGGGCCGTCGACCGGTCCGTCTGCCGCGTGCCTCATCCGTGCCGTCCGTTCCTGCGTGGTGACTGGGTCATGAGGGTGCCGTTCATGCGCGCGGACCCCTCACCTGGAGGATGTGCACCGGTTCGCTGAAGGCGTCCAGTCGCACGTAGTTGTCGGCGGACCAGGTCCATTCCGCGCCGGAGACAAGGTCGTGCACCTCGAAGGTCTCACCACGCTTGAGCCCGAAGCGGGTGACGTCGAGGTGCACCAGGGTCTCACGAACCGAGTGCGGGTCGACGTTGGCGACGATGATGAGGGTGTCCGGTCGCCCGGTACCGGTGAAGGCCGCATCCAGGTGCTTACTGAACACCAGCACGGACTCGTCGTCGCTGGTGTGGATGTGCAGGTTGCGCAGCTGCCCCAGCGCCGGGTGCTCGGCACGGATGCGGGTGAGCAGGGTGAGGAAGGGCGCGAGCGATTTGCCGGCGTCCTCGGCCTGCGCGAAGTTGCGCGGGCGGAACTCATACTTCTCGTTGTCGATGTTCTCTTCGGCGCCGGGTCGGGCGACGCTTTCGTAGAGTTCGAAGCCCGAGTAGACACCCCAGGTCGGCGCGGCGGTGGCGGCCAGGGCGGCCCTGATCTTGAAGGCGGCCGGTCCGCCGAACTGCAGGAACTCGGAGAGGATGTCGGGCGTGTTCACGAACAGGTTCGGCCGGAGGAAGTCGGCGGTCTCGTGCGCGAGGCCGTCGAAGAACTCCTCCAGTTCCGCCTTCGTGTTGCGCCAGGTGAAGTAGGTGTACGACTGCTGGAATCCCACCTTGGCCAGGCCCTGGAGCAGGGCCGGACGGGTGAAGGCCTCGGCCAGGAAGACGACCTCCGGATACTCGGCGTTGATCTCGTTGATCACCCACTCCCAGAAGTCGAGCGGTTTGGTATGCGGGTTGTCGACGCGGAAGATGGTCACCCCCAGGTCGATCCAGTAGCGCAGGATCCGCAGCGATTCCGCGCGGATGCCCGCCGGGTCGTTGTCGAAGTTGATCGGGTAGATGTCCTGGTACTTCTTCGGCGGGTTCTCGGCGTAGGCGATCGTGCCGTCCGGCAGGGTCGTGAACCACTCCGGGTGCGCCGCCACCCAGGGGTGGTCGGGGGAGGCCTGCAGGGCGAAGTCGAGCGCGATTTCGATGCCGACCTTGCTCGCCTGGCCCAGGAAGTACCGGAAGTCGGCGACGGTGCCGAGGTCGGGGTGGATCGCGTCGTGGCCGCCCTCGGCCGACCCGATCGCCCAGGGCGAGCCGGGGTCGTTCGGCCCGGCATCCAGCGAGTTGTTCGGCCCCTTGCGGTAGGCCCGGCCGATCGGATGGATCGGGGGCAGATAGACCACGTCGAAGCCCATCATTGCGACCTCGGGGAGCCGCCTGGCGGCGGTGCGGAAGGTGCCGCTCTTCCAGGACCCGTCCGCGAGCCGTTTGGCGCCCTCGGAGCGGGGAAAGAACTCATACCAGGAGCCCACGCCGGCCCGGGCGCGCTCGACGACCACCGTGCGGGTCGCGGAGACGCTCTCGAGGCTGCTGATCGGGCGGAGCGCGATCGCCGCGTTCAGTTTGTCGTTGCTGATCACGGCCAGGCGGGTGTCGACCGGCAGCCCCCGGTCGGCGAGCGTCTGCGCCGCGGCCTGGACCAGGCGGCGTTCGGCGGCCGGCCTGGCCTTGTCGATGCCGGCCGCGTCCAGAAGTCGGGCGCCCATCGTGAACATGAGCTCGACGTCGATGCCCGCCGGGATCTTGATCGCGGCGTTGTGCTCCCACGAAGCCCAGTCGTCGGCGTAGGCACGCACGCGGTACGTCCAGCGCCCCTGGACTCCCAGCTGCACGAGGGTTTCCCACCGGTCGGTTCCCGGGGCGCTCAGGCCCATCGGGTGGCGGGTTTCGGTGCCGTCGGGCGCGGTCAACAGCAGGGTGACGCCGATCAGGTCGTGGCCTTCGCGGAAGGCGGTCGCGCGGAACGGCACAACCTCCCCGACGAAGGATTTGGCGGGCCACAGGCCATCGTTCAGTTGCGGCGACAGGTCGAGGATGGGAATCCGGCCGATTTTCGGGGGCGCGCCGGCCAGTCTGGTGGATTCGTGCGGGTCGCGGAGTGTCTTTGCTGTCTTGGCCACCCATCGACCGTAGCGCGAATTGATTCGACGGCGCTGCACCGAATTTCCCTGTGGCCTCAATCCGCACAATAGGGTTGACCTCGTGAAGGCCATCCGCAAATTTACCGTCCGCGCCGTCCTGCCCGAGCCCCTGGCCGCGCTCGACGAACTTGCCGGGAACCTGCGCTGGTCCTGGCACGAACCCACCCGGCGCCTGTTCGAGCACATCGCCCCGGAGCTGTGGCGTGGGAGCTGCAACGACCCGGTCGCGCTCCTCGGGGCCGTCGATCCCGCTCGCCTGGCCGCGCTCGCCGCCGACGCCGGCTACGTGGCCCGGGCGGACGCCCTCCGTGACGACCTGCGCCAGTACCTCGACCGGCCCCGCTGGTACCAGGGCCTCACCGGCGACAAGCCCGCTGCGATCGCCTACTTCTCGCCGGAGTTCGGCATCGCCGCCGCCCTGCCGCAGTATTCCGGCGGGCTCGGCATCCTGGCCGGAGACCACCTGAAGAGCGCCTCCGACCTGGGCCTGCCGCTGGTGGGCGTCGGGCTGTTCTACCGGGCCGGATACTTCAGCCAGTCGATCTCCTCCGACGGCTGGCAGATGGAGCAGTACCCGCTGCTGGACCCCGACGGACTGCCGCTGTCGATCCTGCGCCGCCCGGACGGCTCCGACGTGCAGGTCTCCCTGGCATTGCCCGACGGGCGAACCCTCAACGCCCGCATCTGGCAGGCGCGGGTGGGGCGCATCCGCCTGCTCCTGCTCGATACCGACATCCCGGAGAATCCCGACGACCTGCGCCTGGTGACCGATCGCCTGTACGGCGGCGGTGGAGAGCATCGCCTGCTGCAGGAGCTCCTGCTCGGCATCGGGGGCGCCCGCGCCGTCAAGCTGTGGAGCGCCCTGAGCGGCAAGCCGGAGCCCGAGGTCTTCCACACCAACGAGGGCCACGCCGGGTTCCTCGGCCTCGAGCGCATTTCCAGCCTCATCGGCGAGGGTCTGAGCTTCAACGAGGCGCTGCAGGTGGCACGTGCCGGCACCGTTTTCACGACCCACACGCCGGTCGCGGCAGGCATCGACCGGTTCGAACGAGACCTGATCCGTCGCTACTTCGAAACGGATCTCCTGCCTGGCGTGGCCGTCGACGACCTCCTGGCCCTCGGTGCCGAGAACTACGAGGGCGGCTCTCCCGACGTCTTCAACATGGCCATCATGGGTCTCCGGCTCGGCCAGCACGCCAACGGGGTGTCGAAACTGCACGGCGAGGTCAGCCGCCGCATGTTCAAGGGACTCTGGCCGGGCTTCGACCCGGCCGATGTGCCGATCGACTCGATCACCAACGGTGTGCACGCCCCGACCTGGACCGACCCTGAGCTGCTGGAACTCGCGCAGGACCGCCTGGGCGCGAGCGACACCTCGACCGCCGACTGGGCGTCCGAGGCCGTCACCGACCACGACCTCTGGTCGGTTCGGGGCCGGATGCGCCTGCAGTTCGTCGAGGATGCCCGGCGACGACTGCGCTCCGCCTGGTTGGAACAGAACCCGGGCGGAATCCCGCCGGCCTGGATCGACCAGGTCTTCGACCCGAACGTGCTCACGATCGGTTTCGCCAGGCGCGTGCCCACGTACAAGCGCCTGACGCTCATGCTGCACGACCCGGAACGGTTGCGCGCCCTGCTGCTGCACCCCGAGCACCCGATCCAGATCGTCATCGCCGGCAAGTCGCATCCGGCCGATGACGAGGGCAAACGCCTGATCCAGCAGATCGTGAAGTTCGCGGCCGACCCGGAATTGCGCACGCGCATCGCCTTCCTGCCCGACTACAACATCGCCATGGCCCAGCTGATGTACCCGGGAACGGACGTCTGGCTGAACAACCCGCTGCGGCCGCTCGAAGCCTGCGGCACGTCGGGCATGAAGGCAGCCCTGAACGGCGGGCTCAACCTGTCGATCCTCGACGGCTGGTGGCCCGAGTATTTCGACGGCCTGAACGGCTGGGCGATTCCGTCGGCGGATGCCGCCGGAGACCCCGCGGAGCGCGACCGGCTCGAGGCGAATGCGCTCTACGACCTGATCGAGCACCAGGTCGCTCCGCCGTTCTACGAGCGCAACGCCGACGGCGTCCCCGAACGCTGGGTTCGGGCCATCCGTCACACCCTGGCCACCCTCTCGCCCGAGCTGAGCGCCGACCGGATGGTGCGCGAGTACGTGGAACGCCTGTACCGGCCGGCCGGCCGCTACGAGGCTCTGCTCTCCACCAACGACTACCGCGCCGCCCGGGAACTCGCCGCCTGGAAGAGCAGGATCAGCGCCGCCTGGCCGGGCGTGGCCGTCACGCACGTCGAGTCGGGCGGGGTGGTCTCCGTCCCGCAGGTGGGCGATGAGCTGCACCTGCGGGCCCACGTGCAGCTCAACGGCCTCAGCGCCAGGGACGTCACCGTCGAGGTCGTGTACGGCAAGAGCCTGGCCGGCGACGACCTCAGCGACGTGGAGGTCCAGGCGCTCGAACCTGACGGGACGCCCGACCCGGACGTCGCCGCCGGCCCGTCGGAGGGGGGAGGCCCGACCCTGTTCACCGGAACGGTCGAGCTCGACCGCGCCGGCGCGTTCGGGTACACCGTGCGGGTCGTGCCGCGGAACGACCTGCTGATCAGCTCGGCCGAGATGGGCCTGGTCGCCGTCGCGAGCTAGCGCCGTCGCGAGCACGCCCCGCCCGCCCCGCCGCCCCGCCCGCTGCCCCCGCTCCTGCAGTTGATTTGCGGACAAAGTACCTTCGCGCGCCCGAGGAAGGTACTTTCTCCGCAACTCAACCCCGCGCGGGTGCGCCAGCGGCCGCGGTGCGCGGTGGGGGTGGCTCAGGCGCGGGCGATCGCGGCGAAGGTCGCGGATGCCGCCCGCGCGAGGTCGGACGGAGCCAGTTCGATGTCCAGGCCCCGGCGTCCGCCCGAGACGAAGACCGTGTCGTGGAGCAGGGCGCTCTCATCGATGACGGTGGTGAGCGCGCTCTTCTGCCCGACCGGGCTGATCCCGCCGAGCACGTACCCGGTCTTCCGCTCGGCGCGTGCGGGGTCGGCCATGACCGCCTTCTTCGCCCCGACCGCGGAGGCCAGCGCCTTCAGGTCGAGCTGGCCGGCGACCGGAACGACGCCGACAACGAGTGCTCCGTCGGCGTCGGCCAGCAGCGTCTTGAACACCCGTTCCGGGTCCAGCCCCAGCTCGCGCGCGGCCTCGAGGCCGTAGCTCGCCGCGGCCGGATCGTGGGCGTAGGGGTGCGGGGCGAACGGGATGCCGGCCCGCACGAGGGCGAGCGTCGCCGGCGTGCCCGCCCCGGCATCCGGCTTGCGGATCATCGCGGCGCCTGGTTGGTGCGCAGCAGCTGGATCGAGGCACCCGTCAGGAGAAGCGGCGTGCCCGGGTCGTGGGTGATCACGGCGTCACGCAGGTCGTCATGGCTGGAGTCCCAGAGCAGCGTGTAGGAGGTGACGTCCTCGTGCGTCGGCAGGATCACCTCGGTGTCCCGCTCGAGGCCGTGCACGATGAGCAGGATGCGGTTGTATTCCTCATGCTCCGGTGTACTGGCGGCCAGGTACTGGAGGGTGCGTTCCCTGGGCGAATTCCAGTCGTCCTCGGACATGGTCCGGCCGAGGGCGTTGTACCAGTTCATCCGGCTGGCGCCGGGGGTGGTTTCCCCCGGCCGGCCGAAGCGCACCGGGCGCAGCGCGGGATTCTCCCGGCGCAGCTGCAGCAGCCGCCGGCTGACCCGGTGCAGGTCCTGCTGCCAGTCGTCGAAGTCCCAATTCAGCCAGGTGAGCTCGCTGTCCTGGCAGTAGGCATTGTTGTTGCCGCGCTGGCTGCGACCGAACTCGTCGCCCGCCGTGATCATCGGCACGCCCGCGGAGAGCAGCAGGGTCCCCATCAGGTTGCGCATGGTCTTGCGCCGGGCGGTGAGGATCGACACGTTGCGGGTCGGCCCCTCCGTGCCGTGGTTGAACGAGAGGTTGCTGTCGGTGCCGTCGCGGTTGGACTCGCCGTTGCCCACGTTGTGCTTGACGTTGTAGGCGGTGAGGTCGGCCATCGTGAAGCCGTCGTGCGCGGTGATGAAATTCAGCGAGGCGAGCGGGCCGCGCTCCTGGGAGAACGTGTTCGACGAACCGGCCAGCCGGGTCGCGAAGCGTCCGATACCGCTGCCCGCCGGGATCATCCGCCGAGCGCCGCCGATGTCGGTCAGCCAGAACGACCGCATCCGGTCCCGGTAGCGGTCGTTCCACTCGGTCCAGCCCTCGGGGAAGTTACCGGTCTGCCAGCCGCCCTGTCCCACGTCCCAGGGCTCGGCGATGAGCTTCGTGCCGGCGAGGTCCGGATCATCCCGGATCGCGGTGATCAGCGGATGGTCCTGCTGGAAGTGCACGTCACCGTTGCGGGCGAGCGTCGCCGCGAGGTCGAACCGGAACCCGTCGACCTGCACGTCGTTGGCCCAGTACCGCAGCGAGTCGAGCACGAGGCGGCTCGGGACATCGTGGCCGAAATCGACCGTGTTCCCGCATCCGGTGACGTCGATGTAGGTGCCGTCGTCGCCCTGGCGGTAGTACGCGGCGTTGTCGACGCCCCGGAGGCTGGTGACCGGGCCGGAAGGGCCCTCTTCGGCGGTGTGGTTGTAGACCACGTCGAGGATGACCTCGAGGCCGGCCTCGTGCAGGAGTTTGACCATGCCCTTGAACTCGCGGAGCACAGCCTCCGGTCCGGCGGCCTGGGCGGCCTTCGTGGCGTAATCGGCGTGCGGGGAGAAGAAGTTCTGGGTGTTGTAGCCCCAGTAGTTGATCAGGCCCTGCTTGAGCAGGCGCTGCTCGGAGACGAACGCGTGCACCGGCAGCAACTCGATCGACGTGACGCCGAGGTTCTTGAGGTAGCCGATCGTCGCAGCGTGGGCGAGGCCGGCGTAGGTTCCGCGCAGGTCGGCCGGCACCGCCGGGTTGAGCTTGCTGATCCCGCGCACGTGCGCCTCGTACACGACGGCGTGGTCGAGGGGGGTCCGAGGCTTTTCCGCGCCGGCCCAGTCGAAGCTCCCGTCGACGACGGATGACTGCCACTGGTCGGCGCCGACGCGCACGAGTCCCCGGGAATACGGTTCGATCAGCGTCTTCTCGGGATGGAAGGCGTGCGTCGGGCCGGCGGGGCCGGACACCCGGATGCCGTAGCGGCGCCCGGGAGCGAGCAGACGCGACTTCCCGGACCAGACGCCATGGGCATCCTGGGTCATCGGAACGGTCTTGATGATCCAGTTCGGATCCGTCCCATCGAAGATGCACAGCTCGACGGCGTCGGCGTGTTCCGACCACACGCGCAGTTCACCGACACCGCCCGAAACCCGGACGCCAAGGTCGCGCAGGGGATCGCCGGGAGTCATGAGTTCTAGAGTAATGAGTGAAGGAGCCGCCCCTGACCACACAGGTCCGGGTCGCAACACGGCCCCCAGGCACCACGCGCAATGCGGGCACGGGGCACGCGCAGGCACGGAAGGAAACGTCATGGCTGTCTACCCCGAGAACGTCCGCCCCGACAACGTCCGCCCCGACAACGTCTATCTTGACCATGCGGCGACGACGACCATGCTCCCGGCGGCCATTAGCGCGTATGCCGAGGCGATGACGGTGGTGGGCAACCCCGCCTCGATCCACAGCCAGGGCCAGAACGCCAAACGGATGCTCGAGGAAGCCCGCGAAGTCGTCGCCCGGAGTGTGGGCTCGGACCCGATCGAGGTGGTGTTCACCGGGGGAGGCACCGAGGCGATCAACCTGGCCGTCAAGGGGCTCTTCTGGGCCAGGGCGCCGCGCACCCGGATCCTCGCCCCGGGGGGCGAGCACCACGCCACCCTGGACACCATCGAATGGCTGGAACACCACGAGGGCGCCGTCGTCGAATGGCTCCCGCTCGACGACCTCGGGCGCGTGGACGTCGCAGTCCTCGAACGCGCCATCGCCGCCAACCCGGACGACGTCGCGCTCGTCACGCTCCTGGCGGCCAACAACGAGGTCGGAACGCTCCAGCCGATCAGGGAGGTCGCCGCGCTCGCCGCGGCACACGGCATCCCGGTGCACGTCGACGCGGTGTCGGCCTACGGGCACGTGCCGATCGACTTCGCGGCGCTCAGCCGCACCGGGGCGTCCGCGCTCAGCGTCTCGGCGCACAAGATCGGCGGGCCGGTGGGCATCGGCGCCCTCGTGCTCTCCCGCCGGGCCACCGTCGTGCCGCTCATCCACGGCGGCGGTCAGCAGCGGCAGGTCCGCAGCGGCACCCAGGATGTGGCGGCCGCCGTGTCGTTCGCCGTCGCGGCATCCGCCGCGGTGGCCGAGCTGCCGGGCGAGGGCGTGCGCCTGGCCGCCCTGCGCGACCGCGTCATCGCCGGGGTTCGGGCGGCGGTTCCGGAGGCGGTGCTGAACGGCGACCCCGACCCGGCCGGCCGGCTGCCCGGCAACGCGCACTTCACCTTCCCGGGCTGCGAGGGCGACTCTCTTCTGTTCCTGCTGGACGTGGCCGGAGTGTCGGTCTCGACCGGCTCGGCCTGCCAGGCCGGCATTCCCGAACCGTCGCACGTGCTGCGTGCGATGGGCCGGAGCGAGACCGAGGCCAGGGGAGCGCTGCGCATCACGCTCGGCCGCACCTCCACCGACGCGGACGTCGACGCGTTCCTCGCCGCCCTGCCCGCGGCGTACGCGCAGGCGGCGCGCGCCGGCCTGGCCGACCGCGAGCCGGCCCGCTGACCCGCGCTGCCGTTCGCCGACCTTGACAGTTCCGGTCGAGTTTGCCTGGTGCGCGAGGCAAACTCGACCGCACAGGCCAAAGTCGGGGCCGGAGGGGAGCCCCGGGAGCGGGGTCGTTTAGACTGGTCGGATGAAGGTTTTGGCAGCAATGAGCGGTGGGGTGGACTCCGCCGTCGCCGCAGCCCGCGCGGTCGAAGCGGGGCATGAGGTGGTGGGCGTGCACCTGGCGCTCAGCCGCATGCCGGGCACGCTCCGCACCGGCAGCCGCGGCTGCTGCACGATCGAGGACTCGATGGATGCCCAGCGGGCCGCGAACATCATCGGCATCCCGTACTACGTGTGGGACTTCTCCGAGCGCTTCAAGCTCGACGTGGTCGACGACTTCATCGCCGAGTATGCCGCCGGCCGCACTCCCAACCCGTGCATGCGCTGCAACGAGCGGATCAAGTTCGCCGCGCTGCTGGAGAAGGCCGTCGCGCTCGGTTTCGACGCCGTCTGCACCGGCCACTACGCGTCGATCCTGACGGATGCCGACGGCAACCGGGAACTGCACCGGGCGAGCGCCTGGGCCAAGGACCAGTCCTACGTGCTGGGCGTGCTCACCACCGAGCAGCTGGCCCGCTCGATGTTCCCGCTGGGCGCGACGCCGTCCAAGGCCGAGGTTCGCGCAGAGGCCGCCGAGCGCGGCTTCTCGGTCGCCAACAAGCCCGACTCCTACGACATCTGCTTCATTCCCGACGGCGACACCCGCGGCTGGCTGGCCGAACGGGTCGCCCCGGCGACCGGCGACATCCTCGACCGGGACGGCGCCAAGCTCGGCGAGCACGACGGAGCCGTCGCGTTCACCGTCGGGCAGCGCAAGGGCCTGCAGATCGGCACGCCCGCCGCCGACGGCAAGCCGCGCTTCGTGCTCGAGGTGCGTCCGATCACGAACACGGTCGTCGTCGGGCCGAAGGAAGCGCTGGCGATCCGCGAGATCGCCGGCTCGACCTTCACCTGGTGCGGGGTTGCACCCGCGAACCCCGAGGTCGCCTTCGACTGCGACGTGCAGATCCGCGCACACGCCGACCCGGAGCCGGCCGTGGCGCAGGTCGTCCCGGTGTCAGGCTCCACCACCGGGGAAACCGAGCTCGTCATCACTCCGAACGAGCCGCTCACCGGGGTCGCCCCCGGCCAGACTGCCGTCGTCTACGTGGGCACCCGGGTACTCGGCCAGTGCACGATCGACCGCACGGTCAGCGCGGTGCCGGTCGCGGCGATGAGTTCCGCCGCGGCAGATGCCTGACCCGGCCGATCCGGCGCCCGCGACGGCTTCGGCCGCCGAGACGCTGCCCGCCGAGACGCTGCATGCCGCCGACGCCGAGGCCGCCGCGCTGAAGACGCGCATTCTCCTGGCCAGGGACGCCTACTACGAGCGCAACGACGTCATCATCTCCGACGCGGAGTACGACGCGCTCATCCACCGGCTGGGCGAGCTCGAACGGCTCTTCCCCGAGCTGCAGAGCCAGGACAGCCCCACCCAGACCGTCGGCGGCCGGGCCGAGACCACCCTGTTCGCGCCCGTGCAGCACGCCGAGCGGATGCTCAGCCTCGACAACGTGTTCTCGGCCGGTGAGTTCGTGCTCTGGGCCGCCAAGGTGGAACGGGACGCCGGCCGGCCGGTGCACTACCTCTGCGAGCTCAAGATCGACGGCCTCGCCATCAACCTCCGCTACGAAAACGGGGTGCTGGTCACGGCCGCCACCCGCGGGGACGGCGTGGTCGGCGAGGACGTCACCGAGAACATCGCCCTGGTGCCCGGCATCCCCAGGCGGCTCGCCGGCACGGGACACCCTCCCCTGGTCGAAGTACGCGGAGAGGTGTTCTTCCCGGTCGAATCCTTTCGCGAGCTGAACGCCGAGCAGAGCAGGGCCGGCGAGCGGGTCTTCGCCAACCCCCGCAACGCGGCCAGCGGGTCCCTGCGCCAGAAGGCGGAGAGCAAGAACCCCGCCCAGCTGCTGCTGATGCAGGCCCGGCTGGGCCGGCTGCGGATGCTCGTGCACGGCATCGGCGCTTGGGAGCGCCCGCCCGCCGCCGCGCAGTCCGAGGTGTACGAACTGCTGGCCACCTGGGGTCTGCCCACGAGCACCCACTACAAGGTCACGCCCACCGCGGCGGAGGCCGCGAGTTTCATCGAGTATTACGGCGAGCACCGGGGGAGTGTCGAGCACGAAATCGACGGCGTCGTGGTGAAGGTCGACGAGCTCGAGCTGCACCACGAGCTCGGCGCCACCAGCCGGGCCCCGCGCTGGGCGATCGCCTACAAGTACCCGCCGGAGCAGGTCAACACGAGGCTGCTCGACATCGTCGTCAGCGTCGGCCGCACCGGACGGGCCACCCCGTTCGCCGTGATGGAGAAGGTGCGGGTCGCCGGCTCAGAGGTGCGCCAGGCCACCCTGCACAACCAGGACGTCGTCAAGGCCAAGGGCGTGCTCATCGGCGACACCGTCGTGCTGCGCAAGGCCGGCGACGTCATCCCGGAGGTGCTCGGCCCCGTCGTCGAGCTGCGCAACGGCACCGAACGAGAGTTCGTCATGCCCGCGAACTGCCCCGAATGCGGCACCGCGCTGGCGCCGGCGAAGGAGGGCGACATCGACCTCCGCTGCCCCAACGCCCGCAGCTGCCCGGCCCAGGTGCGCGGCCGGGTCGAGCACATCGGCTCGCGCGGCGCGCTAGACATCGAGGTGCTCGGCGAGGTCGCCGCCGCCGCGCTGACCCAGCCCACCGTGCCGGCGGAGCCGCCCCTGCCGACCGAGGCCGGGTTGTTCGACCTGGCCCTGGCCGACCTGCTGCCGATCGAGGTCGTCGTCCGGGACGCGGAAACCGGGTTGCCGATCGAGGAGGGCGACGGAACCATGCGCCTGCGCACGCCGTTCCGTCGCAACCCGACCGCCGCCGAGAAGAAGAACGGCCTGACCGGGCCGCAGCCGTCCTCGAACGCGCTCAAGCTCCTCGCGGAGATCGAGCTGGCGAAGGCCAAGCCGCTGTGGCGCATCCTTGTCTCGCTGAACATCCGCCATGTCGGCCCGGTCGCCGCCCGCGCCCTGGCGAACCACTTCGGGTCGCTCGACGCGATCAGGGCCGCCTCCCGCGAGGAACTCGCCCAGGTCGACGGGGTCGGCGGCATCATCGCCGACGCCGTCATCGACTGGTTCGAGGTCGACTGGCACCGGGACATCGTCGAAGCGTGGGCCCGCGCCGGCGTGCAGTTCCAGACCCCCGACCACCCCGGTCCAGGTTTCGCTGCGGCGGCAGGCGGAGTGCTCGCCGGGCTCACGGTCGTGGCCACGGGAGCCCTCGAGGGGTTCACCCGGGAGGAAGCCCAGGAGGCGATCATCGCGGCCGGCGGCAAGTCGGCGTCGAGCGTGTCGAAGAAGACCGACTACGTCGCGGCGGGGCCGGGTGCAGGCTCGAAGCTCGCCAAGGCGGAGCAGCTGGGCATCCCCGTGCTCGGCGCCGACGGCTTCCGCATCCTGGTCTCTGAGGGGCCCGCGGGGCTGATTTCTACCTCGGAATAGCCTCGGCCGACAGACAAAGGAGTATCCCCCACAATCGGGGGTGGACCGGCTCCCTGCCGCTGTTTTCCGGTCACTAGGCTGTGATCCTGAGACCTGAATTGGGCCCGCGAGGGCCCTCCTTCGGTCATGCGGGAGGGGACGTACCCGGTTTTGCTGTTTGACGTCGCAGCGGTTCTGGCAACCTCGCTCACACTCGGCAGGGTGAGCGAGCTCAGCGGTGTGCCCGAATTCGCGGCGACAAGCATCGCCGACGTCATGCCCACGCGGGTGTCGGATGTCCCCGCGGGCGGCGCGTCCTCCCCGCTCTGGCTCGACCTCTCGGCGCGGGTCGGAACATCCGTCGACGTTGCCACCCTACCGACGCTCCGCGGGGCCGGACTCCTCGTCGGGATGTCCAGCCTCTCGCCGGGCGACCTGTCCACCTTCGCCGCTGCACACCCGCGGCAGATCGACGCGCTGCTGTCATCGCCGCCGTCGTCCACGGCGGTCACCGAGTGGTGGGCCGGCCTGGACGCCGAGCGCCGGGCGACCATGGCGGGCGCCGTTCCGAAGCTCGTCGGCAACCTCGACGGCGTGCCGGCGCGGGAACGGGGCCTGGCGAACCGGCGCTACCTCGGGCGCACTGTGGCCGAGGTCACCGAGGCCCTGGCCACGGCGACCGGGCCGGAGCGAATTCGCCTGGAGGGCGAACTCGCGGTCCTGCACCAGGTCAGGGACGCGCTGCAGCCGAGCGAGGACGGTCCGCGACGGTCGCTGATTCTGCTCGACACCGCCGCCGGCGGGCGGGCGGCCATCGCGCTCGGGAACCCGGACACGGCCGACTATCTGAGCTACCTGGTCCCGGGCATGAATTACGGCGTGCGCGAGCAGCTGGTGAACTGGGCCACGACCGCAGACGACCTCTATGCGGAGCAGCGCGCGGTGCTCGCGCGCCGTGTCGAGCACGGCGGACCTCGGGCCACCGTCGCCACGATCGCGTGGATCGGCTACGAGACGCCCGACCTCTTCTCGGTCGGTGGCCTGGACCGGGCCGAGGCCGGTGCCGACTTCCTCGAGGATTCCTGGCTCGGCGTGCGCTCGGCCCGGGGCGCGGAACAGCCGTACATCTCCGTCTTCGGCCACTCCTACGGCTCGACGGTCTCGCTCGTTGCGCTCGCCCGCGGGTCGGTCGGCGTCGACGCCCTCGTCATGGTCGGCTCGCCGGGCAGCGGCGTCCAGTCGGCAGCCGAACTGGCCGTGGCCGGCGGCAACGTCTATGTCGGAGAGGCGGACTGGGATCCCGCCGTCAACAGCGCCTTCTTCGGCAGCGACCCCGGCGCGGCGTCGTACGGCGCACACACCCTGGGCGTCGACGGGGCCAGGGACCGCCTCACCGGCGCGTGGCTCGACGGGTCGCTCGGCCACAACGGCTACTTCACCCCCGGCAGCGAGTCGCTGCACAACATGGCCTTGATCGGCACGGACAACGCGAAACTGGCCACCAGCGGCTCCGAATAGAATTGAGGCATCCACCTCGACGAACCGTACGGAGTTTCATGTCTGGAATCACGGCCGAGCAGGTTGCCCATTTGGCCAGCCTCGCCCGGATCGACCTCAGCCCGGAAGAGATCGCCAGTCTCACAATCGACCTGGGTCAGATCGTCGAGTCGGTGAAGAAGGTCCAGGAAGTGGCCACACCCGACGTCCCGGCGACAAGCCACCCGATGCCCCTGACCAACGTGTTCCGTGACGACATCGTCGTGCCCTCGTTGACGGTCGAGCAGGCGCTCTCCGGAGCCCCCGACCGCGACGGCGACAAATTCCGGGTGCCCCCGATCCTGGAAGAGGACTGACCATGACCGATCTCATCAAGCTGTCCGCCGCCGAACTCGGCGGCCTCCTCGCCAACGGGGCGGTCAGTTCCGTCGAGGTGACCCGCGCGCACCTCGACCACATCGCGGCCGTCGACACCGACCTGCACGCGTTCCTGCATGTGGCCGCGGATGCCGCCCTCGCCACGGCGGACCGGGTCGACGCCCGGCGCGCCGCGGGTGAGCAGCTCGGCCTGCTCGCCGGCGTGCCGATCGCGATCAAGGACGTGCTCGCCACCCGGGACATGCCGTCCACGGCCGGCTCGAAGATCCTCGAGGGCTGGATCCCGCCCTACGACGCCACGGTCGTCAAGCGGCTGCGCGACGCGCACCTGATCCCGCTCGGCAAGACCAACATGGATGAGTTCGCGATGGGCTCCTCCACCGAGCACTCCGCCTACGGACCGACCCGCAACCCGTGGGATCAGGAACGGATCCCCGGCGGCTCCGGCGGAGGTTCGGCCGCCGCGGTCGCCGCTTTCGAGGCCCCGCTCGCGCTCGGCAGCGACACCGGCGGGTCCATCCGCCAGCCCGCGGCCGTCACCGGTTCCGTCGGGGTCAAGCCCACCTACGGCGGCGTCTCCCGCTACGGCGCCATCGCCCTCGCCTCCTCGCTCGACCAGGTCGGCCCGGTCTCGCGCACGGTCTATGATGCCGCGCTCCTGCACGATGTCATCGGCGGTCACGACCCGCTCGACTCGACCTCCCTCACCGACCCGTGGCCGTCGATGGCCGCCGCCGCGCGCGCGGGCCTCGCCGACGGAGCACTGACGGGCCTCCGCATCGGCGTCGTCAAGGAACTCAACGGCGAGGGCTTCCAGGCCGGCGTCAAGCAGCGCTTCACCGAGACACTCGCCCTGCTCGCCGCGGCGGGCGCGGAGATCAGCGAGGTGAGCGCCCCGAACTTCGAGTACTCGGTCGCCGCGTACTACCTGATCCTGCCCGCCGAGGCATCCAGCAACCTGGCTCGCTTCGACTCGGTGCGCTTCGGGCTCCGGGAAAACCCCACCGACGGCCCGGTCACGATCGAACGCGTGATGGCCGCCACCCGCGACGCCGGCTTCGGCCCCGAGGTCAAGCGCCGCATCATCCTCGGTACCTACGCGCTCAGCACCGGGTACTACGACGCGTACTACGGCAGCGCGCAGAAGGTGCGCACCCTGATCCAGCGCGACTTCGACGCGGCCTTCGAGAAGGTCGACCTGCTCGTGTCGCCGAGCGCCCCGACCACGGCGTTCAAGTTCGGCGAGAAGCTGGCCGACCCGATGGCCATGTACCTCAACGACATCACGACGATCCCGGCGAACCTCGCCGGGATCCCCGGGATGAGCCTGCCGATGGGCCTGGCGCCCGAGGACGGCCTGCCGGTCGGGCTGCAGGTCATGGCGCCGGCGAAACAGGATGCCCGCCTCTACACGTTCGGTGCCGCGGTCGAGCAGCTGCTCGAAGCGCACTGGGGTCACACCCTGCTCAGCCGCGCTCCCGCGCTGGCGCCGGTGGAAATGTTCGCGAGCGAAGAAGGGGTCATCTGATGAAGAAGGCTGAATTGATGGACTTCGACAAGGCCCTCGAACTCTACGAGCCGGTGCTCGGCTTCGAGGTGCACGTCGAACTCAACACGAAGACCAAGATGTTCTGCGGCTGCGCCAACGAGTTCGGCCAGGGGGCCAACACGAACACCTGCCCGACCTGCCTGGGGCTGCCCGGCGGCCTGCCCCAGGTGAACCGGAAGGCGATCGAGTCGAGCATCCGCCTCGGCCTGGCGCTCGGCTGCGACATCGCCGAGACCTCCCGATTCGCCCGGAAGAACTACTTCTACCCGGACACGGCGAAGAACTTCCAGACCTCGCAGTACGACGAGCCGATCGCCTTCAACGGATCGCTCACCATCGAACTCGAGAGCGGCCGGCAGGTCACCGTCGAGATCGAACGCGCCCACATGGAGGATGACGCCGGCAAGCTCACCCACAAGGGCGGTGCCACCGGCCGGATCCAGGGCGCCGACTACTCGCTCGTCGACTACAACCGCGGCGGCGTGCCGCTGGTCGAGATCGTCACGCAGATGATCGAGGGCGGCGAGGCTGACTCGCCCGAGATCGGCAAGACCTACGTTGCCGCCATCCGTGAGATCGTCAAGGCCCTGGGCGTGTCCAACGCCCGGATGGAAGAGGGCAACGTGCGCTGCGACGCGAACGTGTCCCTCCGCCCGCGCGGCTCGAACATCCTCGGCACGCGCACCGAGACCAAGAACGTCAACTCGCTGCGCTCGGTCGAACGGGCCGTCCGGTACGAGATCCAGCGCCAGGCCGCCCTGTTGTCGGCCGGCGGAACCATCACCCAGGAAACCCGCCACTGGCACGAAGACACCGGCCGGACCTCCGCCGGGCGCCCCAAGTCCGACGCCGACGACTACCGCTACTTCCCCGAGCCCGACCTCGTGCCCGTCGCGCCGTCGCGCGAATGGGTCGAAGAGCTGCGGGCGACCCTGCCCGAGCCTCCGGCCGCCCGCCGCAAGCGGCTCCAGGCCGACTGGGGCTTCGCGAACCTCGAATTCCAGGATGTCGTCAACTCGGACCTGCTCGACGCCGTCGAAGCGACCATCGCGGCCGGGGCATCCGCGCAGGCCGCCCGCAAGTGGTGGACGGGTGAGGTGGCCCGGCTCGCGAACGTCGCCGGGGTGGCCGCCGACGCGCTCGTGCAGCCGCACCAGGTGGCCGCGCTGATCGAACTCGTCGAGGCCGGCACTCTGACCGACCGGCTCGCCCGCCAGGTGCTCGAGGGCGTCATCGCCGGCGAAGGAACCCCGCTCGAGGTCGTGGACAGCCGCGGCCTCGCCGTGGTCTCCGACGACGGCCCGCTGATCGCAGCCATCGACGAGGCCCTGGCCTCGCAGCCCGATGTGCTCGCGAAGATCCGCGACGGGAAGGTGCAGGCCGCCGGCGCGGTCATCGGCGCCGTCATGAAGGCGATGAGGGGCCAGGCCGACGCGGCGCGTGTGCGCGAGCTTGTGCTTGAACGCGCCGGATCGGCCGAGTAGCCGCAGTGTCGACCGGGCGAGCGGCGCGCGAGGCCGAGATCCGTCGCTGGCGGCGGTACCTGGCCGACGAACAGGCGGAGGCCTCGGTCTACCGTGACCTCGCCGGGCGCAGGTCGGGCGAGGAGCGCGACATCCTGCTCGCCCTGGCCGAGGCCGAGGGCCGGCACGAGGCGCACTGGCGCGATCTGCTCGGTGACGACGTCGGGGCGCCGCGCAAGGGCGCCCTGCGCACCCGGATGCTCGGCTTCCTGGCCCGCCGGTTCGGCTCGGTGTTCGTGCTCGCGCTGGCGCAGCGGGCGGAATCCGGCTCGCCCTACGGCGCCGACGCGGACGCGACCGACGCGATGGCCGCCGACGAACGCATCCATGAGGAAGTCGTACGCGGCCTGGCCGCCCGGGGGCGCCAGCGACTCTCCGGCTCGTTCCGGGCCGCGGTCTTCGGAGTCAACGACGGCCTGGTGAGCAACCTGGCGCTGGTGCTGGGTGTCGGGGCGGCCGGGATGCCGGCCGCCACCATCCTCTTCACCGGCGTCGCGGGCCTCCTGGCCGGCGCTCTGTCCATGGCGGCGGGCGAATTCGTCTCGGTGCGGTCGCAGCGTGAACTGCTCGAGGCCTCCAGCCCGAGCCCGTCGAACAAGAGCGACCTGGGCCACCTCGACCTCGGGGCGAACGAACTGACCCTGGTCTACCGGGCACGGGGGATGAGCCCGGAGAAGGCCGAGATCCACGCGCGGGAGGTGCTGCGCACCATCACGATCGCGACCGGGCCGGTGGACATGGACACCCCGGCGAGCGAGCCCGTCGACGAGCACGAAACCGTGGGCACCGCCGTGGGCGCGGCCCTCTCGAGCTTCTGTTTCTTCGCTTCGGGTGCGGTGCTCCCTCTGCTTCCCTACCTGTTCGGGCTCAGCGGGGCGACGGCCATGATCGTCGCCGCAGTGCTCGTCGGGCTGGCCCTGCTCGCGACCGGCGCCATCGTGGGACTCCTGTCGGGCGGTCCGCCGCTGCGCCGGGCGCTCCGCCAGCTGGGCATCGGCCTGGGCGCGGCGGCCGTCACCTACGCGCTCGGGCTCCTCGTCGGCGGGTAGCGCGGCGCGGGCAGCGAAACAAACGGCGCTTTAGCGCTGGGCGGGCCGCGCGACCAGGGCGAGGCCGGTGCCCGGGCACCACACGACCTCGTGCCCGTCGGCCAGCCGCACGGCCGGGCCTGTGCCGTCCGGCCCTGTGTCGTCGCCCCCGCGCAGCGCTTCGGCGAGGCCGTCCAGGCGCAGCAGCGCCCCGGTGGCCAGGTGCACATCCGTCGACAGCAGCACCCGTCCGGATGCGTTGACGAGCGTCACCGGGGTGCCGAGGGCGGCCAGCCGGGGGAGGAGGGCCCGCTCCACGTCCTCGACGTACAGGTCGGCGCCCACCACCCCGACCACCGCTCGGCCGTGCCGCACCGGCACCGTGAGGGTGAGGGTGTAATCGTCGGTGCACAGGTAATCCACGTAGGGACCCGTGATGTGCCGCGCCCCGGTGGTCACCGGCACGCGCCACCATTCCAGGGTGGTGTAGTCACGGAAGTTCTCCTCCGCGCTGTCTTCGACGGCGTCGAGGCGGCGGACGCCCGGGGCAGCGGCCCCGACCCCGAAAGTGTTGCGGTCGCCGAGCCACCAGGCGAGGTGCCACTCGGCGTCCCGGAGGAAACCGGGGGCGGCGACGAAGCCGGCACCGATGACGCACCCGTGCTCGCTGGCGAACTCGCGGAGCACCAGGCCCTCAACCAGGGCGTCGAGCTCCGCGCGGGTGACCTCGCCGCCTCGTGACTCGAGGAAGTCCTGGGTCGCGTCGCGCCAGTGCTCCAGCTGCAGGAAGACGGAGGTGAAGTGCTCGCCGACCGCGGCAATGCCGTCGGCGATCGATGTGCGGGTCAGGGCATTCACCGGGTCATTCCTCTTCCTTGGGGCCGTTGGTCGGCCCGGCCGTGTTCTCGGCTGTCGTCTCAAGGACGGCCTTGGCTTCGATCAGCCACTCGATGGCATCCGTGATCTGGAACACAGAGAGCCGCCTGGCGGTCTCGCCGTCCTGGTCCTCGATCGCTGCCACAATACCGCGTTGGGTCTCCCGGCACCGGGCGCGGTAGTCAGGGTTGCGCAGGCACAGCCAGAGCAGGGGGCCGAATTCGGACTGCAGCCTGAGTTCTTCGCGAACGAGCCGCGCCGACTGGCTCAGGGCGGAGACCTCCAGCCGGAACGTTCCCTGCGCCCGCCGCGCGGCGCCCTCCTGCACAATGTCGGCCGACTCCACGATGCGGCGGAGGTTGTCGACGTCGCTCTCCGAGGCCCGATCCGCGGCGAGCTCCGCGGTCATGGCCGCGATGGCGGCGTAGTGCGCGCCGAGGTCCCGCAGCTGCACCCGGGACAGGCCGAGGAGCCGTTCGTCCTGCAGGCGACCGTGCCCGGCTCCGGCATAGGTGACGAAACTCCCGCCCCCGCGCCCGCGCTTGGTCGCCACCAGGCCCTTGCGCCGCAGCGCGTCGAGCGCCTCGCGCGCGGTCACCGTGGCCACGCCGAACTGGCGCGCGAGCAGGGATTCGGTCGGCAGGCGTTCGCCGTCGGCCAGGATCCCGAGCACGATCGCGTCGGTGAGACGTTGCGCGACCAGCTCGGCCCGGCCGGCGCCCTCGAGGGGCGCGAAGACGGCCGCGTGCGTGACCGTTCGGGGGCGGATGGACTGGGGCATATTGGATACTCTTCCGGAGTTGTGACACGACCGTAACATCTGCGGCTGCCGAAAAGACATCTAACTCCATATGATTTATCTCAGAGTGAGCTAGGAGGCCACGTGAGCGCGGAATACCCCGCTATCCGGTTGACCGGATTGACCAAGGTCTTCGGCACGGCCACCGCCGTCGACCACGTGGATCTCGACATCGCAGAGGGGGAGTTCTTCTCGATGCTGGGGCCGTCCGGCTCGGGCAAGACGACCGTGCTGCGCCTCATTGCCGGCTTCGAGCAGCCCACGTCCGGCACGATCTCGCTGTTCGGGCAGGACGTGACCCAGCGTGCGCCGTTCGACCGTGACGTCAATACGGTCTTCCAGGACTACGCGCTCTTCCCGCACATGAGCGTGCTCGAGAATGTCGCGTACGGACTCCGGGTGCGCGGCGTCTCCAAGCGGGACCGCCTGGCCCGGGCGCGCGAGGCGCTCGACACCGTGCGCCTCGGCGGATTCGGCGATCGCAAGCCCAGCCAGCTTTCCGGCGGGCAGCGGCAGCGTGTGGCCCTCGCCCGCGCCACGGTCGTCAGGCCCAAGGCGCTGCTCCTGGACGAACCGCTGGGCGCGCTGGACCTGAAGCTCCGCGAGCAGATGCAGGTCGAGCTGAAGGAACTCCAGCGCGACCTCGGGATCACCTTCATCTTCGTCACCCACGACCAGGAGGAAGCCCTCACCCTGAGCGACCGGATCGCGGTGTTCAACGACGGCAGGATCGAGCAGCTCGGAACCCCCGCGGAGATCTATGACCGGCCCGTCTCCCCGTTCGTCGCGGCGTTCGTGGGCACCTCCAACGTCTTCGACGACGAGGTGTCCCATCGCCTGTTCGGCCACGGCGGCCTGCATTCCCTGCGGCCGGAGAAGATCTCGATCGGCTCGGAGGCGTCACCGCCCGCAGCGGATCGGACGGCCACGGGCACGCTGGCCGAGGTCATCTACGTCGGCAGCAGCACACGGCTGATCGTTGACCTCGATGCCGGCAAGCGCATCACGGTCCTCGAGCAGAACGACGCCCACCGTGTGGGCGAAGACCAGCGCGGCTCGCGCGTCAGTGTCGGGTGGAACGACGTCGACGTCGTCGACCTCGAACCCGCAATCACACACCAGTAGAAGGATGGAGAACGCTATGAAACGCTATTCAGAAAACCGCAGGGGGCGCCTGCCATCGGCCGTCCTCACCGGTCTGGCAATTGCCTCGGTCGCCGTGCTCACCGCCTGCGGCACCACGCAGGGCGGCGGCGGCAGCAGCGAGGGCCCGAAGGCCGCCGACGAACTCGGGAAGACCGAAGGCGCCGTGTCGATCCTCGCCTGGCCCGGCTACGTCGAGGACGGCAGCAATGACCCGGCGGTGGACTGGGTGAGCGCCTTCGAAGACGAGACCGGCTGCAAGGTCACAAGCAAGACCTACGGCACCTCCGACGAGGCCTTCAACCTGATGAAGACCGGCGAGTACGACGTGGTCGCGGCCTCGGGCGATGCATCGCTGCGACTCGTCGCCGCCGGCGACGTCGCCCCGGTCAACACCGACCTGATCCCCAACTACGAGGGCATCTACGACTTCCTCAAGATGCAGTCGTGGAACAGCGTCGACGGGGTGTCGTACGGCATCCCGCACGGCTACGGCGCCAACCTGCTCATGTACAACACGGAGGCCGTGACACCGGCCCCCACGTCGTGGGACGTCGTGTTCGACAAGTCCTCCGAGTACAAGGGCAAGGTGACCGCCTATGACTCGCCGATCTACATCGCGGATGCCGCGGTGTACCTGATGGCCCACCAGCCGGACCTGGGCATCGAGAACCCCTACGCCCTCGATGAGACCCAGCTGGCCGCGGCCGTCGAGCTGCTCAAGGAACAGCGCGTCAACATCGGCGAGTACTGGTCCGACTACCTCAAGGAGATCCAGGCCTTCGAGACCGGCGACACCGTCGTCGGGACCACCTGGCAGGTCATCCGCAACTCCCTCGCCGAGGGAACCAAGGCCGAGGTGGTCCTGCCCGAGGAGGGCGCGACCGGCTGGTCGGACACCTGGATGATCGCATCCGAGGCGAAGAACCCGAACTGCGCGTACGAGTGGCTGGACTACATCGCGAGCCCTGAGGCGAACGCGCAGGCAACCGAGTACTTCGGTGAGGCGCCGTCGAACCAGGCAGCCTGCGACTTCCGCTCGGAGGGCTCCTGCGAATCCTTCCACGCCGGAGACGCCGACTACGCGTCGAAGATCTGGTACTGGTCGACCCCGATCGCCGAGTGCCTGGACGGTCGCACCGATGTGGAGTGCACGGACTACTCCGCCTGGACGACGGCCTGGCAGGAAATCAAGGGCTAGGCAGGCCCGATCAGGCCCTGTCGGACGGAAGGACGAAGAACAATGACGGTCGACGCAACGGCGCCACCCGGCAAACGGATGACGGTACCGCCGCCCAGGGACACCCTGGGCCGGCGGGGCTCGGTCTTCCTCAGCCGGCACCGACGCCTGCGACTGACCCTGCTGCTCTCCGCCCCTCTGTTCTGGCTGGGCCTGATCTACATCGTTGCCCTGGTCGCGCTGCTGATCACCTCCCTGTGGACCGTCGACACGTTCACCGGGCAGATCTCCCAGACCTGGACCCTCGAGAACATCATCACCGTCCTCACCGGTTCGCTGTACCAGACGGTCACGGTCCGCACGGTCGGCGTTGCCCTGCTCGTCACGATCGTCGACATCGTGATCGCCCTTCCCATCGCGTTCTACATGGCCAAAGTGGCCAGCCCGCGCATGCAGCGCATCCTCGTCATCGCCGTACTGATGCCGCTGTGGGCGAGCTACCTGGTCAAGGCGTACGCCTGGCGGTCGGTGCTGTCCCAGGAGGGGATCCTGAACTGGCTGCTCGCCCCGTTCGGCGGGGAGAGCCCCGGGTACGGCCTGCCGGCGACGATCATCACCCTGTCTTACCTGTGGCTGCCGTACGTGATCCTGCCGATCTACGCCGGTCTCGAACGTGTTCCCGACTCGCTGCTCGAGGCGTCCAGCGACCTCGGCGGCAAGACGGCGTCGACCCTGCGCCTGGTCGTGCTCCCGATCATCTGGCCGGCCATCATCGCCGGCTCGATCTTCAGCTTCTCGCTCTCGCTCGGCGACTACATCACCGTGAACATCGTCGGCGGAGCCAACCAGCTCCTGGGCAACCTCGTTTATACCAACGTGGGCGCCGCCAACAACCTGCCGCTCGCCGCGGCGATCGCACTCATCCCCATCGTCATCATCTTCGGCTACCTCGCCACGGTGCGGCGCACGGGCGCCCTGGAAAACCTGTAGGAGACACGATGAGACTGAGTCGAGCGGCGCGCGGCATCCTGGGCGGAATGACCGTGCTCGTGCTGGCGGGCATCTACCTGCCCCTGTTCGTTGTGTTCGTGAACTCGTTCAGCACCAGCACAAGCCTCAGCTGGCCGCCGCCGGGCTTCACCCTCGAATGGTGGGCGAAGGCGTTCCGCAGCGAGGGGGCACTGGACGCGCTGGTGACCAGCGTGCAGATCGCCTCCGTCTCCACGCTCATCGCGCTCGTGCTCGGGACGCTCATCTCCCTGGCCCTGCAGCGGTACTCCTTCTTCGGACGCGAGGCCGTCAGCCTGCTGGTGATCCTCCCGATCGCCCTGCCCGGCATCATCACCGGTATCGCGCTGAACAACGCCTTCCGCACCATCCTCGGCGTGCAGCTGTCGATCTACACGGTGATCGTCGCCCATGCCACCTTCTGCATCGTCACCGTGTTCAACAACGTGATCGCGCGTCTCCGGCGGCTGGGAACGAGCATCGAGGACGCGTCCGCAGACCTCGGCGCCGGCCTGTGGACCACGTTCCGGCTGATCACCTTCCCCCAGCTGCGCTCGGCGCTCTTCGCCGGCGGTCTCCTCGCCTTCGCGCTCAGCTTCGACGAGATCATTGTGACGACCTTTACCGCGGGAGCCGGGGTGAAGACCCTGCCCCTCTGGATCCTGGACAACCTCTTCAGGCCGAACCAGGCCCCCGTCGTCAACGTCATCGCCGTGGTGCTCGTCATCGTGTCGATCGTCCCGATCTACATCGCCCAGCGCATTGCCGGGGCGGAAAAGATCGTGCGCTGAGGCCGACCGCCGAGCCCGCGCGTGAGCCGGTGTGCGGCCCCGCCCCCGGTGGGTTAGGGTCATCCTGATGAGTAGGCAGGACGGCAGCAACCGAGAGGTCACGACCACCCCGGTCGATGACTCTCGAGCGACCATGCTGCACGTCGACCTGGACGCGTTCTTCGCCTCGGTCGAGCTCCTCGACCACCCCGAACTCGTCGACCGGCCGGTCGTTGTGGGCCACCGTTCCGGCCGGTCGGTCGTGACCGCGGCCAACTATGTGGCCCGGCGGTACGGCGTGAATTCGGCCATGCCGATGTCCCTCGCGCTGCGCCGCTGCCCCGACGCGGTCGTGCTGGAGCCGCACATGAGCCGCTACCAGGACTTCTCCCGGCGCGTCATGGCCATCTTCAACGATGTGACCCCGCTGGTGGAACCGCTCGGGATCGACGAGGCGTTCCTCGACGTGGCCGGGGCCCGGCGCATCCACGGCTCTCCCGCCGAGATCGGCGCGCTGATCCGGCGGCGGGTGGAGACCGAGACCGGGCTCACCTGCTCGGTCGGGGCCGCGTCCACGAAATTCGTCGCAAAGCTCGCGTCCGGCCGGGCGAAACCCAATGGCCTGCTCGTCATCCCCGCCGACGACACGATCGCCTTCCTGCATCCGCTGCCGGTCGGCGCGCTCTGGGGCGTCGGGGCGACCACCGAGCAGACCCTCCTGCGGCTCGGCTTGAAGCGGATCGGCGATATCGCGAACACCCCGTTGTCCGTGCTCCAGGCCGGGGTCGGGGAGGCGGCCGGCCGCAAGCTGCACGACCTCGCCTGGGGGCGGGACCCTCGCGCCGTCAGCGTGGACCGCGAGGAAAAGAGCATCGGCCATGAGGTGACCTTCGAACACGACGTGACGGATGTCGCCCGCCTGCGCAGCGAGATTCTCCGGCAGGCGGATGCGGTGGCCGCCCGCCTCCGCGGCGCCGGCCTCGTGGGCCGCACGGTCGTGCTGAAGGTGCGTTACGCCGACTTCAGCACGGTCACCCGCTCGCGCACCCTGCCCGAGCCCACCAACGTGGGCCGGCGCATCTACGAGGAGGTCGTCGCCGTCTTCGACGCCCTTGCGGCCTCCGGAATCCGGGTGCGGCTGATCGGGGTGCGCGTGGAGCAGCTGGGATCCGGGGACGGAGCGGGCCTCGGCCTGTGGGATCCCGACGACGACTGGCGCGAGGCGGAACTCGCCGTTGACACGGTGACCGCGCGCTTCGGGCGTGGCGCGGTGAAGCCGGCCTCGCACCTCAAACCCGACAGGGGGTAACCTGAGCGGCATGACCAACCTTGTGCTGAAGCTCGCAGAAAATGCTCGATCCGTCGGTGTGCGATCGGCCTACGGCGATCCGATCCAGGTGGAGGGAGTCACGCTCGTCCCGGTGGCACTCGTCCAGTATGGTTTCGGCGGCGGTGACGCCGGGGAGACCGAAGGCGGGGCCGCGGGCGGTGGCGGCGGCGGGATGTCCGTGCCGATCGGCGCCTACGTCAAGACGGGCAACACGGTGCGTTTCGACCCGAACGTCGTCTCGTTGCTCGTGGTGGCGATCCCGTTCGTCTGGGTCGCCGGCCACGCGCTTTCCCGCGTGATCCGCGCACTGAAGAAGTAGCCGCGCTGAAGAAGTAAGCCGCGCCGGGGATTGGCCGCGCCGACGGTCAGCCGGCGGGCGCTTCCCGGCCCGGCTCGGGCAGGAAGACGTCGGGAACCCCGTCGAGGTCGGCGTCCGTGTTCTCTTTCTCCTGGATCCGGCGGTAGTGGCGGTTCCTCGCGCGCAGCAGCACGGTGGCCAGCAGCGCCGCCAGCAGCGAGCCCGAGAGGATCGCCACCTTGGCGTGGTCGTCCTCCGCGCTCCCGTGGCCGAACGCGAGCTCGCTGATCAACAGGGAGACCGTGAACCCCACCCCGGCGAGCACGGCCACTCCGACGATGTCCACCCAGGCCAGGTCGGGGTCGAGTGAGGCCCTGGTGGTCTTCGTCACCAGCCAGGTGGCGAGCAGGACCCCCACCGGCTTGCCGAGAACGAGCGCCGCCATGATCCCGAGGGCCACCGGGTCGCTCAGCGCATCCACCAGGCCCTGGCCGCCGCCGATGGCGACGCCGGCCGAGAAGAACGCGAAGATCGGCACGGCCACCCCCGCCGACAGCGGGCGGAAACGGTGTTCAAAGGATTCGGCCAGGCCCGCGCCGTCGCCGGTGCCGCCGTCCCGGCCGCGGGCCAGCACCGGAACGGCGAAGCCGAGGAGAACGCCGGCCACGGTCGCGTGGATGCCCGAACCGTGCACGAGCGCCCAGGTCATGGCGCCCAGCGGCAGCAGAATGAGCCACGCCGCGAACGCCCGCGCCACGAAGAACTCCGAGTATCGATGCGCCAGGAACGCGTAGAGGGCCAGGGGCAGCACCGCGAGCAGCAGCGGGACGACCTGGATGTCGGCGGAGTAGAAGAGCGCGATGATCACGATCGCCAGCAGGTCGTCCACGACGGCCAGGGTCAGCAGGAAGATGCGCAGGGCGCTCGGCAGGTGGGAACCGATGACGGCCAGGACGGCGACGGCGAAGGCGATGTCGGTGGCCGTGGGGATGGCCCAGCCGCGCAGGGCGCCGGCGCCGCCGCCGAGGTTGATCGCGACGAAGACCAGTGCCGGGACGATGACCCCGCCGACCGCGGCCGCGACGGGCACGACGGCACGGCTGACGACGCGCAGTTCGCCGGCCACGAATTCACGTTTGAGCTCCAGCCCGGCCAGGAAAAAGAAGATGGCCAGGAGGCCGTCCGCGGCCCAGGTGCCGAGACTGAGCCTCAGGTGCCACGGTTCATAGCCGACCTCAAAGTCGCGATGGGCGAAGTAGAAGGGCGCGGCCGGGGTGTTGGCCAGGACCAGCGCGACAACGGTTGCGGCCAGCAGCAGGGCGCCGCCCACGGTCTCCTTGCGCAGGATCGACGCGACGCGCAGGTACTCGGGGTAGCTGCTGCGGCCGAAGATCCGGGCCCTGGCGGAAGGCTGGGGGGTGAGCGATGGTTGAGTCACAGGGGAAATCCTCTGGGTTTCGGCACACGTTCTGCGCTCGAGTTCCGGGCGCACTGAATGAAATGCCGACCAGACTTCCCGGCTCACCAGTATCCAGCGTACACGCGGCTAGGACCGTCGTCGCCGTCCCAGCCGGGGCAGCCGCCACGGTCCACGCACCGGGAGCCCTCGGCGGATCCGGCGTCGGCGCAGGATGAACGATCGCATCAGCACCAGCAGGACGGCGGCCAGGATCAGGGGGACGGCGACGCTCATCCGGGGCGACCGGGTGCGCCGACGCCGGTGGACTCCATCCTGCGAGTCTAGGCGGGTCTATAATCGAAGCGAACACGGGAGTCCGGTTGACCGGGCTGAGAGGAAGCTACCTGGCTTCGACCGTCGAACCTGATCTGGATCATGCCAGCGCAGGGAGGCAAATAATCTCGTAACCCGTGCCCTGTATTCACTACGGAAAGGGCACGACAAGTGCATGCAACAACCACCCCCCGGATTCCCGCCCAGACGACGGCCCGCAAGCCGCGCAACCTGAGGTGGCGGGTCGTCGACATCGTCGTCGCCAGCGTCATCGGCGTCGCCAGCGGACTGATCTTCTTCGCCTGGAACACCGCCTACGTTCCGCTCAGCGCCCCGCTCACGCCCCTCCTTCCCGGCCTGCAGGCCCTCCTGGGCGGCGGATGGCTCTTCGCCGGGGTGCTCGGCGGCCTGATCATTCGCAAGCCAGGGGCCGCGCTCTACACCGAACTTCTCGCTGCCGTCGTGTCCACGCTGATCGGCAACCAGTGGGGTCCGCTCACGCTCGTCTCCGGGCTGGCCCAGGGACTCGGTGCGGAGCTGGTGTTCGCGGTGTTCCTCTACGCCAACTACCGTGCGTACGTCGCCGTCCTGGCCGGCGCCGGGGCGGGCCTGGCCCTCGCGATCAACGACCTGGTGCTCTGGTACCCCGGCTCGGCCGCGGCGTTCGCGACGATCTACACGGTGTCCGCCGTCGTGTCCGGCGCAGTGATCGCCGGGCTGCTGTCCTGGCTGGCCATGCGCGGCCTCGCCAGGACGGGGGCACTCGGCCGGTTCGCCGCGGGTCGCGAGATTCGCGCCGACGTCTAGTCGCACTGATGACGCCGCCGGCAGCACCAGACCTCCGCGTTGCGGGGGCGTCGATCGACGCCTCCGGCTGGGGCTGGCGTCATGCCGGACGGCGGGCGTGGGCGGTCAGGGACCTCGACCTCCGCATCGACCCGGGCGAGCGGGTGTTGCTGCTCGGCGCATCCGGGGCGGGGAAATCCACCCTCGTGCACGCCCTGGCCGGGGTGATCGGCGCCGCCGAGGAAGGCGAGGAACGGGGGCGGCTCCTCGTCAACGGGAGCAGTCCGGCCGACGCGCGCGGGCAGGTGGGGCTGGTGATGCAGGACCCGGATTCCCAGGTGATCCTCGCCCGGGTCGGCGACGACGTCGCGTTCGGCTGCGAGAACCTCGGTGTGCCGCGGGAGGAGATCTGGCGCCGGGTGTGCGACTCGCTCGCGATGGTCGGACTCGACCTGCCCCTCGGCCACCCCACCTCCGCGCTGTCCGGCGGACAGAAGCAACGCCTCGCCCTGGCCGGAGTGCTGGCGATGCGTCCGGGGCTGCTGCTGCTCGATGAACCCACGGCCAACCTCGATCCGTCCGGCGTGCTGGAAGTGCGGGAATCGGTGGCCCGGGTGCTCGAGCACACGGAGGCCACCTTCGTCGTGATCGAGCATCGGGTCGGCGTGTGGCAGCACCTCGTCAACCGCGTCATCGTGCTCGACCCGGCCGGGGGAGTCCTGGCCGACGGCCGGCCGGGCGATGTGCTCCCGGCGGAGGGCGACCGGCTGTCGGCTTCCGGGGTGTGGGTTCCGGGCATCGCGCACGACCTCCCCGCGCGGCGCCGGACGCCGCAGGCATCCGCTCGCCTCCTCGGAACGCAGGCGCTCGCCATCGCGCGTACCCGGGATGCGGTCGTCGCACGCGACATCGAGGTTGAGGTCATCGAGGGGGCCGCGCTGGCCATCACCGGACCGAATGGGGCGGGGAAGTCCACGCTGGCCCTGACCCTGGCCGGCCTTCTGAAGCCGGCCGCCGGTCGGGTGCTCGCGGACCCGCGCTTGTCCGGCGGAGCCCCGGCCGAACCGATCCGCTGGACGTCCCGCCAACTGCTCACCCGCATCGGCACGGTGTTCCAGGACCCCGAGCACCAGTTCGTGGCCGGCACGGTCCGAGCGGAGCTGGCCGTCGGGCCCCTCGCGCTCGGACTCCCGGAGCCGGTGATCTCTGCCCGGGTGGACACCCTGCTGCAGAGGCTGCGAATCGACCACCTCGCGGAGGCGAACCCGTTCACCCTGTCCGGAGGCGAGAAGCGCCGGCTGTCGGTCGGCACGGTCCTGGCCACCCGGCCCGGTGTGCTCGTGCTCGACGAGCCCACCTTCGGCCAGGACTTCCGCACCTGGCGGGAGATCGTGGCCCTGCTCGCGGAGCTCATCGACGCCGGCACCGCCGTGGTCGCCGTGTCGCACGATGCCGAGTTCGTGGCGGCACTGGCCGACAGCGAATACCGCCTGGCCGGCAGCCTGGATGCCCGGCCCGACCGCCTGGTGACGCTGTGACCGCGACCGCGACCGCGACGCCGGGGAACCGGGGAATCCTGCGGGTCAACCCGGTGGCCAAGCTGGCGGCGGCGCTCCTCCTCGCGGGGGTGCTCGTGCTGACCATCGACTGGGTTTCGGCCGCCGTCGCCCTGGCCTGCGAGCTGGTCCTGTTCTTCTGGGCCGGGATGTCCTTTCGGATCTTTGTGCTCCGCACCCTCCCCGTCTGGCTGGCCGCACCGGCCGCCGGGCTGACCACGCTGCTCTACGGGCAGGCAGCGGGCGCCGAATACTGGCAGTTCGGCCTCATCCAGATCACGGACGGGTCGGTCGAACTGGCCGTGGCAACGCTGCTGCGCGTGCTCGCGATCGGGCTCCCGGCTGTTGTCCTCTTCGTCACCGTCGACCCGACGGACCTGGCCGACGGACTGGGGCAGGTCGTCAGGCTGCCGGCGCGGTTCGTGCTGGGCGGGCTGGCGGCACTGCGCCTGGTCGGGCTGCTGATGGAGGACTGGCGCGCCCTCGAGCGGGCCAGGCGGGCCAGGGGCATCGCGGATCGCGGCGTCATCCGGCGACTGGCCGGCCAGGCCTTTGCGCTCCTCGTGCTCTCCATCCGCCGCGGCAGCAAGCTGGCCACGGCCATGGAAGCCAGGGGATTCGGCGGAACGACCACCCGAACCTGGGCGAGGCCGTCGGATTTCGGCCGGCGCGAGGTGGCGCTGATCGGGCTGGGGCTGTTCGTCGGCGCCCTGGCGGTCGCCGTATCGGTTGCGACCGGAAGCTGGAACTTTGTCCTCGGCTGAGACGCCCGTCGCGGCCGTGCTTCGCGCGCTTGCCGGGGCCGGTCCGACTCCCGTCGTCCTGATCGACGGTCCGAGCGGGGCGGGCAAGAGCACGCTGGCCGACCAGCTCGTCGCCGCGTGGCCGGGCACGCGGCCACCGACCCTCGTGCGCCTGGACGACATCTACCCCGGGTGGCAGGGCCTTGATGCCGCCGTCCGGCAGGTCACCCGGTGCGTGCTTGAACCGCGGCAGGCCGGTCGGGCCGCTGCCTGGCAGCGCTACGACTGGGACAGGGGAGAGCCCGCCGAGTGGCACCCGGTGGACCCGGCGAGCCCGCTCATCGTGGAGGGGTGCGGGGCGCTGGCCGCCGCGCACGCCGCGCTCAGCGACATCCGGGTCTGGCTCACCGCGGACGACACGGTTCGCAAGGCCAGGGCCATCGCGCGCGACGGCGAGGTCTTCCGCACGCATTGGGACCAGTGGCAGCTCGAGTGGGAGCACTACCGGGCGAGGGAGAATCCGGAGCGTTGGGCCACGCTGCGGCTCGGCGGAGAGGGCGCAATGCCCGACTCGGCCGCGCCGTTTCAGCGGGAATCGCCCCCGCCGGGCTAAGTTGGATCCATGACCAGTCCTGATGCAGAAAACGTTGTCTACACTGCCGAGTTCATCGACGGGCCCCTCGAGGGCCAGACCGACACTCGCGTTCTCCTGCACGGGAAGCACGATGCGCGGATCAGCATGCTGGCCGCTGTCGGCGGAATGGAATCGCTGTTCTGGTACGACGAGGTCGACAGCCGCGACGTCCAGGGGCGCGCGCACGTTCGCTACCGTTTCGACGCCGGTGACAGCGACCCGTTCGAGTCGACCGAAGAAACCGACTGACCGACTGACTGCCTGGCCTAACCCGCCCCAGCGCCGACCACCCCGCGCCGAACTGTGAGTTCGGCACCTTCGCCCAGCCCGGGAAGGTGCCAAACTCACAGTTCGGCGATGGTTAACCCCGGTGGTCGAGCGTGTCGAGACCGGAGCGTGTCGAGACCCGGGCCGGCTAGTCCCGTGACGCGATCAGCGCCGCGATCACCGGTACCGGGTGGAGCAGGCGCCAGCCGAGACCGGGATCGCTGATCGCGCGGTCGAGCACGAGCGGCGACGAGACCAGGCTTCCCGCGGCGTCGGTGGAGACGCGCCCGACGACCTTGCCGGCGCGCCCGGTGGAGAACGTGTCGAGCTTCACGGTCGCGCCGTCTGAACCCGCGCTCTGCCAGGCGACCTGGGTCTTCGCGGTCCGCACCACTCCGGATGCCGTGTCGCCCCAGATCGATTCGAAGCGGACGTAGGCGTCGCCCTTGGCCAGGAGGGGCAGCTCGCCGATCCCGGCCTGTGCGCTCTCCATCAGGGCGGTCAGGTCGCTCGTCAGCGTGTCGTAGTCGGGTTCGCCGACGAACGCACCGGCGAACGTGAAGCTGGAATCGCCCGCATCCACCCGGGCGGTGAACAGGAAGCAGACGCCGGCGGCATCCGTGTAGCTGCGCGAAATGCCGATGATGCCGAGCTCCGGCAGATACGCCGTCGTGTTGTCCACCCCGCGCCGGCCGGCGAGCGATGACGCCGGGGCGGCGATGATCTCGGCGATGATCGGATCGGCCGCGGCGATCGCGGCCAGGCGGGCCAGGTCGGTGGCGGTTCCGGCCGTGGCGGAGTCCAGGCCGGTCGCGTCGGCCATGTGCGTGGCGCCCAGGCCGTTCTTCGTCAGCCAGGCGTTCGCGGCGGTCAGGTATTCCGGCACCGAGCCGTACGCCCACCGGGCCAGGGTGTCGGCGTGATTGTTGCTGGAGCCCAGGACCAGCGACTGCAGTAGCTCCCGCTCGGTCCAGCTCTCACCGGGAAAGACGGCGACGGTCCTGGCATAGGACGCGCTGTAGTCGATGTAGTCCTGGTAGTCCGCGGCGGAGATGGTCAGCTTCGGTCCGGCATCTCCCGCGCCCAGCGGTTTGGCGTCGAGCACGACGAGCGCGGTGACGATTTTGGCCACCGAGGCCATCGGGAGCGCGTCGGTCTTGCCGCCGACCCCGATGGGTTCCGTGGCTGGCGTGGAATCGACGACCTCCGAGCCCGCGGCCGCCGTGCCGATGGCCGTGACCGCGCTCGCGCCGGCGGCCGGCAGCCGCGGAGGTGCGGGCTCTGCGGCCGCCGCGGGTGTCGACAGGGTCGCCCTGACCGCGGGAAGCGGCCCCAGCAGGGTCGCCGGTCCGTAGACCCCGACGGCCAGGATCACCAGCGTGCCGGCTGTAACACCAATGAAGCGGCCGGGCCGGAATCTACTCATGGGCTCAGGCTAACCCCGGGGAAGTCAACCCCAGCCGAGCTCGTGCAGCCTGTCGTCATCTATCCCGAAGAAGTGCGCGATCTCGTGCACGAGGGTCACGTGCACCTGGTCGCGCAGTTCGTCGAGGTCGGCGCAGAGGTCGAGCAGCGGTTCGCGGTAGATGACGATCCGGTCGGGCATTTCGCCGAAGCCGTACTGCCCGCGTTCGGTCAGCGACACTCCGTCGTAGAGTCCCAGCGTGTCCAGCGTGCCGTTCTCCGGGCGGTCTTCGACCACGAAGACGACATTCTCGAGCCCGTCGAGCATGTCGTCGGGCAGCAGGTCGAGCTCGTCGATGACGAGACGCTCGAATTCCTCCGGGGTGAGCTGCGGCATCCGTTCAGCATCCCACAGCGCGGTCAGTCGCCCTTCACATTGATGAGCTGGCGGAGCGTGTGCCGGATCTCCACCAGGTCGGCGGAGTCCTGCATCACGCGATCAATCGGCTTGTAGGCCTGGGGGATCTCGTCGATGAATTCCGCCGTGTCGCGGAACTCGATGCCGGCCATCGCCTCACGCAGTTGCCTGAACGTGAACGTCTTGCGAGCGGCGGTGCGGGAGTACTCGCGGCCGGCCCCGTGCGGTGACGAATTCAGCGAAAGCGGGTTGCCTTTGCCGACGACAACGTATGAGGCGGTCCCCATCGAACCCGGAATCAGCCCCGGCTTGCCCGGGCTCGCGTCGATCGCGCCCTTCCGAGTCAGCCACACGTCCTTGCCGAAGTGATGTTCCCGCTCGGTGAAGTTGTGGTGGCAATTGATGCGCTCCTGCTCGAGGGACGGCACGCCGGTCCACCTCTCGAACTGCATGACGACGCGATCCATCATCTCCTCTCGGTTCAACAGCGCGAAGTGTTGCGCCCAGCGCATCTCGGCGATGTACCGGTCGAACTCCGGCGTGCCCTCGACCAGATACGCGAGGTCCGGGTGGGGCAGCTTGATCGAATGCGCGGATGCGTAGCGCCGGGCGATCTCAATGTGGTGCAGTGCCAGCTTGTTGCCTACACCACGCGAACCGGAGTGCAGGAACAGCCAGACGCGGTCGTGCTCGTCCAGGCTGACTTCGATGAAGTGATTCCCGCTGCCGAGGGTGCCCAATTGAAGCCGCCAGTTCGGTGAGTAGGCCGCCGGATCGAAATGCGCCTCGGTCGCCGCTCGTTCGAGCGTGCGGCACCTGGCCGCGGCCGACGGGGTCAGAACAGCGTTGTAGTGGCCGGCCGAGAGGGGGATCGCACGCTCGATGGCCTCGCGCAGGGGGCGGCGGTCAGCGGGGAGGTCACCAGCGCCGAGCTGCGTGCGGACCGCGATCATCCCGCAGCCGATGTCCACGCCCACAGCGGCCGGGATGATGGCGCCGATCGTGGGGATGACGGATCCGACGGTCGCGCCCTTGCCCGGATGCGCGTCGGGCATCAGGGCGAGATGGGGAAAGATGAACGGCAGCGAGGCTGTCGTGATCGCTTGCTCGCGCGTGACCGGGTCAAGGATCGACGCCCAATTCAGCAGCTTCGGGTTGATTTCTTCCATGCCGGCATCTCTCGTCCGGAGGCAGCATACGCCTCCCGCGACGGGGATGCCCGGTGGACGATCAATCTATTGGGGTGAGTAACGGGGCTTGAACCCGCGACCTCCTGGACCACAACCAGGCGCTCTACCAGCTGAGCTATACCCACCATGTGTGCTCACATCGCAAGCGACGTAGGCAACTCAAGAATTCTATTACACCTTCGGACCAAAATTGGACACGGCCTGCGCGGAATGCACTTTCGCCTCGACGCTCGTGGGCCCGGGGTCGGCCACGAAGACGCTCTGGCGGTAGTAGGCGAGTTCCCGAATGGATTCGAGGATGTCGGCGAGGGCGCGGTGGCCGCCGTCTTTCGCGGGCGCGTTGAAGTAGGCGCGCGGGTACCAGCGGCGGGCCAGTTCCTTGATCGACGACACGTCGACGTTCCGGTAGTGCAGCTGTTTGTCGAGGCGCGGCATGTACCTGGTGAGGAAGGCGCGGTCGGTGCCGATCGAGTTGCCGGCGAGCGGTGCCTTCTGCTCTGCGGGAATGAACTGGAGAATGTATTCGAGCACCTGGAACTCGGCCTCCGCGACGCTGACCCCGTTCGGGATCTCGTTGATCAGGCCGGACGACGTGTGCATGTCGCGGACGAAATTGCCCATGTTCGCCAGGGCCGACGCATCCGGCTTGATCACGATGTCGAGGCCCGGGCCGATGAGGTTGAGGTCGAAGTCCGTGATCACGACCGCGATTTCCACCAGTTCGTCGTTTTCCAGGTCGAGACCAGTCATTTCACAGTCAATCCATACCAACCGGTCACCGCTAATTGTCATAAGACAAGTCTACCGGTGGGCGCCGACAGGCCCCGCGCGGGTGTCGGGGCGGTGCAGGGACGGGAGATCGCGCAGTTCGCGCCTCCGTAGACTAAGGGGGATGCCAACGACACTTGCGGTTCTCCTGATCATCAATGCGGCCTGGGCCTTCATCGTCTGGCCGCAGTTCTTCCGACGGGTGCGGCGCGACGAACGCGCCCGCGACGCGGCCGGCAAACCGACCAGATTCCTGGTCGTCCACGCCGTGCTGATCGGCATCTCCCTGCTGCTGGCGGTCGTCTCCGTCGTCATCGCGACGATCTTCCTGATCACGGGCTGACCGACCATGGAACTGATCTTCTTCTCCTCCGCATTCTGTGAGCCGTGCATGCAGACCCGGGCGGTGCTGGCCGAGGCGGCTCGGCTGGTGCCCCAGGCGACCGTGCGGGAACTGGATGTGGCCAGGGACGTCGCCGAGGCCGAGGCGGAGGGTATCCGCACCACGCCGACCGTGATCGTGAAGAACGCCGCCGGAACCGAGGTGTTCCGCGCCTTCGGCGTGCCGACGCTCGCCCAGGTGCTCGTCGCCGCCGCGAAGGCGCTCTGACCTTTCTCATCTTCCGCCCTGTCACCTTCCGCCCGCCCGTCGTGGCGTGGGACGGGCCGAGTCTCCGCCTGCGGTATCGTTGAACCGCGTTTCCCGCCCCCGTAGCTCAGTGGATAGAGCAGCGGCCTTCTAATCCGCTTGTCGTAGGTTCGATTCCTACCGGGGGCACCATCCAGCAAGACCTGTGGGAGGGTCGGTCATGGCATATCCGCTGATCACCGAACGGCTCAGCATCGCGCCCCTGGCCGGCGCTGACGCCGTGGCCTTCGCCCGGTACCGGCAGGAACCGGGCGTTGCCTTGTACCAGTCCTTGGTCGGCCGATTTCTCCGAGGCCGCCGCCTTGAGCATCGTCGCAGGTCAGCCGGCGGGCGATCTGCCGGGCGCCGTGTTGCGGAAGGCCGGCCTGCGGCAGGAATGCAGGCAGGTGGAGGCCGACTGGTTCAAGGGGGAGTGGACGACGCTCGACACGTACGCGCTTCTCGGGCGGGAGTGGCCGCGGGGAGCCGCGCGCGGCTGAGGGCGCGAAGGTGCTGGGCCCGGTCGCCGCGTTCGCCTTGATAGATTCGGTTCATGCGAGAACTTCAGGCGCGAATCATCGCCGAACTGCACGTGACCCCCACCATCGACCCGGCCGCCGAAGTCAGCCGCCGGATCGGATTCCTCAAGGACTACCTGCTGCGCACGGGGGCGAAGGGGCTGGTGCTGGGCATCAGCGGCGGCCAGGATTCATCCCTGGCCGGACGCCTCTGCCAGCTGGCGGTCGACGAACTCGGCGCCGAAGGTCATCCGGCGTCGTTCACGGCCGTGCGCCTGCCCTACGCGGTGCAGCGGGACGAGGCTGATGCCCGGTTGGCGCTGGACTTCATCCGCCCGCAGACGGTGCTCACCTTCAACATCGAACGCGCGGTCGACGGTTTCGAAGCGGAGTTCCAGCACAGCACCGGCGAGGACCTGACCGACTTCAACAAGGGAAACGTCAAGGCGCGTGCACGGATGATCGCCCAGTACGCCCTCGCCGGGGCGCGGGGCCTCCTGGTCGTGGGGACCGACCACGCGGCGGAGGCCGTCACCGGGTTCTTCACGAAGTACGGAGACGGCGGAACGGACATCCTGCCACTGGCCGGCCTGACCAAGCGGCAGGGGCGTTCGCTCCTCGTCGCCCTCGGGGCGCCGGAGCGGCTCTACCTGAAGCCGCCGACGGCAGACCTGCTCGACGACCAGCCCGGCCAGACCGACGAAGCCAACCTGGGCCTGCGGTACGAAGACATCGACGACTACCTCGAGGGGAAATCCGTCGACCAGGGCGTCGCGGACGCCCTGGAGACGAGGTTCCTCAGCACCGAACACAAACGGAACGTTCCCGCCTCCCCGTTCGACGCGTGGTGGCGCTGAGCCGGCGGTTCTACGGCTGGGGGGGAGTCGAGACGGGCCCGGTGGGAACGTAAGGATCCGCCGAACGGACGTCAAGCGCCTCGACGTCGTCGAGCAGCTGCTGGGTCTCCGTCGACGGTGTCGCCGGCGTATAGCCGAGCGGCGCGTAGCTGATCGGTGCGCGGCTGACCTGGGAAGTGCCGGCCGGGGCAGTGCCGGTCTGGGAAGTGCCGGCCTGGCCATCGGCGGACTGCGCGGCCTCCGTCTGCCGGACGTCTCCCTGCGCAGCACTGCGCCCCGCCGCGTTCGCGTACACCGCGTCGTCCTCGTAGTCCTGGCTGACCGGTCGTGCGTTGACGGTCGAATCGGCCTGCGTCGTGGCCGGTTCGAACTGCCGGGGCGTCGACGCGGATTCGGTTTCCAGCCGGGTGAAGTCGTCATGGTGCTGCTGGGCAACCCAGGCGTCTCGTTCGGCGAGGAGGCTCTTCTCTGAGCTCGTGTCCTGGAGCTTCCAGCGATCGAGGTCGCCCTGGAAGATCTTCCGGGCCCGTGACGGCTTGTTCTGCCAGTCGACCAGGCGGTCGCGGAACTCTGCGACGGCGGGCTCGAGCTGGTAGCCGAACGTGGCCGAGGTCCGCTTGAGGTCGGCCAGCTGGTGGGCGGCCCAGTTCGCGGCGATGCCGGCTCCGCGGATCGGCAGCAGACGCAGCTGGATGTCCGCGTGTCCGACGGCGCGGTCGGACATGACCTGCTCCTGCGCGGTCAGCGAGTTCCAGACGGAGGCATCGGCGGCCGCATCGACGAGCGTGCTGATGACCGCGGCTTTGAGTTCGCGATCGCGCTGGTCGAGCAGGCCCCTGACCGCTCCACGGGAGATCCATGCCGCCAGCACGCTGGCGACGATGAGGGCAACGACGAGCACGACAGCACCGAAGATGACGGGCTGGTTGCTGATGGCCGTGAGCCAGGATACGAAGTTATTCCACCATTCCATGAGCCGAATGTACCGGGCCCGCGTGGCGTTCTGCGGGAAGGGCGGCGGCGTGCCCCGAACTGGTGCCAGGCGAATGCGGGATCAACGGAAGCAGTCCGCCGCGTCGTCGATCCGCCAGAACTCGCCCAGGTGGATGCTGCGTGCTGCCTGCACGATGCGGCGCGCGGCGAAACGTTCCCCGCGGGCATCCGCTCGGCGTTCGATGTGGCCGAGGACGGCGCCCGACCGGCCGGTCACCCGCCACAGCCCGTCTTTGACCGGGACGAGGCTGGGGCCGCGGGTTGCGGTTGTCGTGATCATGGAATCCTCCGAACTTTCAGCCGGCCGCTGGGGTTTTCCTCAGGTTAGGCTCGGCCACCGACATTCGTCCGCGCTTCAGTCGGGCGGGCCCTTCGCGAGCGCGAGATCCTGGCTCGCCAGGTCCAGGTCCACTGCCTTGTTGGACCGCGCCGTTTGCGCGACGACGATGCCGATCAGCACGAGCACGGCTCCCGCCGCCTGCACGCCGGTGAGCGATTCACCCAGCCACAGGAATGCGAACGCGAACGCAAAAATGACCTCGGATGCCGAGACCACGCCTGCGGCGGTGGCGTTCAGCCTGCCGAGTGCCATATAGGAGAGCAGATACGGCGCGAAGGATCCGAACACGCCGTTCCAGAGCAGAATGCCCCAGAGCGGGAAGGACACCGAACCCATGTTGCCGCCGAGGGACGTCTGCTGGGTGAGGATCGCCGGGTCGATCTGCCACCAGGCGCTGAACAGGAGCCAGAAGGCGCTGGCGAACAGCATCGACCAGAACGCCACCGCCAGTGGGGAGGTCGTGGCGACCTGGCGCTCGCCGACCAGGAAGTACACGGCCAGGCAGATCGCCGCCAGGATCCCCGCCACGACGCCGGGTGCCGACAGCCTGCTCGCCCACACCTCGGCGACGATGGCCATTCCGATCAGCACGAAGACGATGGCCACCCAGATCCGCGATTTCACCTTCTCCTTGAAGACGAAACGAACCACGAGGGCGATGAGCAGCACCCCGGAGTACTCGAGCATGAGTGCGATCCCCACGGGCAGCAGGCTGATCGCCACGGCGTAGAACCACTGGATCAGGGCGACGCCCGCGACACCGAGGAGAGCCATCACGGCCAACTGGCTGCGGTCGATGCGGAACGCCGCGCGGTTCGTGGCGAGCAGCAGTACGCCGGCGAGCAGCGCGATGATGGTGACCCGGGCGAAGGTGAGCTGCGCGGGGGAGAGTCCGGCCTCGACGATGACCTTGGTGGTGCTTCCGTTCAGCCCGAAGAGGAGCGATGCGACCAGCGCGAAGAGGTAGCCCACCCCGCTAACCGACGGATGTGCCGTGCACGGCGTGTGGTTCGATGGCTGCGATCTCGTCTTCGCTCAGCGCCGGGGCCTCCAGTGCGGCGACGTTCTGCTCCAGCTGCGCAACGCTGCTCGCGCCGATGAGTACCGAGGTCACGGACGGCTGCCGCAGGATCCAGGTCAGGGCCAGCTGCGCGAGGGTCTGGTGGCGTGCGGCGGCAATTCCGTTGAGCGCACGCACCCGGCCGAGGTACGTGTCGGACAGGGCCGACTCCGACAGGAATCCGCTGGTGGCGATGCGGGAACCCGCCGGCACCCGGCCGTCGAGGTACCGGTCGGTCAGGAGCCCCTGCGCCAGCGGGGAGAAGACGATGCTGCCGACGCCGAGTTCGTCGAGGACCGGGAACAGCCCGTCCTCGATGTGACGGTCGAACATGGAGTAGCGCGGCTGGTGGATGAGCAACGGCACGTTGTGCTCGGCCAGGGCGGCCGCGGCCGCGCGGGTCTGCTCGGGGTCGTAGCTCGAGATCCCCGCGTACAGGGCCTTTCCCTGCTGCACGGCGGTGGCCAGGGCGCCCATCGTCTCCTCGATCGGGGTGTTCGGATCCGGCCGGTGCGAGTAGAAGATGTCGACGTAGTCCAGACCCATCCGGCCGAGGCTCGCGTCGAGGGACGAGAGCATGTACTTGCGGGAGCCCCATTCGCCGTACGGGCCCGGCCACATGTCGTACCCGGCCTTGCTGGAGATGATCATTTCGTCCCGGTAGGGCCGGAAGTCCTCGGCGAAGATCCGGCCGAAGTTGGTCTCGGCGGCGCCGGGGGGCGGACCGTAGTTGTTAGCCAGGTCGAAGTGGGTGACTCCGAGGTCGAAGGCGCGGCGCAGGATGGCCCGCTGGGTGTCGATCGGGCGCTCGTGGCCGAAGTTGTGCCAGAGGCCGAGGGACACGGCGGGGAGCTTGAGGCCGCTCCGACCGGTGTGACGATAGTCCATGGCGGCGTAGCGGTCATCAGCGGCAACAAAGGTCATGGAGTTACTCTAGAGGCGTGCAAACTTTCGTAGTAGCAGGTGGATGTTTCTGGTGTCTCGACGCCGTGTATCGGGTTTTGCGTGGGGTGAGTGACGTCGTCTCCGGGTACACCGGCGGTGAGGTCCCGAACCCGAGTTACGAGTCGGTGTGCACCGGTCGCACCGGGCATGCCGAGGCCATCGCGGTGACGTTCGACCCCGAGGTCATCCCGGCCGAGGTGATCCTGGACGTGTTCTTCACCCTCCACGACCCGACCCAGCTGAACCGGCAGGGCGCCGACGTCGGCACCCAGTACCGGTCGGCGATGTTCTACGCGGACGACGAGCAGAAGCAGCTCTTCGAGACGGCGCGCGAGCGAGCCAACGGCTGGTGGGACGGCGGCATCGTCACCACGATCGAGCCGCTCGGCGAGTATTTCGTCGCCGAGGACTACCACCAGGACTTCTTTGCGAAGAACCCGGGCCAGGGCTACTGCATGGCCGTTGCCCTGCCGAAGGTGAACAAGGTCCGCAAGTCGTACTCGCAGTACATCGTCGCGTAGCGATCCGCGGCTCGTCGTCCTGGGCCGGCTGGTTCTCCACAGCCTGCCGGTTCGGTGGAATTGCCCGGATGCCGGGCGGTCGCTCCCGCGCGCCCTCGAGGCGAGCACACTCGTCGTACGCGGCCCGGGTGTGACAAAACTGGCACGAGTGGTTGTTCCCGGGTCGCGCGCACGGGGCGTCCGCCCTGCGCAGGCGTTCGTGCAGCTGCTCGCGCAGCTGGTCGTGCAGGGAGGCACATCATCGTGCAGGGAGGCACATCATGACGAGCGACACCATGACCCTGACGGGAATCGTGGCGACGACGCCGCGGCACCTGGTCACGAGTTCCGGTTTGGCCATCACGTCTTTCCGGCTGGCGTCCGGGCAGCGCCGGTTCGACCGCAAACGCAACGCCTGGGTGGATGCCGACCCGAATTGGTACACCGTTTCGTCCTTCCGGCAGCTGGCGCACAATGTGGTGGCGTCGGTCAGGAAGGGTCAACATGTGGTGGTGACCGGCAGGCTGCGCGTGCGCGACTGGGAGAATGCGGATCGAAACGGAACATCGGTCGAGCTCGAGGCGGACGCGATCGGCCATGACCTCACCTGGTGCACGACGGCGTACGTGCGCAGTGCGCCTGCGGCCGCGCCGGCGCCGCGGCCTGCGACGGAACAGGAGGACCCGGAGCCGGACGCCTCGGAGCCGGGCGCCTCGGAGCAGGGCTTTCCGGAGCCGGGCGCCGCGGAGCCGGCAGAGCCCGGCTCGTTTGCTCCCCGCGGGACGCCGAGCCTCGCGACCCTAGACTCGTAGGGTTGGTCGCGTCGCGGCCGCAGGAGGGCGACGCGTGCCGGGTACAGCAGGAACGAATCCGACGAGCGGTCGTCGCCACTCCATCATCGGCGCGGCAGCGCTGACCGCTCTGCTGATGGCCCTCGGCCTCACCGCGTGCTCGGCAGATTCGCCGCCACCCACCCGGGCGAGCTCGGCCGGCCCGAGCGCCGGCCCAAGCGCAGGCCCGCCCCCCGCGGCCGAGCCGGTTCCGGACCCGACACTGGCACCCCGGCTGAGCGCATCCGAAAACCTCGACTACTTCGACTTCATCGCCGCCGGGGTGCTCCGGGCGGACCCGGCGGCCGGCGGAAAGGCCTTCATCGACGGCCTCGTCGCCGGCGGCTTCGACAAGAAGACGATGGAAGTCACCTTCGACCGCACCCAGGCCGACCTCGCCGCGGACTCCATCCAGTTCTCCGTGCGGGTCAACGACGAGTGCCTGATCGGGCAGAACGGACCGGCGACCGGGGGCTACCACAGCATGGTCGCGGACGTGCTCGGCTCAGGCACGTGTCTCGTGGGCGGCACGCGGCAAATAGACTGGTAGATATGGCCGAATTTATTTACACGATGGTCCGAGCGCGCAAAGCGGTTGGCGACAAGCTCATTCTCGACGACGTCACGATGTCGTTCTTCCCCGGCGCCAAAATCGGCATCGTGGGGCCGAACGGCGCGGGTAAGTCAACGATCCTCAAGATCATGGCCGGGCTCGACACCCCGAGCAACGGCGAGGCCAAGCTCAGTCCCGGCTACACCGTGGGCATCCTGATGCAGGAGCCCGAACTCGACGAGACCAAGACGGTCCTCGAGAACGTGCAGGAGGGCGTCGGCCCGATCAAGGCCAAGGTCGACCGTTTCAACGAGATCAGCCTCGCGCTGGCCGAACCGGACGCCGATTTCGATTCCCTGCTCGCCGAAATGGGGACGCTCCAGGAAGCGATCGACGCCGCCGACGCCTGGGACCTCGACTCCCAGCTCGAACAGGCCATGGACGCCCTGCGCACGCCGCCGGGCGACCTGTCCGTCGTGGATCTCTCCGGTGGAGAGAAGCGCCGGGTGGCGCTGACCAAACTCCTCCTGCAGAAGCCGGACCTGCTGCTCCTCGACGAACCCACTAACCACCTCGACGCCGAGAGCGTGCTCTGGCTCGAGCAGCACCTGGCCCAGTACGCCGGCGCCGTGCTCGCCGTCACCCACGACCGGTACTTCCTCGACCACGTCGCCGAGTGGATCGCCGAAGTCGACCGCGGCCACCTGTACCCGTACGAGGGCAACTACTCGACCTACCTCGAGAAGAAGCAGGAACGTCTGCTCATCGCCGGCAAGAAGGACGCCAAGATGGCCAAGCGTCTCGCCGACGAGCTCGACTGGGTGCGCTCCAACGCCAAGGGCCGCCAGGCCAAATCGAAGGCGCGCCTGGCGCGCTACGAGGAGATGGCCGCCGCCGCCGAGAGCACCCGCAAGCTCGACTTCGAGGAGATCCAGATCCCGGTCGGACCGCGCCTCGGCGCCCAGGTCATCGACGCGAAGAAGATCAAGAAGGGCTTCGGCGACCGCGTCCTCATCGAGGATCTCTCCTTCACCCTGCCGCGTAACGGCATCGTCGGGATCATCGGCCCCAACGGTGTGGGTAAGACCACCCTGTTCAAGACGATCGTCGGACTCGAGCCGCTCGACGAGGGAGAGCTCAAGATCGGCGAGACGGTCACCATGTCCTACGTCGACCAGAGCCGCACCGGCATCGACCCGAACAAGACGCTCTGGGAGGTCGTCTCCGACGGCCAGGATTACATCCAGGTCGGCAAGACCGAGATCCCGTCGCGTGCCTACGTCTCCACATTCGGCTTCAAGGGACCCGACCAGCAGAAGAAGGCCGGCGTGCTCTCCGGTGGTGAGCGCAACCGTCTCAACCTCGCCCTCACCCTCAAGCAGGGCGGCAACCTGCTGCTGCTCGACGAGCCCACCAACGACCTGGACGTCGAAACCCTCGGCTCGCTCGAGAACGCGCTGCTCGAGTTCCCCGGCTGCGCCGTGGTCATCACTCACGACCGGTGGTTCCTCGACCGCATTGCCACGCACATCCTGTCCTACGAGGGCACCGACGAGGACCCGGCGAACTGGTACTGGTTCGAGGGCAACTTCGAGTCGTACGAGCAGAACAAGATCGAGCGACTCGGCCCGGATGCCGCGAAGCCGCACCGGTCCGCCTACCGCAAGCTCACCCGCGACTAGGAGCATCCGGATGAAGCTGCACGTCCCGATCTCGCTGCGCTGGTCCGACCTTGACGCGTACGGCCACGTCAACAACGCGGAGATGCTGCGCCTGCTCGAAGAGGCGCGCATCCAGGCGTTCTGGGTGACCGACGAGACGGGCGGCTCGATGCTCGGGGCGAGCACCGCGGTGCTCGACGGCAAGCCGGGGGCGGCGACGCTCACCCTCATCGCTCGGCAGGAGATCGAGTATCTCGCGCCGGTGCCGTACATGAGGCAGCCGCTGGACGTGCGTCTCTGGCTGGGCAAGCTCGGCGGGGCGAGCCTCGAGGTCTGCTACGAGGTGTGGAGCCCGGCCGGCCTCGAACCCGCGCTCCTGTACACGCGGGCGAGCACCACGATCGTGCTGGTGGATGCCGTGAGCGAGCGCCCGCGCAAGATCAACGACGTCGAGCGGGCGGCCTGGACGCCGTACCTCGACGAAGCCATCGCGTTCACGCGGCGTTGACGAGGTAGCGGCTTTCCCCCGGGGGTGTCGGCCGGCTAGCCGGCCAGCACCGAATCCCCGTCGATCGTGACGGTGACCTTGTCGAGCGGCCGGGGCGCCGGGCCGCCCAGCACCTCGCCGGTCGTGGCGTCGAACCGTGATCCGTGGCAGGGGCAATCGAACTCGGCGTCCTTCGGGGCGACTACGCAGCCCTGGTGCGTGCAGACGGCGCTGAAGGCGACGACCTCGCCTGCGGTCGGCTGGGTGAGGAGGATCGGTTTCTTGTCCAGGGTGACCGCGATCGAGCCGCCCACCGGGATATCCGCCAGTTTGGCGATCTCGACCGGCGTTCCGGTTCCCTTCGATGACGTGTCGGGGGACCCGGGCTGCGCGCATCCGGCCAGGGCGACAGCAGCCGTGCCGGCGCCTCCGATCAGGATGACGGCGCGGCGTGAGACATCCGGTGCGTGCGGCATGCTGGTTCCTTCCGGGATTTCGACCACGACCAGACTGGCACGTCTGCGCGCCGCGGCGCTACGCTCGCCGGCCGGGGCCGTCAGTCGACCTTCTTCGGCAGGCGGACCATCCCCTCCTGGGCGACGGTCGCCAGGAGGATGCCGTCCCGGCTGTAGATGCTGCCCGTGGACAGGCCCCGGCCGCCCTGCGCGGTCGGGGAATCCTGCAGGTAGAGCAGCCATTCGTCGACGCGGCCGAACCGGTGCCACCACATCGCGTGGTCCAGGCTCGCCACCTTGAGGCCGGGGGTGGCCCAGGGCAGGCCGTGGCGGCGCAATACGGGCTCCATGATCGAGTAGTCGCTGGCATAGGCGAGGGCGGCGCGGTGCAGGTCAGGGTCGTCCGGCATCGGGCCGAGGGACTTCATCCACACGCCCTGCCGCCCGGTGCGCGCGCCATTCACCGTGAGGTAGATCGGCGAGGGAATGTGGCGCATGTCGAAGGGGCGCTCATTGGCCCAGTACCTGGCCACCGAGTGGTCGAGGTGGCCCAGGGTCTCCTCGGCCGACGGCAGGGACTCGGGGTCCGGGATATCCGTCGGCATCTCGATCTGGTGCTCGAGACCGTCGTCCGTGTCCTGGAAAGAAGCGATCATCGACAGGATCGGCAGGCCGTCCTGGTAGCACTGCGTGCGCCGGGTCGAGAACGAGCGGCCGTCATGGATCCGCTCGACCGAGAAGGTGATCGGCTGGGCCACGTCCCCCGGCCGCAGGAAGTACCCGTGCATGGAATGCACGTGGCGGTCGTCCGGCACGGTGCGCATGGCCGCGACGAGGGACTGGGCGAGCACCTGTCCGCCGAAAACGCGTCCGTGCGGCATCCACTGGGAGACGCCCGTGAAGATGTCCTCGCTGGTGCGGGCACCCGTGTCGGTGAGATCCAGGGCGGCCAGGAGGCCTTCCATCGGCGTGTTCATGGCTTCTCCTCGGTGCTTGCTTGCGTGCTTGCTTGCGTGCTGGCTTGCGTGCTGGTTTCGGTGCTGCCCAGGAACCCGGCGTGAGCCCCGTCGTATCTTGGTAGTTTAGAAGCAGATGAGCCAGTCATTTTCCCTCACAGACTCCCTGTCCCTCGCCGACCTCCAGGTCTACCTCTCCCGCGCCGGTCGTGTGGAAGACGGAGCAGTCCGCCTGATTTCCGCCGCCGGCGTGCTCGCCGTGTACACCGCGATCCTCTATCCGCGCGGCCTGCTCGACTCGAGCCCCACCGTGCTGGGCCTGCGCACCTTCGCCCTGACGGAACCGGTCGAACTCGACGCCGTCGTCCCGGTGCGGTCGTTGCTGGACCGGGTCGCCCGCCTCACCGGGGCCGTCGTCGACCCGGGCGCCCCGGTCGCCGTCACGGTGCCGCTGGAGGTGAGCACGGTCACCTGGGCCGGGATCTCGCCGCCCCGCGGCGGCTGGCAGTCGCAGGGCGAGGCGGATGCCGCCCTCCTGGAGAACGCCGCTCGTGCCGGAATCGACGAGGTCGCGGCATCCATCCCGGCCGGGACCGGCGAACAGATCGTGCAGCGCGTGCGCTCCGAGGTCTGGGGCCGCCCGGTCGAGGGACTCGAATTCGTGCCCAGCGGCGCCGCATTCGCCGCCTACAGCCTCGGCTTCCTCGCTCCGGACGAGCCGGTCGCGCTGTTCGAGACCGGCCCCTGGACCCGGCTGAGCACAAGCCGCGGCCACATCCTTGTGCGCCGCAAGCCCTGGACCCTCAAGGCCTGATCCTCTCCTTCCCCTCCCTCCTTCCCCTCCCTCCTTCCCCTCCTTCCTTCCCCTCTCCGCGAAACCGCAGTTGTGCGCCTTAAAACGCCCGTTTAGCGCGCACAACTGCGGTTTCCGCGCGATGTCAAGCTGAGTGGAGCCACTCGGGTTAGTTTGTGACGGCTGTGTCGGGGATGTTGATTCCGACGGTGCCGGCTGGTGCGGGTGTTCTTGGTCGCGCGCG
>NZ_SOHO01000006.1:0-69885 GCF_004403225.1 Cryobacterium sp. Sr8 | reverse complement strand
CACCTACCAGGGCTGGATCCATAGCTACAATCACCACAGACCCCATACCGGCATCGGCGGCAAATCACCCATCGACCGCGTTCACAACGTCAGTGGGAACAACAGCTAGAGGCCGACCCATTCCGAGCTGCCGGCGGGGAAGTGCTGGCGTTTCCAGATCGGCACGGTGAGCTTGATCACCTCGACGAGCTCGGCGCACGCGGCGAAGGCCTCCGCGCGATGCGGGGCGGCCACGGCGGCGACCAGCGCGATGTCGCCGACCCGCAGCGGGCCGGTGCGGTGGATGGCGGCGACCCTGAGTCCGGTGCGGGCGGCGACGCCCTCGCAGCACTCGCGCAGGAAACGCTCGGCCTCCGGATGCGCCTGGTAGTCCAGCGCGGTCACGGCCCGGTCCTGATCGTGGTTGCGCACGATCCCCTGGAAGGACACCACGGCCCCGTTCTCGGCGGAGAGCACGAAGTCGTCCACGGCGTGCGGGTCAATGGGTTCCGCCGAGATGGCGGCCAGCACGTCAGCCACGGCCGGCCGCCGGAAGGCTCGCCCCGTGCGCGGATGTCTCGTGCGCGGGCGCCTCGTGCAGGCCGGAGCCGGACACCTGGTCGACGAGGTGGTCGAGCAGATCGCCCAGCACAGCCAGGCCGTCGCGCACCCCGCCAGCCGAACCGGGGAGGTTGATCACGACCGTGCGACCGGCGGTTCCGGCCAGTCCCCGGCTGAGCGCCGCGGACGGGGTGGTCTCCGCGCCGCGGCGGCGCAGGGCCTCGGCGATGCCCGGCAGCTCACGGTCGAGCACGGCAGCGGTCGCCTCGGGCGTGGCATCCGTGCGGGACACCCCGGTGCCGCCGGTCGTGATGATGACCGCCGGCTGGCCCTGCACCGCGGCGGCGAGGGCGGCGCCGATGTCGGCATCCGCCACCACCCGCGGGGGAGCCGTATCGTAGCCCAGGCCGCCGAGCCAGGCCGCGATGACCGGGCCGGTCGTGTCTTCGCGCCGGCCGGCGGCGCCCTGCGTCGAGGCGACGATGACCCGAGCGGTGCGGCCGGATGCCTCGGTCGAGCCGGTCTCGGGCACGTCGGGGGCCTCGGCCGTGTCGTCGCGCGTCCAGTGGCCGCGCTTGCCGCCGCTCTTGGAGTCCAGTCGCACGTCGGTGAGGGTCGCGCCCGGGTCGACGGCCTTGACCATGTCGTGCAGGGTGAGCCCGGCGATCGTCACGGCCGTGAGCGCCTCCATTTCGACGCCGGTCTGGCCGCGGGTCTTCGCCGAAGCCTCAATGTCGATGGTGTTCTCGCCGAGCCGGAAGCCGACGGTCACGGAGGAGAGCGGCACCTGGTGGCAGAGCGGGATCAGCTCGGAGGTCTTCTTCGCGGCGGAGATCCCGGCGATGCGCGCGGTGGCGAGCACGTCGGCCTTCGGCAGGTTGTCGGCCCGCACCAGGGCGAGCACCTCCGCGGTCGTGACGAACCGCGCGCTCGCGACGGCCACTCGGCTCGTCTCCGCCTTGTGGCCCACGTCGATCATGCGTGCGCGGCCGTCGGCATCCAGGTGAGTCAGCTCGGTCATGATGTCCATACTCTCGTGTTCGGCACTCGCGCGCGCGACCTGGCGGTCATCCGTGCTCGTTCGACCTTGCGGTCATCCGTTCAGTATCGCCTGAGCGCGAGGTCGATGGTGGCCGCCCAGTCGTCGATGCCGCCCTGCAGGGAGCGCACGCCGACCAGACCGCCACGCTCGAGGATGGCCCTGGCCCGGTCGGAACGCGGCCCGTGGTGGCAGTAGACGACGACGGGCGGGCCTCCCTGCAGCGCGTCCACGGCGGCCTGCGGGTCCCGCTCCAGGTCGCCGAGCGGCAGCAGCTGCGAGCCGGGGAGGCGGGACACCTCCGCCTCCCAGGGCTCCCGCACATCGACCAGGCGCAGTGGCGAGCCCGCAGCGAGGAGCTCGGAAAGCTCCCGCGCGTCGATGTCACGCATGGCGATGCCGGCCGGGGCGGCCGTGCCCGAGCCGGTGTCGGCATCCGTGGCCGTGGCCGTGCCGCAGAAGGCCTCGTAGTCGATCAGCCCGGTGACGGGGGTGCCCTCCGGGTCGCTCGCGTAGCCGACCTCCCGGAACGTTGCGCGCAGGCTGTCATAGATCGTGACCCGGCCGAGCAGCGGGTCGCCGACGCCGCTGACGAGCTTGATCGCCTCGGCCACCATGAGGGCCCCGATGACCGCGCAGACCGGCGGCAGGGCGCCGGCCTCGGCGCAGGAGGGCACCGTTCCCGGTGCCGGCGGCTCGGGGAACAGGTCGCGGTAGTGCGGCCCGCGGGCGGCCCAGCTCACGCCGGCCTGCCCGCCGAACTGGTGCACTGCGCCCCAGACGACGGGAATGCCGCTCAGGAGGGCGGCGTCGTTGGTGAGGTAGCGCGTGGCGAAGTTGTCGCTGCCGTCGAGCACGAGGTCGTAGCCGCTCATGATCTCCAGCGCGTTCGCAGCGGTGAGCATGGTGTCGTAGCCGACCGCGCGCACGGCCGGGTCGAGCGCGGCCACGGTCTCCAGCGCCGACGCGACCTTGCTGCGGCCGACGTCCCCGATGCCGTGGATCGTCTGCCGGGGCAGGTTGCTGGCTTCCACGGTGTCGGCGTCGATGATCCCGATGGTGCCGAAGCCGGCCGCGGCCAGGCCCGGGATGCTTGCGCTGCCCAGCCCGCCGGCGCCGACGACGAGCACCCGGGCGGAGGCGAGCCGGCCCTGGGCGGCCAGGCCGAAGCCGGGCAGGGAAATCGTGCGGGAGTAGCGCGCCACGCGGTCGGGGGACAGCGCGCCGCCCGGTTCAGCCAGCCCGTCGAACATGATCATGCTGCCTAGAATAAGCCTGTCGATGCCGTCAAGGGCGCGGAGACGGGAGGGACAACATGCCGGGATTCCAGATTCGGTCAGCGGCCGTGGCCTGCGCGGGGCTCGTGCTGCTGGCCTCCTGCGCCTCGGCGGCTCCCGCCGGCCCCGACCCGGATGCGGTCACCGGCACGGTCGTCGTTTTCGCGGCCGCGTCGCTGACCGAGGCGTTCACCGACCTCGCCGACGAGTTCGAGGCCGCGCATCCGGGCACAGCGGTCACCGTCAACCTCGGCAGCAGCGCGGCCCTCGCGCAGCAGCTCACCGCCGGCGCCCCGGCGGATGTCTTCGCCGCCGCCAATGAGGCGGCCATGGGCGTCGTGAGCGACGCGGGGCTGGTGCGGGGAGAGGCCGCGGTCTTCGCCCGCAACAGCCTCCGGATCGCCGTGCCGGCCGGCAACCCGGCCGGGGTCACCGGTTTGGCCGACTTCGCCCGCCGCGACCTGACCGTCGCCCTCTGCGCGCCCGAAGCTCCCTGCGGGATGCTCTCCGCCCGGGTGTTCGCCGACGCCGGGATCACCCCGGCCCCCGACACCCTCGAGCAGGACGTGAAGGCGGCGCTCGTCAAGGTGGAGCGTGACGAGGTCGATTGCGCGCTCGTGTACCGCACCGATGTCCTGGCCGCCGGCGGCGCGGTCGACGGGATCGACTTCCCGGGGGCGGACGAGGCGGTCACCGAGTATCCGATCGCGACGCTCGGGGACGCGCCGAATCCGGGGGCGGCTGAAGCGTTTTTGGACTTCGTGCTGTCCGGCACCGGGAGGGCGGCGCTGGCCGCAGCGGGATTCGGGGTCGGGTAGGCCCGGTCGGGTGCACACGCCCGACGCGCAACCGCCGACGCCGAAGCCGGCTGACGCCGACGCCCGGCGGTTCCGCGCCTCCGGCGGCGCGCGCGCCCTGCTCCTAGAATGAGCGTGTGCCGGCCTTCCGGCCGAGCTGGAGCGGCAGACGGGCGGGGCGGGACGTGGTCGGGTACGAGGTCCGGGCGGACGACAGGGCGGCGGCGCGTGCCGCCGGACGCGCCGGCGACCGGCGGGGTGGCGGAGTGCCGGGCGCGCTCTGGGTCCCCGCGGTCATCGCGATCGCATTCCTCGTGCTGCCGCTGGTCGCCCTCCTCGCGAAGGCTCCATGGGGCAGCATCCCGGAGCAGCTGTTCACGCCTGAAGTCGGGGATGCCCTCCGGCTCTCGCTGCTCAGCGCGCTCGCCGCGACGGCGTTGTGCGTGCTCTTCGGAGTTCCGCTCGCCTGGGTGCTCGTTCGCTCCTCCGACTGGGCCAGCCCGATCTTCCGGCGGGTGCTGCGCGCCCTCGTGCTCGTGCCGCTCGTGCTCCCGCCCGTCGTCGGCGGGGTCGCCCTGCTGCTGCTCCTCGGCCGGCGCGGACTGGCCGGACAATATCTCTACGACTGGTTCGGCGTATCCATCCCGTTCACGACGACCGCCGTCGTACTGGCGCAGACCTTCGTCGCGATGCCCTTCCTCGTTCTCGCGGTCGAGGGAGCGCTCCGCGGCGCCGACCGACGCTACGAGGATGCCGCCGCGACCCTCGGCGCATCCCGCTGGCTGATCTTCCGCCGGGTGACGCTCCCGCTCGTTGCCCCCGGCGTGAGCGCCGGCGCCGTGCTCTGCTTCGCCCGCGCGCTCGGAGAGTTCGGAGCCACGATCACCTTCGCCGGCAGCTTCCCCGGTGTCACCCAGACCATGCCGATCTCGGCCTACCTCGCGCTTCAGTCGAATCCGGACGGCGCCATCGTGCTCTCGCTCCTGCTGCTGGCCGTCTCCCTGGTCGTGCTGGTGAGCCTCCGCGACCGGTGGATCGGGGTCGGCACATGAGAGCCCCGGACCGGGCCGGGCAGGCGGCGCTCGAGGCGCTGGTCCTGGTCGAACGGGACGGGTTCCGGCTGGACGTTCGCCTCACGGTGCCGTCCGGGGGAGTCCTCGCCGTGCTCGGCCCGAACGGCGCGGGCAAGACCACGCTCCTTCGGGCGCTCGCCGGGCTGATCGTGCCGAACGCGGGCCGGGTGCGGGTCGGAGACCGGATCCTCGATGACCCGGCCGCGGGCATCCACCTGGAACCGCAGGCGCGCGGGATCGGCGTCGTGTTCCAGGACTACCTGTTGTTCCCGCACCTGAGCGCCCTCGACAACGTGGCATTCGGTCCGCGTGCCCACGGCGTGCCCGCACGGGAGGCGAGGGAGCGAAGCCAGGCCTGGCTGACCCGGGTCGGGATCGGCGACCGGGCCGGGGCGCGGCCGGCGGCGCTGTCGGGCGGGCAGTCCCAGCGGGCGGCCCTGGCCCGGGCGCTCGTGCTCGAACCCTCCGTGCTGCTGCTCGACGAGCCGCTCGCCGCCCTCGACGCGGCCACTCGGATGGACGTCCGCGCGGACCTCTCCGGCTATCTCCGCGAATTCGGCGGAGCCACCGTGCTGGTGACCCACGACCCGCTCGACGCCCTGATCCTCGCCGACGAGATCATCGTGCTCGAGGCCGGCGTGGTGACCCAGCGCGGCACGCCGCAGGAGGTCTCCCGCGCTCCCCGCACCGATTACGTCGCCCGCCTGGTCGGCCAGAACCTGCTTCGGGCCGCGAGCCTGCGGGGGCTGGCGGGGGGCGGCTCCGCGCTGACCCTGGCCGGCGGGCTCGAGGTGTCGAGTGCCGACGAGCCTTCCGCCGCGGGGATGCTCGCGCCCGGCTCCGCGGAGTCCGGGCCCGGCCAGTCGACTCCCGCGGCCGTGTTCTCTCCCTCCGCGGTCTTCGTGCACAGCGCGCGGCCGGGGGCGGGCTCGCCCCGGAACGTGTGGGCGGCGCGCGTCGCCGGGATCGAGCAGCACGCGGCGATCGTGCGCATCCGCTGCCTGACCGAACTCGGCGGTCACACGGTGCTCGCCGACGTCACCCCCGCGGCGATGGGCGAGCTCAGGCTGCGGCCGGGCGACCAGGTCTGGCTCAGTGTCAAGGCCGTCGAGGTGCACCTGACCGCCGCGGCCTGACCCGCCACCTGTGGCCGCAGCGGACGACAGCGGCCCGGACACCGGCGACCGAGTGTGACCGTTCCGGTCGAGTTGCTCGGGTGTGCCGGGCAAACTCGACCGCACGTGACAAAGTCGGAGTCGTCCGCTTTGGGAACAGGTGCCGGGCGATCCGTCAGCCGACGCGCACGGTGATGTCGTGCAGGCCGGTCGCGCCGTCGGGGGCCACAGCGCGGCGGGCCGACGTCTGCACGAGGCCGTCGGCATCCGTCGCCCGCACCCGCAGCGTGTGCTCGCCGGCCGGGGCATCCCAGCTCCACTTCCACTGCCGCCAGGTGTCGGCCGAGATCGCATCGGCGAGGGTCGCGGTGTTCCAATCGCCTTCATCCACCTGCACCTCAACCGCCCGGATGCCCGTGTGCTGCGCCCAGGCGACACCGGCGACGGTGACCGGTCCGGACGCCACCGGGGCGCCCGCCCGGGGCACGTCGATGCGCGAGGAAAGCTTGATCGGCCCGCGCTCCGACCAGCCGCGCGTGGACCAGTAGGCCACCTCCCGGTCGAACCGGGTGAGCTTCAGCTCGACCACCCATTTCGTGGCCGAGACGTAGCCGTAGAGGCCGGGCACGACCATCCGCACCGGGTAGCCGTGCTCCAGCGGCAGGGCGACCCCGTTCATCCCCACGGCGAGGATCGCGTTGCGGTCGTCGGTGAGGGCCTCGAGCGGCGTGCTCGCCGTCCAGCCGTCCTGGCTGCGGGAGAGCACCATGTCGGCGTCGCTGGTCGGCCTGGCCCCGGCGAGCAGCTTCCGGATCGGGTAGCCGAGCCAGGTTGCGTTTCCGATCAGGTCGCCGCCGACCTCGTTCGACACACAGGCGAGCGTCGTCGTGCTCTCCTCGAGCGGCAGCGCGAGAAGCTCGACGAAGTCGATTTCGATCTCGTTCTCGACCATTCCGGTGACCTTCAGCGTCCACTGGGACGCATCGATCCGTGGCACCCGCAGCGCCGTGTCGATGCGGTAGAAGGCGTCGTTGGGGGTGATCAGCGGCGCCAGGCCGGGGACGTCGACGGATGCGCCGGCCGGGATGGGGGCGGCCGGAACGGCGGGCGCGGGGAGTGTGAGCCGGGCTCGGGCGGCATCCGCGGCCCTCGCCCCGGCCTGCAGCAGTTGCCCGCCGACGGCCGCGAGGATGCCCACGCCGGCGCTTACCCCGGTCCAGGCGAGGAAGCGTCGCCGGTCGATTGCCCCCGCGGCCTGGTCTGCCTCCGCCGGAGCGGGCCGCACACGGAACTTCGTCGCGAATACCGTGATGAGGACGGCCGTGACGACCATCGCGACGACCGAAGGTAGGGCGTCGATGGCCGTCGCGTTCGCCCGGGTCACCGCGGCGAATACCGCGAGGCTGCCGAACACGATGGCGATGACGCGGCCGGCCGGCGGACGGCGGAACTCCAGCACGCCGGCGACGGCGGAGAGCAGGGCTGCGGCGAGCCCGACGCAAACGATGAGCACGGCCTTGTCGGCCGTACCGAACAGGCTGATCACGAGGTCCTTCAGCCAGGCCGGGGAGAGGTCGATGATGAGCGCGCCGATCACCAGGATCGGGCCGGCATTCGGGGCGAACAGGCCCGCAGTCAGCTCGGCGAGGCCGAGCCCGGCGAGCGCGGCGGCGACGCCGGCGAGGGCCGGGCGCCGCCACGGTCGAAGCGGCGTGGGGTGTGGCGGCGTGGGGCCAGGCTGCGGCGTGGGGCCAGGCTGCTGGGAGGGGGCTTCGCGGGAGGCCATGCGCCCAGCATAGGATCACCGCCGCAGAGTTTCCCGCTGAGCGAGCAGCTGCCGAAAGTCCCCGTTCCTGCCGAGAGTCGCCGCTGCAACGGCGAGTCTCGGCGGAAACGGCGAGTCTCGGCGCCCGGACCGGCGCTAGTGCTTCCGGCGGGCCAGCGCGATTGCAGCTTCCGGCGTGGCCACCCGGAAGCTGAAGGTATCCTGGAGGTACAGGTACAGGTACAGGTACAGGTACAGGTACAGGTACAGGTGCACGTGGTCGTCGTCGTGGTGGTCGCAGCCGACGGTGAGGTCCTGACCGGATTCGAAGAGGAAAGTCCCCGCCCCTGGTGCTCAGGACCACCCCACCGTGTACGCCGGGCGCCCAGATCACCGGGCCGTCCAGGATCATGAGCACATGCTCGACGAGGGGATTGCCGTCGTCGACGGACTCGAGGATGGCGGTATAGTCGGCCGGCCCGACGGCCAGAGCGTATGGCCCCGTCACACCGCTCCGGAGCAGGATCTCGACGGCGTCGGCGATCCGGCTCGGGTAGTCCTCGAAGTCCTCCACCCGCGGCACCTCCGGATGCGGCGAGGCCTCCGTGATGCCGACGATGCCCATGGCCCGCCGACCGGGGAATCCGCTGCCCCCTCGGTGGAGCCGAGGCTCGTCGCCGAATACGTCCAGCCGTGCGGGCCGTCGAAATCGACGACCCGGCGGGCGCCGAGCGGCACGCCGAGCCGCTCCCGGGCCTCGGAGTCGATGAGTTTCCAGCCTCGGTCGGAGATCGGTGCCAGGCGGAGCAGATGGTCCATGCTTACGATTCGCGTCCCTTCAGACTTCCGATTCAGAGCGAAGGGTCGGCTGCCGCGTCCTCCGGCGGCGCCGTCGTCTCTGCTCCCGCGGTGGCCGCGGCCTCCGCGTGCTGGCCGTTGTGCACGATGTCGCCGTCCTGGAACAGGATGCCGCGGGCGATGTCGTGCCAGATCGGCGTCCTGCGGAGGAGGAACTCGAGGTCCATGCAGAAGTGCTTGAACTCCTCGCCGAGCGAGTCGTTCATGATGGCCCGGGCGGTCGCATCCGGCTCGAGCGAAATCCTCTGCTCGTACCAGCCGATCGGCTCGGCTTCCTCGGTGAGGTTCGCGCACATCCGGGCGAAGGTCCGCGTCTCGGCGGACAGCTCCCCGGCCGGCTCGTGGGATTGGTCAATACCCATCGGGACTCCTCCTTTGGACATGTCGGCCGCGCGCCCGCCATGTCGCTGTCGAGGAGCTCGGGGCGTTTGCCTGAAATGGGGTCAGGCAGTCCGTGCCGTTTCGAGTTCCCGCGCGCAGGCGATGCACAGTGCGGCCGCGGGGCGGGCCTCCAGCCGGGCGCGGCCGATCGGTTCGCCGCGGCGGGTGCAGACGCCGTAGGTTCCGTCCGCGATGCGCTGCAGCGCCCGGTCGATCCCCGCCAGGCGCTCCGCGAGCTCGCTGTGCACGCCCGACAACGTCGACCACTCGGCAGACAGGGTGGGGCCGTCCGGGTCGTGCTCGTCGTCCGCGGAGGCGTCGCTCCTGGCCTCGCGCACCTCACCGAGCGAACCGGTCAGCCGGTCGAGGTCGGCCGCGGTGTCCAGCCGCTCCCGGCGAAGAAGCGTCTCGAAGTGCGCCAGCGCGGAAACCGCGAACCGTGATTCGGCCATGAGCCATTCTCCCACCGGTCCGGAATCACCGGTGTGAGGAATCACAGGCGCGATAGGGCAGGATCGAAGGATCATGGCAACCCTCACCGCCCTCCCTCACGTCACCGACCCCGACGTCCTGTTCGAGGCGTTCGAACTGTGGGCCGGGCAGCAGGGCCTGGCGCTGTACCCGGCGCAGGAGGAAGCGCTGATCGAGATCGTCTCCGGCGTGAACCTCATCCTGAGCACCCCCACCGGCACCGGCAAGTCGCTCGTAGCCGTGGGCGCCCACTTCGCGGCCCTCTCGGCCGGAAAGCGCAGCTTCTACACGGCGCCGATCAAGGCCCTGGTCAGCGAGAAGTTCTTCGCCCTGGTCGAGATCTTCGGCGCCGAAAACGTGGGCATGATGACGGGCGACTCCTCGGTCAACTCGGATGCCCCGATCATCTGCTGCACGGCGGAGATCCTCGCCAACCTGGCCCTGCGCGGCGGCGAGGACACCCAGGTCGACCAGGTGGTGATGGACGAGTTCCACTTCTACTCCGACCCCGACCGCGGCTGGGCCTGGCAGGTGCCGCTGCTCCTGCTGCCGCGGGTGCAGTTCATCCTCATGTCGGCCACGCTCGGCGACGTGACCGACATCGCCGGCGACCTCAGCCGGCGCACCGGATGCGCCACCGCCGTCGTCACCGGCGTCGAACGGCCCGTGCCGCTGCACTTCTATTACGAAACCACCCCCGTGCACGAGACAGTGGAGGACCTGCTCAAGACCGGCCAGGCCCCCGTCTACATCGTGCACTTCTCCCAGGCCGCGGCCCTGGAACGCGTGCAGGCGCTGAGCAGCGTCAAGGTGGCCACGAAGGAGCAGAAGGACGCGATCGCGGAGCTGATCGGCGAGTTCCGGTTCACGACCAGCTTCGGCAAGACCCTGTCCCGGTTCATCCGGATGGGCATCGGCGTGCACCACGCCGGCATGCTGCCCAAGTACCGGCGGCTGGTCGAGCAGCTCGCCCAGCGCGGGCTGCTCCGGGTGATCTGCGGCACCGACACGCTCGGCGTCGGCATCAACGTGCCCATCCGCACCGTGCTGTTCACGGCGTTGACCAAGTACGACGGCATCCGGATGCGCCAGCTCAACGCCCGCGAGTTCCACCAGATCGCCGGCCGGGCGGGCCGGGCCGGCTACGACACGGCCGGGACCGTGGTCGTGCAGGCGCCCGACCACGAGACCGAGAACCTCAAGGCCGTGGAGAAGGCCGGCGACGACCCCAAGAAGAAGCGCAAGATCATCCGTAAGAAGGCGCCGGAGGGATTCGTGTCCTGGGGCGAACCGTCGTTCCGGCGGCTCGTCGACGCCGAGCCGGAAACCCTCACCTCGAGCATGCAGATGACCGCGGCCATGCTGATCAACGTGATCGCTCGCGGCGGCGACGCGTTCGCGAACGTGCACGCGCTCGTGTTCGACAACCACGAACCGTGGAAGCGCCAGCTCGCCCTGGCCCGGCGCGCGCTCGGGATCTACAAGACGCTTCGGCAAGCCGGGATCGTGCAGCAGGGCGCGAACGGCGAGATCCGCCTCACCGTCGACCTGCAGGCGAACTTCGCGCTCAACCAGCCCCTGTCGCCCTTCGCGCTCGCCGCCTTCGACCTGCTCGACCAGGAGGCGCCGACCTACTCGCTCGACATGATTTCGATCGTCGAGGCGACCCTGGACGACCCGCGTCCGGTGCTCAGCGGCCAGCAGTTCGCGGCGCGCGGCGAGGCCGTGGCCGCGATGAAGCGGGAAGGCATCGAGTACGACCAGCGGATGGAGCTGCTCGAGGAGATCACCTACCCCAAGCCGCTCGAGGAACTGCTCGGCTACGCCTTCGAGACGTACAAGCAGTCGCAGCCGTGGATCGCCGACTTCGCGCTCAGCCCCAAGACCGTCGTGCGCGACATGTACGAGCGGGCCATGTCGTTCGGCGAGTTCATCGCCTTCTACAAGCTCGCCCGCAGCGAGGGCGTCGTGCTGCGCTATCTCTCCGACGCCTACCGCGCGGCCCGGCAGACGATCCCCGACGAGGCCAAGACCGAGGACCTGCTCGACCTGATCGAGTGGCTCGGCGAGCTCGTGCGCCAGGTCGACTCGAGCCTGCTCGACGAGTGGGAGGAGCTCATCCACCCCAACCTGGCCGCGCACGAGGCGAACGCCCACGCGGTCGTGCCGCCGGCGCCGCACCGGCTCACCACCAACGTGCGGGCCTTCCGGATCCTCGTGCGCAACGAGCTGTTCCGCCGGGTGCAGCTCGCCGCGCTCGAGCACTACGACGAGCTCGGCGACCTCGACGGCACCCACGGCTTCCCCGCCGACACCTGGGCCGACGCCATGGACGGCTACTTCGCCGAACACGACGAGGTGCTCACCGGCGCGAACGCGCGCGGCTCGGGCCTGCTCATCCTCGACGAGGGAGCATCCGTCTGGACTGCCAGGCAGATCCTGGATGACCCGGCCGGTGACCACGACTGGGGGATCAGCGCGACGGTCGACCTCGCCGACTCCGACGAGCAGGGCTTCGCCGTCATCCGGGTGACCGGGGTGAACCGGCTCTAGCGGGACTCGCCGACGGCAAAGGTCAGCGGGCGGCAGGCTCCTCGGTGGTGGTGGTGGTGGTGGCGGGGGCCTCGGGTGCGGTCGGCAGCCGGCGCATCCCGGTGAGCGGGGAGAACGCCACGAACGAGCAGCTCAGCAGCGAACCGGCGAGCGCGATCCACATCGTGGCGACGATGCCGATGTATCCGCCGAGGGCGCCGCTCAGCAGAGAGGCGATGGGCATGACGCCCCAGACGAAGAACCGGATCGACGCGTTCATCCGGCCGAGGAGCCGCGGCGGGCAGAGGCGCTGGCGGAGGGTCACCTGGGTGATGTTGTAGACCAGCACGGTGAACGCGATCACGAATTCGGCGGCGACGAGCACGGCCAGGGAGGCCGGCGCCGGCAGGAACGAGGCAAGCGGGAAGAGCGCGAACACGACGGCGCCGAGCAGGGCGGCCACGGTGATGATCGTGCCCTCGCCCACCCAGGCGGCAAGCCGCGGAGTGGCCAGGGCGCCGAGGAGGCCGCCCACCGCGCCGAACGAGAACATGATGCCGAGGCCGGCCGCGCCCAGGTCCAGGTCTCGCAGCACGTACAGCGGCAACAGAGTGAGGGCCAGGGTGGCGAAGAAATTGGAACTCGCCGTCGTCGCGGCGATGCTGCGGATCAGCGGCTGGCCCCAGACGAACCGCACGCCCTCCGCGATCTCCCGCGGCAACGACTGGCGTTGCGTGCGGTCCGCGGGAACCTCGTCGTCACGGATGCGCCCCAGCATGACGGCCGAGACCAGGTAGGAGACCGCATCGATGACCAGGAGGACGGGGGCGCTGACGACCGTGAGGAGTGCGCCGGCGAGGCCGGGACCGGCGATGCGGGAGACCTGCGAGGTCGCCTCGAGGGTCGAGTTCGCCTGTCCGACCTGCTCCGATCGCACGAGGATGGGGATGTAGCTCTGGTACGACACGTCGAAGAAGACGGTGGCCGCACCCATCACGGCAGCGACCAGGTACAGGTGCCAGATCTCGAGCGCGCCGGCGACCCAGAGCAGCGGGATGGCGGCCAGGGTGACCGCCCGGACGAGGTCGGCCGCGATCATGACGCGGCGCTTGAGCCACCGGTCGACCCACGCGCCCGCGGGCAGCCCGACGACGAGAAAGGCCGCCGTGCTCGCCGCGTTCAGCACACCCATCTCCCACTCGACCGCGCCGAGCAGGGTGACCGCCAGAAAGGGCAGGGCCAGCGAAGTGAACTGCACCCCCAGCACGCTGATGCCCTCGGCACCCCAGAGCCAGAGGAACCTGCGGTCGCGGTGCACATTGGGCGGGGTCATCCGGCCATACTCGCACCCCGTGCCCCTCGCCCGTGGGAACCTGGCGGGTACGTTGGAGGCATGCCAGAGCCCACAGCCGTCACGGCCCCGATCCGCACCGGAATCATCGGCTTCGGAACCTCGGGGCGGATCTTCCACGCCCCGTTCGTCTCCGCCAACCCCGAGTACTCGCTCGACCAGATCGTGACCGCGAACCCGGAGCGGCGGATGGAGGCGATCCACCTCTACCCGGATGCCGAGGTCCTGGCCACCGCCGACGACCTGCTCAACCGGGTCGACGACCTCGACCTCGTCGTGATCGGTTCGCCCTCGGGGACCCACGTCGACCTGGCCCACGCGGCCCTCGATGCCGGCGTGGCCGTGGTCGTGGACAAGCCCTTCTCAGTGACCCCTGAGCAGGGACGCGGCGTGATCGAGAAGGCCGAACGGCTGGGGCTGCTGCTGACCGTCTTCCAGAACCGGCGCTGGGACGGCGACTTCCTCACCCTGCGTTCGCTCCTTGCCGACGGGGCCCTGGGCACGGTTCGACGGTTCGAGTCACGGTTCGAATGGTGGAAGCCCGAACAGGCCAAATCGTGGAAGGCCACGGCAACGGCGGCCGAGGGTGGCGGCGTGCTCTACGACCTGGGCGCGCACCTCATCGACCAGGCCATGCTGCTGTTCGGCCCCGTCGACGATGTCTATGCCGAAGTTCTCACCCGGCGCACGGGAGGCGCCGCCGACGACGACACGTTCGTCGCCCTGCACCACGGCTCCGGCGTGCACTCACACCTGTGGATGAACGGCATGGCCGCGCAGGTCGGGCCGCGGTTCCACGTGCTCGGCTCCACGGCCGGCTATACCAAGTGGGGTCTGGACGGGCAGGAGGCCGCGCTGAAGGCGGGGGCACTGCCCACCGACGACGGCTTCGGCCTCGACGCCGAAGCGACCTGGGGCGTGCTCGGGCGCGACGGCGACCTGGCCCGGGTTCCGACCGAGCGCGGCAGCTACGCGTCGTTCTACGCGGGGCTGGCCGACGCGATGCTCCGGGGAGCGCCGGTGCCGGTCAAGCCCCGCGACGCCCTGCACGTCATCGATGTGATCGAACGGGTTCACCGCCTGGCCGGCTGATCAGGCCAGGGGTGTCGGCCGTTCCAGCCGGACAGGCGGTCGGCGTCAGCTGCCGGATTCGGTGTCGGCCGTGTCGTCCACGTCGTCGGTGTCGTCGTCGTGCCCGGGACCGTGCCCGGGACCGTGCCCGGTTTCGGTGCTCGTGATGGTGAACGACTTGTCCAGCTTCAGGGTCGCCCGGGTCCCGTCGGACTGGATGATGTGGGCCTCGTAGGCGGCGCCCTCGGCGTCGTTCTCCACCCGCTGGATCTCGGCATCCGGGTATTTCGCGGTGACTGCGGCGGTCACCCTGGCGGCCGTGTCGCCGGTGAGCAGAGCCTCGGCCGTGCCGTCCCGGCCGAGGTGGTCGCCGGCGCTTTCGTCGCGCTCGGGCCCGGTGCCGTCATGGTGGCCGGGGCCGTGGTCGGAGCGGTCGTCCGGCGCAGCCGTCGACGTGTCGTTCGGGGTGTCCGTGGCCGCGGACGCCGACGAGAGGGCTGTCGCGCCGATCGCACCGCCCAGCAGCATGGCGCCCGCGATCGAGGCGCCGATTGCGGTCTTCTGTCTCTTATTCATGTGGTGTCTCCTCCGTCAGCGGCCTCGAGGATTCGGGGCGCGCACTCTGTCGTGACTCCACCGTGCAGGGACCGGCTATCGACGACGTATGACGAGCCTGAAAGACAGCTGGGTATCGGTGAGTGAGCCCGGAAACCGCCGGCCGGGCATCCGCAACCGTCAGGCCACCGTCACGGCCAGGGGCGCATTCTCGTCTGCGGTCCATTCGTTGAGGGAGCCGTCGAAGATGGCGACGTCGCCGTGCCCGGCCAGGGTCAGCGCGAGGGCGCTCGCCGCGGCGGCGATCCCCGCGCCGCAGTAGGTGACGACCCGGCCGCCGGACGCGGCAGCGGGGGCGACGCGAGCCGTCAGCTCGTCGCCGCGGAGGAACGCGTTCGTGGCCCGGTCGACGAGGCGGCCGGCGGGGAGGCTCACGCTGCCCGGGATGTGGCCCCGGCGCGGGCGCGCGCCGGCCTCGCCCGAGAACTCGGCGGCCGGGAGCGAGCAGACGAGGGACGCATCCGTGACGCCGGCCAGGACCGACTCGACGAACGCCTTATCGACCCACAGCTCGGGGCGCACAACGGCCTCGAAGCGGCGCCCGGCCCGTGCGGCCACGTGGCCGGTTCGGGTGGGGCGCAGCTCCGCCTTCCACTTGGTGAGGCCGCCGTCGAGCACCGAGACGTTGTCGTAGCCGAAGGAGCGGAACAGCCACCAGATCCGCGACGCCCACTGGCCGACCGAGCCGTCGTAGACGATGACCCTCGTGTGGTTGTCGATGCCGACGGATGCCGCGGCACGCTCGAACTGCTCGGCGCTCGGGCGGGCGAAGTCGAAGCCGCCGTCGGGGTCGGAGAAGACGTCGAGCAGGTTCGCGAAGATCGCGCCGGGCAGGTGGCCGACGACGAGGTACTGGTCGTAGCCGCTCAGCCAGCGCTGCCCGCCGCCGGGCGCGGAGACCTGCAGGACCGTCGCGTCGAGCACCACGAGGTCTTCGGCCCCCTGGTGGTCGGTGAGCCACTGGGTGGAGACGAGGAGCGAGGACGTAGCGGGGGAGGGGAAGGCTGGGGAAGACATGCGGCAACGCTAGCCGGGCGGCCCGGCCGCCGCCCGGTCTGCCGCAACAGGAGGTAACGCGTGGCGCGTCCCGCCGTGGGTCGCGCTACCGCTGGGCCTTCCAGTCGAGATTGATGATCTGCTTGATGTAGATGCTCTCGCCCAGCCCCGGCACGGACGGGTTCATCTTCAGCATCATCTGCACCGGCACGTTGAACCGCTGCGCGATGTCGAAGAACGAATCGCCCTCGACGACCGTGTAGGTGAGGAGGGCCCCGCCCCCGGATGCCGTCGTCGTCCCGCGGGCTCCCGGCGTGGAGCCGAGGTCCTGGGCGGGGCCCTGGGGCAGGGGCTTCGGCTCGGCGTTGGGCGTCAGCGTGGGCACCTGCGGATTCGGCACGAGCGGGGCCTCGGCGACGGGCGTCGGCGTCGGGGTCGCGGTCGGAGTCGGTGTGGGCGTGGAAGCGGGGGTCGGGGTGACCGTCGCCGTGACCGTCACGACCGGCGCCGGTGCGGCGGCGCATCCGGCCAGGGCGAGCAGCAGGACCGCGGCGGCCGCCGCGATGGTCGCCCCGGTCGTGGCGCGGCGCAGGAATGTCTGGCTGGTGATTGTGGCCCCCCCGGGATACCTCTCGACTGAGAGCGCCCGCGCGCTTTGGCGCGCCGACGTCCCGCCAGTCTAGGCCGCGCCGTCCCGCCCGCGTCCGCCCCAGTCCGCCCCAGTTGGGGCGCCGGCACGGCGCGCGTCACGTTCGCGCCCGTTGTGTGCGCCGAGTTTCACAGTTCCGGTCGAGTTCACCTGGTGCGCGGGGCAAACTCGACCGCAAGCGCCAATCTCGGCGCGGAGGGGCGGTCAGCACTCGATGACGTTGACCGCGAGTCCGCCTTCGCTGGTCTCCTTGTACTTGGTCATCATGTCGAGTCCGGTCTGGCGCATGGTTTCGATCACCGTGTCGAGCGAGACGAGGTGCGTGCCGTCGCCGTGCAGCGCGAGGCGTGCGGCCGACACCGCCGTCGACGACGCGATCGCGTTGCGTTCGATGCAGGGAACCTGCACGAGGCCGCCGACCGGGTCGCAGGTGAGCCCCAGGTGGTGCTCCATGGCGATCTCTGCCGCGTTCTCGACCTGGCGGGTGGTGCCGCCGAGCACGGCGCACAGGGCGCCGGCGGCCATGGCGCAGGCGGAGCCGACCTCGGCCTGGCATCCGCCCTCCGCGCCGGAGATCGAGGCGTTGGCCTTGACCAGCGAACCGATGGCGACGGCCGTGAGCAGGTAGCGACGGATGCCCTCGGCGTCGGCCCCCGGAACGAACTTCAGGTAGTAGTGGCCGACGGCGGGGATGATGCCGGCCGCGCCGTTGGTGGGGGCCGTGACGACGCGGCCGCCGGCGGCGTTCTCCTCGTTGACGGCGAGCGCGAAGGCGTGCAGCCACTCGGTCGAGGTGTCGCGATCGCGCAGGGGGAGGCTGTCATATTCCTCCAGGCGCATACGAACCTTGGCGGCCCGCCGTTTCACGCCGAGACCGCCGGGGAGCGTGCCGTCGCCCGCCAGTCCGGCCTCCACGCAGGTGTGCATGGCGTCCCAGATCGCGTCGAGTCCGGCGTCGAGCCCCTCGGCGCCGTGGATGGCTTCCTCGTTGGCGCGGGCCACGTCGCAGATGCCGATGTCGTGCGTGTCGCAGAGGGTGAGCAGTTCGTTGCTCGACGCGTAGGGGAGCGGCTGGGCCACGGTCGCCGGGGGGCGGATGGGGTCGCCGTCGCGGCGGATGAAGCCGCCGCCGATCGAGTAGTACGTCTCCTCGAACAGGGGCTGGGCATCCGATTCGCCCCACGCCCGGATGGTCAGGGCATTGGGGTGGCCGGGCAGCCGGGTGCGCGGCTCGAAGGTCACGTCGCTCTTGCTGATCGGGATCTCTCGGGTGCCGCGCAGGCGCAGGGTGGCGCCGTCCTGCAGTTTCGACCAGGCGAATCGCACGTCGTCGGGATCGCAGCTTTCGGGCCGGAAGCCGGCGAGCCCGGCCAGGACGGCGTCGGGCGTGCCGTGGCCGAGACCGGTGGCGCCGAGCGAGCCGTAGAGCGAGCAGGTGATCCGTCGCACCTCCGGCAGGTGCCCGCTCGCGGCGAGGTTGTCGGCAAACGTGAGGGCGGCCCTCATCGGGCCAACCGTGTGGGAACTGGATGGACCGATGCCGATGGAGAAAAGGTCGAGAGCCGAGACGTACGCTGTCACGCCCCCCATGTTACGGGGACTGTCGTGCATAAAGCGTGCGCGGATCGCGTGTTCTCGCCCCGTTCCTCCCCGCGAAACCGCAGTTGTGCGCGTTATTCCGCCGATATAACGCGCGCAACTGCGGTTTCGCGGGGGGTGGGGACGGGCTAGCGGATGGTCTTGCGGGCGGTGATCTGGCCGGTGTCGAAGCCGAGCAGGTGCAGCCCTCCGTTGAAGCGGGCGTGCTCGATCTTGATGCACCGGTCCATCACGACCGTGAGCCCCTTCGATTCGCCGTACTCCGCGGCATCCTGGTTCCAGATGCCCAGCTGCACCCAGACCGTCGGCGCGCCGATGGCGAGCACGTCGTCGATGACCGACGGGATGTCGCTGCCGCGCCGGAAGACCACGACGATGTCGGGCACCTCGGGCAGGGAGGCGAGGTCGGGATAGGCCTTCTGGCCGAGGATCGTGTCGGCGTTGGGGTTCACGAAGTAGACACGGTAGTCGCTCGACTGTTGCAGGTAGGTGCCGACGAAGTAGCTGGAGCGGGCCGGGTTCGGCGACGCCCCGACGATGGCGACGGATTTCGCCGCGCGCAGGATCTTCAGCCGCGCCTTCGCGTCGGGTCCGATCCAGGTGCGCTGCGAGTGCAGCAGCTTCGCCAGCGGCGAGCCGGCCGGCACGTCACAGCTCAGGCCGTTGGCCAACTGCACGGTCTCGGTGACGGCGGGCGCGGCATCCGTCGCCGGGGCGGCTGCCGCCGTGTCCGTGTCGGTGACGGTGCCGGTGACGGTCGTGTCGGTGCTCATTTGCTTCCTCCCACGGCCTGCGCGAGGGCCTGGTCCAGATCGTAGATGATGTCGTCGACGTCTTCGATGCCCACGCTGATCCGCACCCCGCCGGGCTGCACGCCCGCGTCGGCGAGCTGCTGCTCGCTCAGCTGCGCGTGCGTGGTGGAGGCCGGATGAATCACGAGCGTTTTCGCGTCGCCGATGTTGGCGAGGTGGCTGGCCAGGTTCACCGAGTCGATGAACGTGCGGCCGGCGTCCCGGCCGCCCTTCACGCCAAAGCTGAACACGGAGCCGGGACCCTTGGGCAGGTACTTGAGTCCGCGCTCGTAGTGCGGGTGGCTCGGCAGGCCGGCCCAGTTGACGTGGTCGACCCGCGGGTCGGCATCCAGCCATTCGGCGACCGTGCGGGCGTTGTCGACGTGCGCCTGCATGCGGAACGGCAGCGTCTCGACGCCCTGGGCGAGCAGGAACGCGGAGTGCGGGGCGAGGGTCGGCCCGATGTCGCGCAGCTGCTCGGCGCGGAGGCGGGTGAGGAACGCGTATTCGCCGAAGTTGCCCGACCACTGCAGGCCGCCGTAGCTGGGCACCGGGTCGCCGAACAGGGGGAATTTATCGCTGTGCCAGTGGAACCGGCCGCTCTCGACGACGACGCCGCCGAGGGTGGTGCCGTGCCCGCCGAGGAACTTGGTCGCCGAGTGGATGACGATGTCGGCTCCCCACTCGAACGGTCGGGTCAGGTAGGGCGTCGCGATCGTCGAGTCGATGATCAGCGGGATGCCTGCGGCATGGGCTACCTCGGCGAGCCCCTCGATGTCGGCGACCTCGCCGGACGGGTTCGCGACGGTCTCGGCGAAGATCAGCTTCGTCTTGTCGGTGATCGCGGCCGCGTAGTCGGCCGGGTCAGCGCCCTGCACGAACGTCGTGTCGATGCCGAAGCGGCGCAGCGTCACGTCGAGCTGGGTGATCGAGCCGCCGTACAGGTTCGCGCTCGAGACGATGTGGTCGCCGGAGCCGGCGAGGCTGGCGAAGGTGATGTACTGCGCGGACAGGCCGCTCGCGGTGGCGACGGCGCCGAGGCCGCCCTCCAGGCTCGCGATGCGTTCCTCGAACGCGGCGACGGTGGGGTTGGCCAGGCGCGAGTAGATGTTGCCGTACTTCTGCAGGGCGAAGCGGGCCGCGGCATCCGCGGTGTCGTCGAACACGAACGCGCTCGTCTGGTAGATCGGCAGCGCGCGGGCGCCGGTCACCGCATCGGGGATGTTCCCGGCGTGGATTGCCCTGGTCTTGAAGCCGTACTCGCGATCTGTCATGGCCTCACGGTACCGAAAGGGGCTGGGACCGGCATGGTGGCGTGTAACAGGGCGCAACGGATGCCGCAGTCGCGCGGGCGGCGCGGGACGTGCGCCGCTGCGCGGGAGTTCGGCCACGCGCGAAGCGGCGCAGCTCCCGCGCGAAGCGGCGCGCGGCTCCGGGCAGGGTGCGCGCAGTGCCCCGCGGCCCGTCATGCGGCAGGATGTTCCCATGGCGCACGAAGTGGAAACGGTCGTGATCGGCGGCGGGGCGATGGGCTCGGCGACCGCCTGGCAGCTCGGCCGGCGGGGACGCTCGGTGTTGCTGCTGGAGCGCTTCGAGCCGGGGCACGCCAACGGGGCCTCGCACGGCGCGTCCCGCAATTTCAACACGGCCTACGCCGAACCGACCTATGTCGCGATGCTCGCCGAGGCCCTGCCGCTCTGGCGCGGCCTCGAGTCCGAGACCGGGTCCCGGCTGCTCGAGCAGGTCGGCATCGTGAACCACGGCCCCAACCCGAGCTTCGATGCCGTCGCCGACGCGCTGCACGCGGTCGGGCTCGGGGCCGAGTTCCTGGCGCCGGAGACCGCGGGGGAACGCTGGCCGGGCATCCGTTTCGACGGGCGGGTGCTGCACACCCCCGATGCCGGCCGGTTGAACGCGGATGCCGCAGTGGCCGCCCTGCAGGCCGCCGCCGTCGCCGCGGGCGCCGAGATCCGTCACGGCACCCGCGCCCTGCGCCTCGAGGTGCTCGGCGACGACCATGTGCGCGTCACCACCGAGACCGGCGTCGTCGATGCCCGCCGGGCCGTCGTCACGGTCGGCGCCTGGACCACCGGACTACTCGCCGGCGTGCTGCCCGTGCCGCGCCTCGTCGTCACGCAGGAGCAGCCCGCGCATTTCGCGCTGCGCGACACCGCGCCGGATGCCGCAGAGCGGGCAGCCGTGAACTGGCCGGGCTTCAACCACGCGTTCGACCCCGCCGACCCGCGCTACGACCACTGGTATTCGCCGGTCTACGGCATGTACACGCCGGGCCAGGGAGTCAAGGCCGGCTGGCACGGCGTCGGCCCGGTCACCGATCCGGATGCCCGCAGCTTCACCCCCGAACCGGTGCAGCTGGCCGCGCTGCAGCGGTATGTGCGCGACTGGCTGCCCGGCGCCGACCCCGACGCGCTCGAGCCGGTCAGCTGCACGTACACGACCACCGCCGACGAGCACTTCGTGCTCGACCGGGTCGGGCCGGTCGTCGTCGGCGCCGGCTTCAGCGGGCACGGCTTCAAGTTCACCCCGTCGGTCGGGCGGATCCTCGCCGACATCGCCACGGGCGCAGGCCCCCCCCGGCCCGATTCGCGCTGTCCCGGCTGCCGAACCCCGGCCTCGGTGGCTGGCTCGCCCACCGCTGACCCGGCCCGCCCACGCGCGGGATGACAACGGCTTCCACGTTGAGTTGCGGACAAAGTACCTTCAATTCGCGAATAAAGGTACTTTCTCCGCATCTCAGCCACACTGCTCGATGGATGAGGGCGTGGGCGTGGGCGTGCCAACGAGAAAGGCCGCCTCCCCGGAGGGAAACGGCCTGACTCGCTCGGACACCGAGTACGGCGCCGGATGCCGTTCTAGCGGTGGTGGAACCGGGCGACCATCGGGCAGTCGAACGGGTCGCGTGCCGCCAGGCCGACCTTGTTGAGGTAGCGAATGACGATGCCGTAGGACTCGAGGATCGACGTCTCCGTGTAGAGGATGTTGTGCGATTCGCAGTATTCCTTGGTGATTTCCTGCGCCTTGCGGAGGTGCGGCCTGGCCATGTTCGGGAACAGGTGGTGCTCGACCTGGTAGTTGAGCCCGCCCATGAACGTGTCCATGACGGTGCCGCCGCGGATGTTGCGCGAGGTGAGCACCTGGCGACGCAGGAAGTCGACCTTGCTGTCGTGCGGCAGCATCGGCATGCCCTTGTGGTTGGGCGCGAACGAGGCGCCCATGTACACGCCGAACACGGCCAGCTGCACGCCGATGAAGGCGAACGCCATGCCGAGCGGCAGGAAGTAGAAGATCACGGCGACGTAGGCCACGATGCGGGTGGTGAGCATCGAGATCTCGAGCCAGCGCTTGTCGACCTTCTTGCGGCCGAAGACCGTCTTGAAGCCGTGGATGTGCAGGTTGATGCCCTCGAGCATGAGCAGCGGGAAGAACGCGTAGCCCTGCTTGCGAGTGAGGAACGAGGTGATCCAGTTGACCTTCGCTGCATCTTCCTCACGGAAGACGATCACGTCCGGATCGATGTCCGGGTCCTTGCCGATCACGTTGGGCTGCGCGTGATGGCGGCTGTGCTTGTTCATCCACCAGGCGTAGCTGATGCCGACGAAGAGGTTCGCGAGGATGCGGCCGGCGCGGTCATTCGCGGGGCCGGATTCGAACACCTGGCGGTGCGAGGCCTCATGGGCCAGGAACGCGAACTGGGTGAGGATGATGCCGAGCACGCCGGCGATGATCAGCTGGAACCAGCTGTCGCCGAGCAGGACGAAACCGGTGATGGCTCCGCCGAGCGCGACCATGAGGATCGAGAAGACCAGCCAGTAGAAACCGGTGGCCCGCTTCAGCAGCCCGAGGTTGCGCACGGTGTGCAGCAGCGACGAATACTCGGTGGTGGGGTTCTTCGAATCGCCACCCCGGCGGGTCTTGAGGATGCGCACCGTAGGTGCGGCAATTGCTTCCGACATAGGGCCTTTGTTTGTTTCTTGACTTCCCAGCCGCGGATTGAGCAATTACTCGCAGAACAGATACCGATCACTCTACGCGAGCCACCCCCCGAAACCGGGGGAACTCACACTGGATTCCCAGTCGCTATATGCCCAAGACGGCATATATCCCCGTGGAACAGGGGCAGGATCAGCGCCAGCTCGGGAGCCAGATATGCAGCTGCCAGAACAGGAACGGGGTCTGCATTCCGGTCCAGAGCGGGTAGAAAAAGGCGCTCACCAGCGCCGCCATGGCGAGGAAGATCACCACGACCCGGATGCCCGCCAACCGTCGCCGGGCGGCCCGCTCCTCGTCCGCCACCGGCGCCCCGTCCGAACCGCGCGTCTCGCCCAGGAGCAGCCCGATCACAAAGGTCAGCCCGAGGATCAGGTACGGCTCGAACGCGATCGTGTAGAACTGGAAAACCGTGCGGTTCAGGTACATCAGCCAGGGCAGGTACCCGGCGGCCAGGCCGGTCAGGATGAGGCCGACCCGCCACTGTCGGTACCGGGCCAGCCGGTAGACCAGGTAGAAGGCGGCAATGGTCGCCGCCCACCAGATGATCGGATTGCCGATTCCCGTGATCGCCTCGGCGCAGCTGGTGAACCCGCAGCCGTTCTCGCCGGCGGACGACGAACGGAAGTACATGCTCGTCGGCCGGATCATGAACAGCCAGGTGAGCGGATTCGCCTGGTAGGGATGGGGCGTTTCGACATTCACGTGGTAGCCGTACGCGGCCACCTGGTAATGCCAGAAGCTCTGCAGGGGGAGCGGCACCCACGAGAACGCGCCCGTCCACGCCGCCCCCGCGGTTTCCGCCCAGTCCCGGTAGTAGCCGCCCCGGGTGACGAACCAGCCGGTCCAGGATGCGAGGAACGTGGCGGCCGCGACCGGGACCATCAGCAGGAAATTTGCCGGGGCCTGCTTGAGCAGGGCCGCGCTCAGCCAGAACGGCACCCCGGCCCTGCGGCGGGCGAGGGCGTCGACGACCACGACGTAGACGCCGAATGCGGCGAGGAAGTAGAAGCCTGACCACTTGACCGAGCTGGTCAGGCCGAACGCGAGGCCGGCGGCGAGCAGCCACGGCCGCCACCACAGCGTCGGTCCCCACGCCAGTTCGACGCCGCCGTCCCGGCGCCGGGCCAGCGAGGCTGCCAGCCGGGCCGCGTGCCAGTCCCGGTCGAGCAACACCGCGCCGAAGCCGAGCAGCGCGAAGAACATCACCGAGTTGTCCAGCAGTGCGACCCGCGACATCACGATCGCGTGCCCGTCGATGGCGAGGAGGAACCCGGCGATCACCGCCAGCACGGTGGAGCCAAAGAGCCGGCGGGCGATGAGCATCAGCACGGCGACCGCGAGCACGCCGATCAGGGCGGTCACGATGCGCCAGCCCCAGCTGCTGTCGGCGCCCCAGAAGGCCATGCCGAGGGCGATCAGCCATTTGCCCAGCGGCGGATGCACGACGAAGGACGGATCCGAGAGGAAGATGTTCGCCTGCCCGGCGGCGAAGAGGGCGTCGGCCTTGTCCGGCCAGGTCGACTCGTAGCCGTTGTTGAACAGCGTCCAGGCATCCTTCACGTAGAAGGTCTCGTCGAAGACGAGCTCGCGAGGGCGTCCCAGGTTCCAGAGTCGCAGGATAGCAGCCAGAACGAGGACGGCGAGGGGCCCGGCCCAGCGGAACCAGCGGCTAGTAGCGAGCACCTGACCATCGTAGTGATCGGCCGCACGGGTGACCGGAGGCTGAGAGAATGGGAGCATGATCATCCTCGCCGCCACGCCCATCGGAAACCTCGGGGACGTGACCACGCGCCTGGTCGAGGCCCTCAGTACCACGACGGTCATCGCGTCGGAGGACACCCGGGTCACCGTGCACCTGCTCAAGGCGCTCGGCATCGAGAACCGGCCGAAGCTGATCAGCCTGCACGACCACAACGAGCGCGGCAAGGCGGCCGAACTCGTCGAGCTCGCCCGGGACACCGACATCCTCGTGCTCAGCGACGCGGGGATGCCCACCGTGTCCGATCCCGGCTTCCACCTGGTGGATGCCGCGGTCCAGGCCGGCGTCACCGTCACGGCCCTGCCCGGTCCCTCCGCCGTGCTCACCGCCCTGGCCGTCTCCGGCCTGCCCACCGACCGGTTCACCTTCGAGGGGTTCCTGCCGCGCAAACACGGCGAACGCGTCGGAGCCCTGCGCGAACTCGCCGCCGAGCGGCGCACCATGGTGTTCTTCGAATCGGCGAAGCGGCTGGCCGCGTCGCTGACCGACCTCCAGGCCACGCTTGGCGCCGATCGCCGCGTCGTCGTCTGCCGCGAGCTCACCAAGTTCTTCGAAGAGGTCAAGCGGGGCACCGCCGCCGAGCTCGTCGAGTGGGCGGCGGCGGGCGTCAAGGGCGAAATCTGCATCGTCGTTGCCGGCGCCCCTGCTCGAGTCCTCGACCTCGAGACCGGCGTGGCCGAGGTCCACGCCCTGGTCGCGGCCGGCGCCCGGCTCAAGGATGCCGCCGCCGACGTGTCCGCGGCATCCGGCCTGGGCAAGCGCGACCTGTACGAGGCGGCGCTCACCCGGAAGGCCCCCGCGCCCTCCCGCAACGCGGAATACCCGACCCTCCCCAACCGTTAACACTAACAAACAGCTAATGGGGTGAGGGTCAGTGGCGCACGAACACGGTGATAGTGATGCCGGGGAAGGCGTTGCCGAGGCCCGATCCGTGAGATTTTCCCGCTACGGCGGACCGGAGGTATTGGACGTTGTCCGGACCGACGTCCCCGTGCCGGGTGCCGGCGAAGTGGTGGTCGGGGTTGTAGCAGCGGGGCTCAATCCCGTGGAGACCAGCATTCGGGAAGGCCGCTTGCAGTCGAAGTGGCCCGCTAGCTTTCCTGCGGGGCAGGGAAGCGACTTCGCCGGCCTGATCGCCGGCGTCGGCCCTCACCCCGAAGTCGCACAGGACCGGGCCGGAGCAGGCCCGCGCTGGCGGGTCGGCGATGCCGTGCTCGGGCACACCGTCCGCGGGGCACAGGCCAGTTTTGTCCGGGTGCCCGTGGCCGCCATCATCCCCAAGCCCGAACGGCTCTCCTGGGAGGTGGCCGGCAGCCTGTACACGGCGGCGGTCACCGCCTGGCACGCCGTGCAGGCGGCGAACCCGCAGCCGGGCTCCACCGTGCTCGTGCACGCCGCTGCCGGGGGCGTGGGCGGGATCGCCGCCCAACTCGCGAAGCTCCGCGGCGCGACCGTGATCGGCACGGCCAGCCCGGAAAGCTTCGACCATCTCCGGCAGCTGGGCGTCATCCCGGTGCAGTACGGCCCGGGCCTCGAGGAGCGACTGGCCCGGATCGCGCCGGACGGTGTCGACGCCGAGCTCGACCACCGCGGCGACGACGCGATCGCTACCGTCGACTCGGCCAACGAGGACGACATGGCCGTGCTGGCGAAAGTCGCCGACCTGGTCGCGGACCGGCAGGTCGTCGTCCCGGTGGCCGCGATCTACCCCTTCGACGAGGTGCAGGATGCCTACCGCGAACTGGAGGTCGGCCATGCCCACGGCAAGATCGTGCTCAGCCTGCACCCGGTGGGCTACCCGCACCAGAAGGTTCACGGCATCGATGTGAGGGAGAGCGAGGCGACCAGGGACCGCCCCGACCGGGAGCCGGCGCCGCCGGCCCACGAGGTGCTGCCGCCGGTCTTCGGGCACCCGCATCACCAGGGCCATCCCCCGGATCGCTCCGTCCCGACGGACCCCGATCGGGATCTCGCGGAGTAACACGCCCGGCGGCATCCGCTGCTCCCCGTAGAATGTCAGCATGTCCGACGGCTCTTCCTTTTACATCACCACGCCCATTTTCTACGTGAATGATGTCCCACACATCGGACACGCGTACACGGAAGTGGCCGCCGATGTGCTCGCGCGCTGGCACCGCCAGTCCGGTGACGACACCTGGCTGCTCACCGGCACCGACGAGCACGGGCAGAAAATCCTGCGCACCGCAACGGCTAACGGCGTCACGCCCAAGGCCTGGGCGGACCGCCTCGTGGAAACAGCCTGGAAGCCGCTGCTGAAGACCGTGGACATCGCCAACGACGATTTCATCCGCACCACGGACGTGCGCCACGAGGTGAACGCGCAGAAGTTCCTGCAGCACCTCTTCGACGCCGGACACATCTATACCGGCGAGTACGAGGGCTACTACTGCGTCGGCTGCGAGGAGTACAAGCAGCCCAGCGACCTGGTCGACGGCACCGGCGAGTTCGCCGGTCAGCCGGTGTGCGCCATCCACTCGAAGCCGGTCGAACTGCTGCACGAGAAGAACTACTTCTTCCGGATGAGCACCTTCACCCAGCCGCTGCTGGACCTGTACGAGAGCAACCCGAACTTCGTGCAGCCCGAATCCGCGCGCAACGAGGTCATCTCCTTCGTCAAGCAGGGCCTCTCCGACCTGTCGATCTCCCGTTCCAGCTTCGACTGGGGCATCAAGGTTCCGTGGGACGAGAGCCACGTCGTCTACGTCTGGTTCGACGCGCTGCTGAACTACATCACCGCCGTCGGCTACGGCCAGGACGACGAGGAGTTCGCCCGCCGCTGGCCAGCCACGCACGTCGTGGGCAAGGACATCCTCCGCTTCCACGCCGTCATCTGGCCGGCCATGCTGCTCGCCGCCGGACTCCCCGTGCCCACCCAGGTCTTCGGCCACGGCTGGCTGCTCGTGGGCGGCGAGAAGATGAGCAAGTCCAAGCTCACCGGCATCGCGCCGAGCCAGATCACCGAAACCTTCGGCTCGGACGCGTTCCGCTACTACTTCATGCGCGCCATCAGCTTCGGACAGGACGGCTCCTTCTCCTGGGAGGACCTCTCCGCCCGGTACCAGTCGGAACTGGCCAACGGATTCGGCAACCTCGCCTCCCGGGTGATCGCCATGGTCGTGCGCTACTGCGACGGAGAGATCCCCACGGCCGGCGAGTTCAGCCAGGCCGACGAGCTGATCCGCGGCACCGAGCGGCGGGCGACGGCCGCCGCGATGGGGGCCATCGACCGGCTCGCCATCCACGAGGCCATCGCCGCGGTCTGGGAACTCGTCGACGAGCTCAACGGATACATCACCAGCCAGGAACCGTGGGCCCTCGCCAAGGACCCCGCCCAGCGGGACCGGCTCGACGCCGTGCTCTTCACCGCCGTCCGCGGCCTCGGCACCCTGGCCGTGCTGCTCTCGCCGGTCGTGCCGCAGGCCACCGCGAAGCTCTGGACCGCCCTCGGCGGCGACGGCGAGGTCGCGGACCAGCGCATCGACCAGGCCTGGGAGTGGACCGGCGGCACCCACGTGTCTGCGCTCGAGGCACTCTTCCCGCGCATCGAGGCCACGGTTGGCTAACGCCGATCCGGCCGCCCATGTGCGCCGGCGCGAGCAGACGAAGGGGCGCGACCTGAGCTACCCGCCGCTGCCCGAGCCGCTCGTCGTGGGCGTCTACGACAACCACACCCACCTCGAAATCGCCGACGGCGAGAACTCGATCGACTTCAGGGAACACCTCGACCGGGCTTCCAGCGTCGGCGTGCGCGGCGTCATCCAGGTCGGCGGCGACCTGGAAACCTCGCGCTGGTCGGCCGAGACGGCGCTGCACGAACCGCGGATGCTCGCCGCCGTCGCCATCCACCCGAACGAGACCCCCGCCTACGATGCCGCCGGCACGCTCGACGACGCGATCGCCGAAATCGACGAACTGGCATCCCGCCCCCGCGTCGTGGCGGTCGGCGAGACCGGGCTGGACTTCTTCCGCACCGGCCCCGAGGGCCGTGCGGCGCAATACCGCTCGTTCGAGGCCCACATCGAAATCGCGAAGCGGCACAACCTGGCGCTGCAGATCCACGACCGCGACGCCCACGCCGAGGTCATCGCGACCCTGCTGCGGGTCGGCGCCCCCGAACGCACCGTCTTCCACTGCTTCTCCGGCGACGCCGAGATGGCACGCATCTGCACCGAGAACGGCTGGTACATGTCCTTCGCCGGCACGGTCACCTTCAAGAGCGCGGGCGACCTGCGCGAGGCGCTCGCGGTCGCGCCCCGCCAGCTCCTGCTCGCCGAGACGGATGCCCCGTTCCTCACCCCCGAACCCTTCCGAGGCCGCCCGAACGCCCCCTACCTGCTGCCGCACACGCTGCGCGCGATGGCCGCCCACCTCGAAACGGATGTCTCCCTGCTCGCCGCCCAAATCGCCTCCAACACCGAACTGGCCTACGGACGCTGGGATGCCGAACCGGTGACCGCGCCGCATGACCTCCCGCGCGGCGACGCCGGCCCCGTCGGTGGACTCGCATGAGCGAGTCCCGGCACGGCTTGCCGGCCGGAGACGAGCCGGAAACCCGTCCGGAACCCGGGCGGGAGGGCGGCCACGGTCGCCACGTCGCCCAGCCGGAGCCCGCGTCCGCTGAGCCCGCGTCTGCTGAGCCCGCGTCTGCTGAGCCCGCGTCTGCTGAGTCCGAGGCCACGCAGCCCGCGCCCGCCGGTCCGCCGGCCCGGACGCTGCTCGGCCCGTCCGAGATCCGCGACCTCGCCGAGATGCTCGGCGTGAACCCGACCAAGAAGCTCGGCCAGAACTTCGTCATCGACGGCAACACCGTGCGCCGGATCGTCAAGGTCGCGGGTATCACGGCCGACGACACCGTCGTCGAGGTCGGCCCGGGGCTGGGCTCGCTCACGCTCGGGCTGCTCGAAACCGGCGCCCGCGTGGTCGCCGTCGAGATCGACGCCCGACTGGCCGAGCAGCTTCCCCTCACGGTCGAACTGATGCAGCCGGGCTCGCCGCTCACGGTCATCCGGGACGACGCGATGCGCATCCTGGCCATCCCCGGCGAACCGACCCGGCTCGTCGCGAACCTGCCCTACAACGTCTCCGTGCCCGTGCTGCTGCACCTGCTCGAGCACTTCCCGTCCATCCGGGCCGGCGTGGTCATGGTGCAGGCCGAGGTCGGCGAACGCCTCGCCGCCCCGCCCGGCTCGAAGGTCTACGGCAGCCCCAGCGTCAAGGCCGCCTGGTACGGCGCGTTCCGCACCGCCGGCAAGGTGAGCCGCCAGGTGTTCTGGCCGGTCCCGAACGTGGACTCGATCCTCGTCGCGTTCGAACGCCGGGACGAACCGCTGGAGTCGGAGGAGCTGCGGCTGGCCACCTTCGCCCTCGTCGACGCCGCGTTCCAGCAGCGCCGCAAGATGCTGCGCCAGTCCCTCTCCGCCCGGTTCGGCGACTCGGCGACGGCCTCGCAGCGGATCACCGCGGCCGGCATCGACCCGACCGCGCGCGGCGAGCAGCTGACCGTGAACGACTTCCTCGCGATCGCCCGCGCGACGCCCTAGTCTGGGGCCATGTCCGACAGCCCCGACAGCCCCGACCGCCCCGGCAGCGTCGCGGCCGCCGGGATGAGCGACGAGGCGATGGCGGCCGCCACCGGCAAGGCAGGGGCCGACTGGTTCGAACTGCTCGACGCGGCCGGGGCCGCCGAGTGGACGCATCCGCAGATCGCCCGCTGGCTGCACGACGAGCAGGGCGTTCCCGGCTGGTGGAGCCAGGCGGTGACCGTCGGCTTCGAACAGGCGCGGGGCCGGCGGGCGCCCGGGCAGCGCGCCGACGGCACCTTCGAGGTGAGCGCGTCGAGGACGTTCCCGCTCGAGCAGGTGGCCGCCCTCGACGCCGTCATCGGTGCGGTGAGCGCGAGCCTCGGCCGGCCGGCGAGCGAGAGCCGCGCCGCGCGCTACCAGACCGCCCGGTGGGCGCTGCCGCAGAACGTGTCCCTGCTGGCCACGGCCAATCCCACGAACGCGGGCCGGACATCCGTTTCCCTGACTCACCAGCGACTCGCGGATGCCGCGGCGCTCGCCCCGGCGAAGGCGACGATGCAGCAGTGGCTGGCCACCGCCTCGTCGGGAGCCGCGCGCGGGCTGGGCTAGGTTAGGAGCATGAGCATCGCGGGGGCATCCCAGGTCGTGCACGCGAGAGCGCCGGGCAAGATCAATGTCTTCCTCAAGGTCGGCAAGGTCATGGAAGACGGATACCACGACGTCGCCACCGCCTACCAGTCGGTCTCGCTCTATGAAGACGTACGCGCCTATCCTGCCGACGACTTCTCGGTCGAATTCAACGGACCGATCGACACCTCGGGCCTTGCCACCGACGGCACCAACCTGGCGATCAAGGCGGCCCGCCTGCTCGCTCGCAAGACGGGTTTCCGCGGGGGAGTGCGCCTGGAGATCGAGAAGCACGTCCCGATCGCCGGCGGCATGGGCGGCGGATCGGCAGACGCCGCCGCAACCCTCCTCGCCTGCGACGCGCTCTGGGGCACCGAGCTGACGAAAGAGGAGCTGCTCGCCCTCGCCGCCAAGCTCGGGGCCGATGTTCCCTTCGCGTTCACCGGCGGCACCGCCATCGGCACCGGCCGCGGCGACCAGCTCAGCCCGGCCCTGGCCAAGGGGCACTTCCAGTGGGTGCTCGCCCTCGCCGAATTCGGCATGTCGACACCCGGCGTCTACAGCGAACTCGACCGCCACCGGGACCGCCACGCGCAGGACATCTTCCCCGCCGAACACCAGCCCACCGTCGATGCGAACGTGCTTCAGGCGCTGCGGGCCGGCGACCCGCGGATGCTCGCCGAGTCCCTCCACAGCGACCTGCAGGCGCCCGCCTTGCACCTCGCGCCGGGCCTCGGCAAGGTACTCGAGCTCGGCGAGGCGAACGGCGCCCTCGCCGGGATCATTTCCGGCTCCGGCCCGACCGTCGCCTTCCTCGTCGCGGATTCCGACAGCGCGCTCGAACTCCAGGTGGCGCTGAGCGCCTCCCGCCTGAACGTCGTGCGGGCAACCGGCCCCGTGCACGGCGCCCGCCTCGTCCACGACTGACTCCCCGCGAAACCGCAATTGTGCGCGTTATTCGCGGGTTTTAGCGCGCACAACTGCGGTTTCGCGGGAGGGAGAAGCTCTCAGGCAGGGCCGGTAAGCTTGAATCACTTATGGCACATTTGCTCGGGGCTGAAGCCCTGCACCTCGAATTCCCCACCCGCGTCATCTTTGACAGCGTCACCGCCGGCCTCAACGAAGGCGACCGGATCGGCGTCGTCGGCCGCAACGGCGACGGCAAGTCAACGCTGCTCAACCTGCTCGCCGGACGGATGGAACCCGACTCCGGACGCGTGACGCGTCGGCGCGGGGTGACCATCGGCATCCTCGACCAGGCCGACGAGCTGGCCTCCGGCCAGACCGTGGGCCACACCATCGTCGGCGGCATCGAAGAGCACGTCTGGGCCGGCGACTCCAAGGTGCGCGACGTCATCGGCGGCCTCGTGCGGGACATCCCCTGGGAAGCGCTCGTCGACGACCTCTCCGGTGGCCAGCGCCGCCGGGTGGCCCTCGCCGCCGTGCTCATCGGCGACCACGACGTGATCTTCCTCGACGAGCCCACCAACCACCTCGACGTGGAGGGCATCTCCTGGCTCGCCGGGCACCTGAAGAACCGCTGGGCGACGAACTCGGGCGGCCTCGTGGTCGTCACTCACGATCGGTGGTTCCTCGACGAGGTCTGCAACCAGACCTGGGAGGTGCACGACCGCATCATCGAGCCGTTCGAGGGGGGCTACGCCGCGTACATCCTGCAGCGCGTCGAACGCGACCGGATGAGCGCCGCGTCCGAATCCAAACGCCAGAACCTGATGAAGAAGGAACTCGCCTGGCTGCGCCGCGGAGCCCCGGCCCGCACCGCCAAGCCCAAGTTCCGCATCGACGCGGCCAACGTGCTGATCGAAAACGAGCCGCCGCCCCGCGACACGGTCTCGATGCAGTCGATGGCCATGCAGCGCCTCGGCAAGGATGTCGTCGACCTGCTCGACGTCACCGTCAAGTTCGAGAACAAGACCGTGCTCAACGACATCACCTGGCGCATCGCTCCGGGCGAGCGCACCGGCATCATGGGCGTCAACGGCGCCGGCAAGTCCACGCTGCTGAACCTCGTCGCCGGCACCCTGCTGCCCACCAGCGGCACGGTCAAGCGCGGCAAGACCATCAAGGTCGCCGTGCTCACCCAGCAGCTGTTCGAGCTCGACGACATCCAGAACGACCGGGTGAGCGAGGTCATCGGCCGCCAGAAGACGTCGTACATCGCCGGCGGCAAGGAGATCACCCCCGGGCAGATGCTCGAGCGGATGGGCTTCATGAGCGCCCAGCTGACCACGAAGGTCAAGGACCTCTCCGGCGGCCAGAAGCGCCGCCTGCAGCTGCTGCTGATCGTGCTCGACGAACCGAATGTGCTCATCCTCGACGAGCCCACAAACGACCTCGACACCGACATGCTCGCCGCGATGGAAGACCTGCTCGACTCCTTCCCCGGCACCCTGCTCGTCGTCTCGCACGACCGGTACCTGATCGAGCGCGTCACCGACAACCAGTACGCCGTGACGGATGGCGCCTTCCGCCACCTGCCCGGCGGCGTCGACCAGTACCTGGAGCTGCGCAAGAAGCAGATCTCCGGCGGTTCCGTCGGTTCGCCGACCGAGGCATCCGGCCCCGGGCAGAAGGGCAAGCTCGCCGTCGGCGGCGCCGAACTCCGCAACGCGCAGAAGGAACTCGCCTCGACCGGCCGGAAGGTCGTCAAGGTCCAGGACCGGATCGTCTCGCTGCACGAATCGCTGGCCGCACACGACCAGTCGGATTACACCGGCCTCGGCGCACTGTCGGCCGAGCTGTCGCAGTTGGAAGACACCGTGGTCGGCCTGGAAACGCGCTGGCTCGAGCTTTCCGAGCTCGTCGGGAGCTGATGGCGCAGATCCTGTGACGGAGTGTGTCGCAGGAGCCAGCGGGGCGCAGCATCCCTCGTTAGCGTTGAAGGGTGCCCTGCGGCGTCGCGGCACAGCCCCCATGTTTCTTCCCTGTGGTTTCGCTGTGCCCGCATGCCCGGGCTCCTACAGACACAGCGAGAGGGATACATAACATGAAGAAGACACTGCTGGCCGCCCTTGCGGTCGTACCGCTGGTTGCGCTGCTCGCCGGCTGCGCCGGTGGAGCCGGTGCTGAGGATGACGTCGTCACCATCGGCGTCGTCGGGGCCAGCGACCCGTACTGGGCCGACTACACCGAGGCCGCGGCGGCCGAGGGCATCGAGGTCGACATCGTCGACTTCGCCGACTACGCGCAGCCGAACCCGGCACTGGCCGCCGGCGAGATCGACCTGAACCAGTTCCAGCACATCGTCTACCTCGCCGAGTACAACGTGGCGAGCAAGCAGGACCTCGCCCCGATCGGCGCCACGGCCATCTTCCCGCTCGGCCTCTACTCGACCAGGGTGAAGAACGTCGACGGGATCAAGAAGGGCGACACCGTTGCCGTTCCGAATGACCCCAGCAATCTCTCCCGCGCCCTGCTCGTGCTGCAGTCGGCGAAGCTGATCGTGCTGACGGGCGGCGGCAGCATCTTCTCCACCCTCGATGACATCGACACGAAGAAGTCGAAGGTCTCCGTGAAGGCGCTGGATGCATCCCTCACCGCGACCTCGCTGCCGGATGTCGCCGCGGCGGTCATCAACAACGACTTCGTAGAGAAGGCCGGGCTGAAGTTCTCGGACGCCATCGCCAAGGATGACCCCACCGACCCCAACGCGCTGCCGTACGTGAACGTCTTCGCGGCCCGCGCCGAGGACAAGGACAACAAGACCTACAAGAAGCTCGTCGAGATCTTCCAGGAGAGCAAAAAGGTCCAGGCCGGCGTCCTGGCGGTCTCCGGGGGCAGCGCCGAAATGGTGACGACCCCGGTGAGCGAGCTGGAGAAGTCGCTCAGCACGGTCGAGAACGACACCGCCGCCCAGAAATAGCACCGCCAGCGCGAGGTCGTGAGTAAGGAATCCGTTATGCCCGTCGTCAGTTTGCGTGACGTGTCCAAGGTCTACCCGGCCACCACGAAAACGGGCGACCCCGTGATCGCGATCGACGGCGTCAGCCTCGATGTGGAGGCCGGCGACGTCTACGGCATCATCGGCTACTCCGGGGCCGGCAAGAGCACCCTGGTGCGCCTGGTCAACGCGCTCGAGCGCTCCACCGGCGGCGAGATCCTGATCGACGGACAGGACATCGCCGGCCTGCCGGAGCGCAGACTCCGCGAGGTGCGCCTCGGGATCGGGATGATCTTCCAGCAGTTCAACCTGTTCAACTCCCGCACCGTGGCCGGCAACATCGCCTACCCGCTCGAGGTTGCCGGCCGGCCCCGCGCGGAACGTGCGGCGCGTGTCGCGGAACTGCTCGACTTCGTCGGCCTGGCCGACAAGGCCCGTGCCTACCCCGACCAGCTCTCCGGCGGCCAGAAGCAGCGGGTCGGGATCGCCCGGGCGCTCGCCACCCAGCCGAGCATCCTGCTCGCGGACGAGGCCACCAGCGCCCTCGACCCGGAGACCACCCACGAGGTGCTCACGCTGCTCAGGCGGGTCAACCGGGAGTTCGGCGTCACCATCATCGTGATCACCCACGAAATGGACGTCATCCAGACCATCGCCACCAAGGTTGCCGTGATGGACCAGGGACGCGTCATCGAACGCGGTGACGTGTTCGACGTGTTCTCGAACCCGCAGCACCCGGCATCCGCCCGCTTCGTCGGCACCGTGGTCAAGGGAGTGCCGTCGCCCGGTGAACTGGCCGTGCTGCGCGAGCGGCACGTGGGCCGGATCGTCACGCTGTCGTTCCGCGACGCGGGCGTCGACCAGCAGGCGGTGTTCGGCGAGTTCGCCCGCGCCGGGGTGGCCTTCGAGGTCATCTACGGCGGCATCAATGAGATCCAGGGCCGTTCGTTCGGGCACCTGACGCTGAGCCTGGCCGCGGATCACCTCACGGATGCCGACGCTGTGATCGACGGCGTGCTCGACCGGGTGCGGCAACTGACGACCGTCACGGAGGTGCGCTGATGGATTCGCTGATCGACCTGACGCCGGAGCTGTGGACCGCAGCGGGGGAGACCCTCTACATCGTCGGCCTGACCCTGTTCTTCGGCGGGATCGGGGGACTCCTGGTCGGGTTCGGCCTCTACCTGGCCCGCGCCGGAAACATCCTCGAGAACCGCGCGGTGTTCACGGTGCTGAACCTGCTGGTGAACTTCATCCGCCCGATCCCGTTCATCATCTTCCTGGCCGCGGCCCAACCGCTCGCGCGAATGGTGGTCGGCACCGGCATCGGCAACCCGGCGATCATCTTCACGATTTCGCTGGCGGCGGCGTTCGCCATGGGGCGCATCGTGGAGCAGAACCTGCTCACCGTCACGCCCGGCGTGATCGACGCGGCGCGCTCGGTCGGGGCCGGACCGATCCGGATCATCTTCACCGTGCTGCTGCCCGAGGCGCTCGGGCCGCTGATCCTCGGCTTCACGTTCATCTTCGTGGCCCTGGTCGACATGTCGGCGGTGGCCGGGATGGTCGGCGGCGGCGGCCTCGGTAACTTCGCGCTGCTCTACGGCTACCGGCAGTTCAACCCGGTCGTCACCTGGGCGGCCGTGCTGCTGATCATCGTGCTCGTGCAGCTCGTGCAGTTTCTCGGCAACTCCCTGGCCCGCAAGGCTCTCCGCCGCTAATCCCGCCGCCCCCTCCGCCGAACTGTGAGTTTGGCACCTTCCCGGGCCCCACGAAGGTGCCAAACTCACGGTTCGGCGAGGGTCTCGACGGGGTCGGCCGCCGGGAGGGCGCCTCAGTCGAAGTCGAGGCTGAGCTTGCGCAGCAGCCCGGCGAGGCGTTCCTGGTCGCCGGGGGAGAGCGTGTCGAGCAGTTCCGCCTCGGCGTCGACGAGGCGGGTGATCGCGGCATCCACCCGGATGAGCCCGGCCGGCGTCATCCCGACGAGCACGCCGCGGCCGTCGTTCGGGTCGGTGCGCCGGGTGACCAGGCCGCGGTCGACGAGCCGGTCGATCCGGTTCGTCATCGTTCCGCTGGAGACGAGCGTCTGCTGCAACAGCGACTTCGGGCTGAGCACGTAGGGCTCCCCGGCACGGCGGAGGGCCGAGAGCACGTCGAATTCCCACGACTCGAGCTCGGAGCGGGAGAACGCCGTGCGGCGGGCGCGGTCCAGGTGCTTGGAGAGCCGGGCGACCCGGGAGAGCACCTGGAGGGGCGCGAAATCGAGGTCGGGCCGTTCGCGCAGCCAGGCGTCCACAATCCGGTCGACTTCGTCATTCGCAGGCATCCCTCCATTATCCGGCCGCGGCGCCGGGCGACGCGCACATCTGGCAGACTTGACTGCGATGCCCGGCGCCGGTCGGTGCATTCCGCCGTGGTGTAATGGCAGCACGACAGCCTTTGGAGCTGTTAGGTCCAGGTTCGAGTCCTGGCGGCGGAGCGGTTCGATCCACTGATCGAAGACCGTTCTCGAGACGACCAAGGGGCAACACATGACCGATAATCGACTCGCCGTAATCGTCCTGGCCGCGGGCCAGGGCACGCGAATGAAATCCAGCCTGCCGAAACTCCTGCACCCGCTTGCCGGGATGCCCGTGATCAGCCACGTGCTGGCCACGGCGAAGGCCCTGGGCGCCGCGCACCTCGTCACCGTCGTGCGCCACGAACGCGACCGCCTCGTCCAGGTCATCACCGAAGAGCTGCCCGAGAGCCTCGTCGTCGACCAGGACGACATCCCCGGCACCGGCCGAGCGGTCGAACAGGCCGTCGAGGTTCTCCCCGCCGATTTCGAGGGTGACGTGCTCGTCATCAACGGCGACGTGCCGCTGCTCGACGCCGACACGCTGGCCGCCTTCATCGGCGCGCACCGCGCGAGCGCCGCCGCCGCCACCGTGCTTTCGGCGGTCGCGGATGACGCCACCGGCTACGGCCGGATCATCCGCTCCGAACGTGGCGACTTCGACCGCATCGTCGAGCAGAAGGACGCCAGCGCCGAGGAACTCGCCGTCGACGAGATCAACGCGGGCGTCTACCTGTTCGGCCTGGCCGCTCTCCGCGAGCAGCTCGCGCTGCTCACCACCGAGAACGTGCAGGGCGAGAAGTACCTCACCGACGTGATCGGCCTGCTCCGGGGCGCCGGCTCCGACGTGAGCGCCGTCGCCGTCGCCGAGGCCTGGCTCGTCGCCGGCATCAACGACCGCGCACAGCTGAGCGAGGCCGCGCTGAAGCTCAACGCGCTGATCGTGCGGGGCTGGCAGCTCGCCGGCGTGACCGTGCAGGACCCCGCCACCACCTGGATCGACATGAAGGCCACGCTGGCACCGGATGTCACGATCCTGCCCGGCACGCAGATCGAGGGCGAGACCTCCGTCGCGACCGGCGCCGTGGTCGGGCCGGACACCACCCTCCGCGACTGCGAAGTGGGCGAGAACGCGGTGGTGAAGCGCACCGACGCGACCCAGGCGGTCATCGGCGCCGGGGCATCCGTCGGCCCCTTCTCCTACCTGCGACCGGGAACCGTGCTCGGCGCGGACGGCAAGATCGGCGCGTACGTCGAGACGAAGAACGCGACCATCGGCGCGGGCAGCAAGGTGCCCCACCTCAGCTACGTCGGCGACGCCACGGTCGGCGTCGGCTCGAACATCGGCGCCGGCACGATCTTCGCCAACTACGACGGCGTGAACAAGCACCGCTCCGAAATCGGGTCGCACGTGCGGACCGGGTCGCACAACGTGTTCGTCGCGCCGATTAGGATTGGTGACGGAGCGTACACGGGGGCCGGAACTGTCGTCCGCAAGGACGTTGCGGCCGGGTCCCTGGCCATCAGCGTGGCTCCGCAGCGCAACATGGACGGCTGGGTTCAGGCCAACCGTCCGGGAACCGACGCGGCGCAGGCCGCGGAAACGAGCGGAGACTAAGTGCCCGGAATCACAGCCAAAGGCGAGAAGAAACTGGTCCTGGTTTCGGGGCGCGCGCACCCTCAACTCGCGCTCGACATCGCCAAAGAGCTGGGTTCGGAGCTCGTGCACACGGATGCGCGCACCTTCGCCAACGGTGAGATCTACGCGCGGTTCGACGAGAGCGTTCGCGGAAGCGACGCGTTCGTCATCCAGTCGCACACCGCGCCGATCAACGAATGGCTGATGGAACAGCTGATCATGGTCGACGCGCTCAAGCGGGCCTCGGCGAAGCGGATCACCGTGGTCGCGCCGTTCTACCCGTACTCGCGCCAGGACAAGAAGGGTCGCGGCCGCGAGCCGATCTCGGCCCGCCTCGTCGCCGACCTGTTCAAGGTCGCCGGCGCCGACCGGATCATGTCGGTCGACCTGCACGCCGCGCAGATCCAGGGCTTCTTCGACGGCCCGGTCGACCACCTCTTCGCCATGCCGGTGCTGCTCGAACACTTCCGTGAGAAGCTCGACCCGTCCACGCTCACCGTCGTCTCGCCCGACATGGGCCGCGTGCGCGTGGCCGACATCTGGAGCGACAAGCTCGGTGCGCCGCTGGCCATCATTCACAAGCGCCGCGACCCGCTGGTGCCCAACCGCGTGTCCGTGCACGAAATCGTCGGCCAGGTCGAGGGGCGCGTCTGCCTGATCGTCGACGACATGATCGACACCGGACGCACCATCGCGCAGGCCGCCGAGGCGCTGCGGGAAGCCGGAGCGATCGGCGTTGTCGTCGCCGCCACGCACGCGGTGTTCAGCCACCCGGCCATCGAGATGCTGCAGAACTCGGCGATCTCCGCGGTCGTCGTCACCGACACCCTGCCGGTTCCGGAAGACAAGCGCTTCCCGACGCTGACGGTGCTGCCGATCGCACCGCTGCTGGCGCGCGCCATCCACGAGGTCTTCGACGAAGGCTCCGTCACCTCGCTCTTCGAGGGCGCGGCCTAAACGCTCCCCGTCCTCCCGCCGAACTGTGAGTTCGGCACCTTCCCGAGCCCGACGAAGGTGCCAAACTCACAGTTCGGCGAAGATTCGGGGCGGGCTCGGCGCGTGCCGGGGCGGGCCTAGGGGGCTGCCGGGATGAGGCCGAGCGGCTCCACGAAGGTCTCGCGTTCGTTCGCGTCGACGGCGTAGCACTGCCAGCCGAAACCGCCGGCGCCGGCGAACTCGAAGCGGGCCACGGATGATTCGGCGAACGGGTGGTACCGGTCGACCGACGCCAGGCAGGCGTTGGTGGCCGTCGAGCCGGCGACCTGCAGCGTGGTGAGGATGCCGGGCACGACGAGAGACACGAGGCCCAGCACCACCACGATCCGCATCATCGTCAGGGTACGGCGGCTGCGCAGCGGGCGCGAGGCGTCGTGCGGCTCGTAGCCGGCGAGTTCGGGGATCTCATTGCTCATGGTCATAGGCTCCGGTCCCAGTATCCCAGATGCCGGATGCCGCCTTGCTGTGTGCGTCGCCGGTAGTTCACCCGCGCTGGTTAGGGTGGTGTCATGACCACGCTGGAGCGCCACCTCGGGCTCGGGCGCGCGATCATCGTCGGCCTGGCCGCGATGATCGGCGCCGGCGTCTTCTACGTCTGGGCGCCGGCCGCGGCGGCCGCCGGAACGGGCCTCCTGATCGGCCTTGTCATCGCCGGGGTCATCGCCTCGCTCAACGCCCTCAGCTCAGCGCAGCTCGCGATGGCCTACCCGGTGTCGGGCGGCGCGTACGCCTTCGGCCGCGCCACCCTCAGCCCCTGGTGGGGGTTCGCGGCCGGCTGGCTCTTCCTCGCCGGCAAGACCGCCTCGGCCGGCGCGATCGCGCTGATCGCGGGCAGCTACCTCTGGCCCGAACAGTCCCGCGCCGTCGCGGTGGCAGCGGTGGTCGTGCTCGGCGCCGTGAACATGGCGGGCATCCGGACCACGGCCGGAGTGAGCGCCGCGATCGTGTTCACCGTGCTCGGCGGCCTGCTCGTCGTCTTCGCGGCGATCGGCTTCGGCGGCAGCCTGTCCGGGGCGAGCCTGGACCTGTCGACGATGACGGATGCCGGCTGGTACGGCATCCTGCAATCGGCCGGCCTGCTCTTCTTCTGCTTCGCCGGGTACGCCCGGATGGCGACGCTCGGCGAAGAGGTGCGGGCCCCCCGGCACACCCTGCCGCGGGCGATCATCACCGCGCTGGGCATCACGCTGGTGATCTACGCGGTCATCGGGGTGCTCTGCGTGACCATCCTCGGCCCGGCCGTCCTCGCGACGTCCGCCTCGCCGCTGGCGGACGTGCTCGGCGGTGACGAGCCCTGGACCGGCCTCGCCCGCGTGGTGGCCGCGATCGCCTGCCTCGGCTCTCTGGTCGGGATCCTCGCCGGTCTCAGCCGAACCGGGCTGGCGATGGCCAGGGAGCGCGACCTGCCCGGCCCGCTCAGCCGGATCTCCGAGCGCACGCACGCGCCCATTCTGGCCGAGGCAACCTTCGGGCTGGCCGCGATCGCCGGCATCCTGCTGCTGGACCCGGCGCGGCTGGTCGGTTTCTCGGCCTGCGCGGTGCTGGTCTACTACGCGATCGCGCACCTGAGCGCGCTCCGGCAGCGCCCCGCGGACCGCTGGCTGCCCCGGGTGATCCAGTACGCGGGGGTGGCCGGATGCCTGCTGCTCGCGGTCACGCTCCCGTGGCAGGGCGTGCTCGCCGCGGCCGCCTGGCTCGCCGTCGGCCTGTTCGCCCGAGCCGTCCGCCTCGCCCGCGCCCGCTGACCCGCGCCGCCGCCCGGTTCCGTCCGCCGAGCTTGCCACTTCCGGTCGAGTTTGCCTGGCGCGCCAGGCAAACTCGACCGCAACGGCCAAACTCGGCGGAAACGCGAGGGCGGGAGGCGCCTAGTGCGAGGAACCCGCCGACTCGACCTCGGAGCGGTCGCCCGACCACAGGGTGTGGAACGTGCCCGGCCGGTCGACGCGCTTGTAGGTGTGCGCGCCGAAGAAGTCCCGCTGGCCCTGCACGAGGGCGGCCGGCAGGCGCTCACTGGCGAGCGAGTCGAAGTAACTCAGCGCCGAGGCGAACCCGGGAACCGGGATGCCCGACAGTGCGGCGGTCGAGACGATCCGGCGCCAGGCGGCCTCACCGTCGGCGACGGCCTTGGCGAAGTACGGGTCGACGAGCAGCGTCGGGATCGACGGGTCGTTCGCGTAGGCATCCACGATGCGGTTGAGGAACTGGGCCCGGATGATGCAGCCGCCGCGCCAGATCGTGGCGATGGCGCCCTTATCGACGTTCCAGCCGTACTTCTCGGCGCCGGCAATGATGGCGTCGAAGCCCTGGGCGTAGGCGACGACCTTGGAGGCGTAGAGCGCCTGGCGCACGTCGTCCTGGAAGGTGTGGCCGACGACGGCGATCTCCGGACGGGCGTCGACGATCGCGCGGAACGGGACCCGCTGCTCCGGGTGGCTCGACACGGCGCGGGCGAAGACCGCCTCGGCGATCCCGCCGACGGGCACGCCCAGGTCGAGCGCGTTCTGCACGGTCCAGACCCCGGTGCCCTTTGAGCCGGCCTCGTCGAGCACGATGTCGACGAACGGCTTGCCAGTCGCAGCATCGACCTGGCGGAGCACCTCGGCGGTGATCTCGATCAGGTAGCTCTCGAGGTCGCCCGAGTTCCACTCCGTGAACACGTCGGCGATGGCGGCGGGGGAGTGCCCGCCCACCTTGCGGAGCAGGTCGTAGGCCTCGGCGATGAGCTGCATGTCGGCGTATTCGATGCCGTTGTGGATCATCTTGACGAAGTGGCCGGCGCCATCCGTGCCCACGTGGGTGACGCAGGGCACGCCGTCGACGACGGCGGCGATCGATTCGAGGATCGGGCCGAGGGTCTTGTACGCCTCCACCGATCCGCCGGGCATGATGCTCGGGCCCTTGAGGGCGCCCTCTTCGCCGCCGGAGATGCCGGCGCCGACGAAGTTCACGCCGGTCGCGCTGACGGCCTTCTCCCGGCGGATGGTGTCGTGGAAGTCGGCGTTGCCGCCGTCGACGATGATGTCGCCGGGCTCGAACAGGGCGGTCAGCGCTTCGATCACGGCATCCGTGCCCCGGCCGGCCTGGACCATGATGATCGCCGTGCGCGGCTTCTGCAGCGAGGCGACGAAGTCTTCAATCGTTTCGGATGCCACGAAGCCGGCCTCGGGGTGCTCCCCGGTCAGCAGGCGGGTGCGTTCGGGGGAGCGGTTGTACACCGCGACGGTGTTGCCCTCCCGGCTGGCGAGGTTGCGGGCGAGATTCGAGCCCATCACCGCCAGTCCGACGACGCCGATGTTTGCGGTTGAAATTTCAGACATGAGGTCTCCTGGGCTGGTGATGGGGGGACCCGTCAAGCCTACTGACTGCGCCGGCGGCGTGACCTGTGATTACGCGGCGGCGCCCGGCCCCCGCACCCTGCTAGACTGGGCAGCTGAACTTCGGCGAGGGATTTCGCATGTCCGGGCAACCGGGCGGGCGGCATCCGTAATCGACGCGGCGGACGAGACCTACGGCCTTTCCTCACGCGCTATGCGTTCGAGTTGAACCAGTACACACACAATCTGGGCTGTAGAGGTCCGCAAGGAGTAACACCATGGCGAAAGAATCCACCACCGACAACAAGGTCGTAGCCGAGCTGCGCGAAAGCTTCGGCAAGGGCGCTGCCCGCAAGCTGCGGGTTCTCGGCAAGATCCCCGCCGTCATCTACGGCCACGGCACCACCCCGGTGCACGTTTCCCTTCCCGCGCACCACATCGCGCTGATCCTGCGCCGCGCCAACGCCATCCTCGAGCTGGACATCAACGGCAAGAGCCAGCTGACCCTGGTCAAGGACGTGCAGAAGGACCCGGTACGCCAGATCATCGAGCACCTCGACCTGATCGTCGTCCGCAAGGGCGAGAAGGTCCAGGTTGACGTGCCCGTGCACCTCGAGGGTGAGTCGTTCCCCGGCACCATCGCCGACTTCGACGCCAAGACCCTGCTCCTCGAGGTCGAGGCCACGCACATCCCGCAGAACATCGTCGTCTCGATCGAGGGCCTCGAAGAGGGCGCGCAGATCCACGCCAAGGACATCGAGCTGCCCAAGGGCGCGACGCTCATCTCCGACGCCGACATGCTCGTCATCTACGTGCACACCCCGCGTGGCACCGATGAGGGCATCGAGGCAGCGGATGCCGCAGCCGCCGAAATCGCCGAGGAAGAGCACGAAGCCGCAGCCGGCGAGTCCACCGAGTCCGCCGAATAATTCTCGACTGGATTCGCCGAAGGCGGAGGACTTCCCTGGACGCGAATCTCTGGCTCGTAGTCGGGCTCGGTAACCCCGGGCCCGGCTACGCCGGCAACAGGCACAACGTCGGCCAGATGGTTTTGGCCGAGCTCGCCAACCGCATGGCGGCGAACTTCAAGACCCACCGCACGAATTCGGCCGTCGCCGAAGGTCGCAGCTTCCCGGGCGGGCCGGGGCTCGTCCTGGCCAAGCCGGACACGTTCATGAACGTGTCCGGCGGGCCGGTCGCGGCGCTGCTGCGCTTCTACTCGCTCGAGCCGTCGCGGCTGATCGTCGTGCACGACGACCTCGACATCCCGTACGACACCGTCAAGCTCAAGCTCGGCGGCGGCCACGGCGGCCACAATGGCCTGCGCGACATCATCGCCGCCACCGGCACCAACGACTTCATCCGGGTGCGGGTCGGCATCGGCCGTCCCCCCGGCCGGCAGCCCTCGGCCGACTTCGTGCTCAAGGACTTCTCGTCCACCGAGCGGGCCGCGCTGCCCAACCTGTTGTCGGATGCCGCCGACGCGGTCGAACTCATCGCCTCCGACGGCCTCGTCGCCGCACAGCTCAAGTTCCACACCGCCTAAAGGCGCCACCCCCTCCGCCGAACTGTGAGTTTGGCACCTTCGCCGGGCGCGGGAAGGTGCCAAACTCACAGTTCGGCGGGCTGCGTCGGCGTTCGGCGGGCTCCCACGTGGCTCAGATAGACTTGCCTGGTGATCCTTTCGGGCTTAATCGCAGCGCTTTCGCGCGCCTCCACCTTCGATAACGCCCTCGTTTACGCGAACCGGGACGCCGATTTTTCGCTCGCCGAGGGCCTCCGGGCGCCCCTGCTGGCCGGCCTGATGGACGGCCGCCCGGCCGAGGACCGTGCCCTGCTCGTGATCACGGCGACCGGCCGCGAATCGGAGGCGCTCCGCGAGAACCTCGCCTGCTTCGATTCCGAGGCCGAGATCATCGACTTCCCGGCCTGGGAAACGCTCCCGCACGAGCGGCTCAGCCCGAGCGCCGAAATCGTCGGCAGGCGCCTCTATGCCCTCCGCCGGATGCGCGACTGGGAAGAAGCCGACCCGTCCACACGCCGCCCGCTCATCGTCGTCGCCTCGGTGCGCGCGGCCCTGCAGCCCGTCTCCGACAACCTCACCGACTACGAACCGATCGAGCTCACCGTGGGTGCGCGCGGCCACGACCTGGCGGCGATCGCCCTCGGTCTCGTCGACGTCGCCTACTCCCGGGTGGACATGGTCACCCGGCGCGGCGAGTTCGCCGTGCGCGGCGGCATCCTCGACGTCTTCCCGCCGATCGCGCCGCACCCGTACCGGATCGAGTTCTTCGGCGACGAGGTCGAGCAGATCCGGGCGTTCTCGGTTGCCGACCAGCGTTCCCTGCCCGAACCGGTCGCCTCGGTCAGCCTTCCGCCGAGCCGCGAAATGCTGCTCAGCCCCGCCGTGCGCCAGCGCGCCCGCGAGATGCAGCACGAGTTCCCGAGCCTGGCCGGCATGCTGGCGAAGATCGCCGAGGGCATCCCGGTCGACGGGATGGAAAGCCTCGCCCCGGCCCTCGTCGACCGGCTCGTGCCGATGACGCACTACCTGCCCGGCGCCACCGCGATCGCCGTCATCTCGCCGGAGCGGGTCGCGTCGCGCGCCATCAGCCTGGGCGAAACGAACCGCGAGTTCCTCTCCGCGGCCTGGAGCGCCGCCACCGCCGGCGCCGAGGCGCCGATCGACCTCGAGTCGGGCGAGTTCCTCACCCTCGGCGCCCTCCGCGACTCCGTCAAGTTCAGCGCGCCCGGCGCCCCGGCATCCCGCCACGCGTGGTGGACGTTGAGTTCGTTCCAGGCCGCCCCCACCGATGAGGTCGTGCTCCCGGAGCACCGGGAGCTGGATGACCTGCTCACGGTGCGCCTCGATGCCCAGGCCGTGCCGAGCTTCCAGGGCAACGTCGATGGCGCCGTGGGCCACCTCGCCGAGCGGCTGAAGGACGGCTGGACCGTGGCCGTCGTCGCCCAGGGCGCCGGGCTGGTCGAACGCGCCGCCGACGTGCTGGCCGAACACGAGCTTCCCGCCCGGATCGTCACCGAGTTCCCGGCGAACCCCGAGCCCGGCATCGCCTACCTGCTCAAGGCATCCGTCGACCACGGTTTCGAGCTCCCCGAAACGAAGCTCACCCTGGTCAGCGAGTCGGAGTTCTACGGCCGCACGGTCGGCTACGACGCCCGGCAGGTCAAGAAGCTCGCCAGCCGCCGGAAGAACGTCGTCGATCCGCTGCAGCTGAAGACCGGCGACCACGTCGTGCACCAGACGCACGGCATCGGCCGGTTCCTCGAGCTCACCCAGCGCGAGGTGTCCAGCGGCGGCCGCAACCCGGTGAAAACCAAGCGCGAGTACCTCGTGCTCGAATACGCCCCGTCCAAGCGCGGGCACCCCGGAGACAAGCTGTTCGTGCCCACCGACCAGCTCGACCTGGTCACCCGCTACGTCGGCGGAGAGGCCCCGGCGCTGAGCAAGATGGGCGGCAGCGACTGGTCGGCGGCCAAGACCAAGGCGCGCCGGGCCGTGCGCGACATCGCCGTCGAACTCGTCAAGCTCTATTCGGCACGGATGGCCAGCAAGGGCCACGCCTTCGGGCCGGACACGCCCTGGCAGCGCGAACTCGAGGAGTCGTTCCCGTTCGCGGAGACGCCCGACCAGCTCACCACGATCGACGAGGTCAAGGCCGACATGGAGCGGCCGATCCCGATGGACCGGCTGCTCTCCGGCGACGTCGGCTTCGGCAAGACCGAGGTGGCCGTGCGGGCCGCGTTCAAGGCGATCCAGGACGGCAAACAGGTCGCGATGCTCGTGCCGACGACGTTGCTTGTGCGCCAGCACATGGAGACCTTCCAGGAACGATTCGCTGGTTTCCCGATCCACCTGCGCGCCCTCTCGAGGTTCCAGACCGAGAAGGAATCGAAGGAGACGATTGCCGGGATGCTGGACGGCACCGTCGACCTCGTGATCGGCACGCACCGGCTGCTGTCCGAGTCGATCGTCTTCAAGGACCTCGGTCTCGTGATCATCGACGAGGAGCAGCGCTTCGGGGTGGAGCACAAGGACGCCCTGAAAAAACTCAAGACGAACGTGGACATCCTTGCGATGAGCGCCACGCCGATCCCGCGCACGCTCGAGATGGCGGTCACCGGCATCCGGGAGATGTCGACCCTGGCCACCCCGCCCGAGGACCGGCACCCCATCCTCACCTTCGTCGGGCCGCACTCGGACCGCCAGATCGCCGCGGCCATCCGCCGGGAGCTGCTGCGCGAGGGCCAGATCTTCGTCGTGCACAACCGGGTGTCGAGCATCAACCGGGTCGCCGCCCACCTGTCCGAACTCGTGCCGGAGGCGCGGATCGCCGTCGCCCACGGCCAGCTGCCGGAGGCCCAGCTCGAGCAGGTCGTCGTGGACTTCTGGGAGCGCAAGTTCGACGTGCTCGTCTCGACCACGATCATCGAAACCGGCCTCGACATCGCCAACGCCAACACGATCATCATCGACCGCGCCGACAAGTTCGGCCTGAGCCAGCTGCACCAGCTGCGCGGACGGGTCGGCCGTGGGCGCGAGCGGGCCTACGCCTACTTCCTCTACGACGAGAACAAGCCGCTCACCGAGATCGCCCACGACCGGCTGTCCACGATCGCGGCGAACAACGAGCTCGGCGCCGGCATGCAGGTGGCGCTCAAGGACCTCGAGATCCGCGGCGCGGGCAACCTGCTCGGCGGCGAGCAGGCCGGCCACATCGCCGGGGTCGGCTTCGACCTGTACCTGCGGATGATCGGTGAGGCCGTGAGCACGTTCCGCGGCGACGTCGCCGAGGGGCAGACCGAATTGCGACTGGAGCTGCCCGTCGACGCGCACATCCCCGAGGACTACGTGGACAGCGAGCGGCTGCGCCTCGAGGCCTACCAGAAGCTCTCGACCGCCAGTTCGCCGACGGCGGCGAAGGAACAGATCGACCTCGTGCTGGAGGAGCTCACCGACCGCTACGGCGAACCGCCGCTGCCCGTGCAGAACCTCATCGCGGTGTCGCGACTGCGCTGGCTGGCCCAGCAGATCGGGCTCAGCGAGGTCGTGGCGATGGGCTCGAACCTGCGCGTCGCCCCGGCCGAGCTGCCCGATTCGATCCAGGTGCGCCTGCAACGGATGTACCCCGGCTCGCGTTACTTCACCCAGAACGGTTCGCTCACGGTGCCGATGCCCCGCGTCAGCGTCGGAATGGGAGCGGAGGAGCCGCTCGAGGACTCGGCGCTGATCGAGTGGGCCGGCAGCCTGCTGGCCACGATCTTCCCCGTTCAGGCCGCAGAGGCATCCGCGAAGGGTGCCGACAAGGCCGCCGACAAGGGTGCCGACAAGGCCGCCGACAAGGCTGCAGCGGACAAGGCGGCCGCCAACCCGACGCTCAAGACCAACCCCCGGAGGCCTTCATGACCAACCCAGACGTCCAGCCGGACGCGGCCCAGCCGAGCCAACTCGACCTCCTGATCGAGACGGTCGCGCGGCTCCGCGCGCCGGGCGGCTGCCCGTGGGACGCCGACCAGACCCACGAATCCCTGGTGCAGTACCTCGTCGAGGAGAGCCACGAACTCATCGACGCGATCGAGGCCGGCGGCCGCGAGGAGATGATCGAAGAGCTCGGCGACGTGCTCTACCAGGTGATCTTCCACGCCGACATCGCGGCGCAGACCCGCGGCGAGGACTTCGACATCCAGGACGTCGCCGCGCACATGAACGCCAAAATGGTCGGGCGGCATCCGCACGTCTTCGGCGACCTGGTGCTCGACACGGCCGACGACGTCGTGGCGGCCTGGGACGACTTCAAGGCCGCGGAGAAACCGCACCGCACGAGCGTGCTCGACGGGATACCGCAGGGCATGCCCGCGCTCGCGCTGGCGGACAAGGTGCTCGGCCGCGCGCAGAAGATCGGCCTGCTCGAGGCGGATGGCGGTTCACCGCTGGCGATCTCGAGCGAAGACGAACTGGGCCCGATCCTGCTCGCCATCGTCTCCGCGGCCAAGGCCCAGGGACTCGACTCCGAGCGGGCGCTCCGCAGCGCACTCCGCGACCTGCAGGACGAGATCCGCGCCGCCGAGGCCGAGCAAGCCGAGCTCGGCGCCGATTCCGCCGACGCCGGCATCATCGGCTTCCCGACCTAGCCCCGTTCCTCCCCGCGAAACCGCAGTTGTGCGCGAAATAACGCCCTCATAACGAGCACAAGTGCGTTTTCGCGGGGGGAGTCGCGGGGAGGAACGGGGGGTCAGGCGACCCGGCGGCCCGTCGGGAGGCGGCGCGCGGGGGTGATCGTGCGGCGCCAGGCCCAGAGCAGCGCCCCGACGGCCAGGGCCAGGTGGATGCCCAGCCCGACGAACCAGGACGGCACCGCGCCGTCGTAGGTCTCGCGCGGTGTCGGGGGCTGTTCTTCGGCGGTGACGTCGTATTCGCCCGTCCAATCGCACCACGGCGACTCGGTCTGCAGGTCGGGCGCGGCCTGCGCCTGGCGCACCGAGACCGCGATCCAGCCGAACAGGTCCTGGGGGTTGCCGGCGGCGTCGAAAACGCCGGGGGACGCATCCGCCAGGACGACGTAGGGGTTCGCGGCGAGCACCCACCAGTAGTAGTCGAAGCGGGGGACTTCCCTCGTGGTCGTCGGGTCGGGGCACTCGCTGCTCGCCGGGGACGTCGTGGCCTCTGACCGGGTGGCCGTGCCGAGCAGGGCGAACGAGATCAGCGTGCCGACGCTCAGCGCGGCGACGATCAGGTAGGTGACGACGATCGAGAACAGCGGGCGGGTGACGATGCCGGAGAGCCCGACGCCGACTGCGGCGATGACTCCGAGCTCGACGGCGAGTACGAGCACGGAGACGGCAATCGTGCCGAGCGAGACCTCGCCGAGGGCGACCGCGAAGAGCAGGAACGGAACCGCGGCCGCGAGGAAGGCGAGCGCCGTGATCCAGGCCGCGACGAACTTGCCGAGCACGAGTTGGCCCGTGCTGATCAGGGTGACCTGGGTCGTGGCGAGCGTGCCGATGTCGCGGTCGCCGTTGATGGCGTTGCCGCTCAGCGCGGGCGAGACGAGCGTGCCGAGCAGCAGCACGAAGAGGATGACGGTCGAGAAGACTCCGCCGCCGCCGGTCTCCCAGGCGGTCGTCGAGAGCCAGAGCAGGATCGTGACCGCCGCGACGAGGAGCATGAAGATGCCGAGCAGCACGTACCAGGCGACTCCGCGCACGCGCTGGCGCAGCTCGAGCGTGACGATGAGCCAGAGTCCGGCGACGACGTCGCGCACTCGTCCGCGGCCGGAAGCGCCACCGGCAGCGGGGCCCGGTGTCGGGCGGGGTGCGTCGGTGAGTGTGCGGCTCATGCGGATGCCCCGTCCTGGAGCGCCGGTCGATTGAGGCCCTCGAATGTGTGCTCGAGATCGCCCACCGCCGGGCCGAAGGCGGTCACCGGCACTCCCGCGGTGACGAGCCGGGCCAGCAGCTCGGCCGCGGCGGCCTCGCTCGAGACCTGCACGAGCGTGCCGAGGTGGTCCGTGTCGGCGGCGGCTCCGGCGGCCCGGAGGGCGCCGCCCAGCGCGTTCGGGTCGAGCGAACGGATCCGCCAGGACCGGGCGCCGGCGCCGGCCTGGGCGATGCGCTCGGCGCTGGCCGTGACGCCGTCGGCGAGGTACACCGCGGCATCCGCCATTTCGTCGAGTTCGGCGAGCACGTGGCTGGAGACGAGGATGGCCGTTCCCTCGCCGGCGAGACGCCGCACGAGTTCGCGGAGCGCCACCCGGGCGGCCGGGTCGAGGCCGGATGCCGGTTCGTCGAGCAGCAGCACGGAGGGGGAGTGCACGAGGGCGCGGGCCAGGCTCAGCCGCTGCTTCTGCCCACGGCTGAGCACGCGGGACGGCCGGTCGGCGAGGGCCTCCAGGCCGGTCAGGCCGATCAGCTCGGTCGCGCGCGCGGCAGCGGCGGGCCGCGTCATCCGGTACATCCGCCCGGTCACCTCGAGGGAGGCGCGCACGCTCAGGCTGGGCCAGGAGCCGAGCACGTCGGGCATCCAGCCCATCGCGGCGCGCACGGCCTGCGGGTCGGTCACCGGGTCGTGGCCGGCGATCGTGATGGTTCCGGTGTCGGGGGCGAGCAGGCTGGCGAGCACGAGCAGCAGCGTCGTCTTGCCGGCGCCGTTGGGCCCGATCAGGGCGGTCACCGATCCCGGTGGCACGGTCAGAGTGGCGTCCCGCACCGCGTGCACGCTGCCGAACGAGCGGCTCACCCCCGTGACCGATATTCCCTGCGGTGCACTGTGCTCCAGGTGTGCGTGCCCCATGTGTGCGTGCTCCATCGTTGCCCCCTCCGGCTGTGCCCGAAGTCTAGGGGGATGTCGCGCGGTAGCGGGGGATGCCGGGGGCCGGTACCGTCGAACCATGAGCGAGACTTCCTTCAACGAACTTCTGTCCACCCAGATCGGCAACGAGTTTGCCGCGTCGCAGCAGTACATCGCGATCGCGGTGTGGTTCGACAACGAGGACCTGCCTCAGCTGGCCGCGCACTTCTACCGCCAGTCGATCGAAGAGCGCAACCACGCCATGATGCTCGTGCAGTACCGCCTGGACCGCGACCTCGGCGTCGAGATCCCCGGCATCCCGGCCGTGCGCAATTCCTTCGCCAACGCGGTCGAGCCGATCGCGCTGGCCCTGGCCCAGGAGAGGCAGGTGACGAGCCAGATCGAGGCACTGTTCCGGGCGGCCCGGGCCGACGGTGACGCCCTCGGCGAGCAGGCGATGCTGTGGTTCCTCAAGGAGCAGGTCGAGGAGATCGCCTCGATGTCGACCCTGTTGACGATCGCGCAGCGCGCCGGCGACAACCTCTTCGACATCGAGAACTACATCGCCCGCGAGACAGTCGGCTCGGCCGCCGTCGAAGCGGACGCCCCCGGATCCGCCGGCGGCGCCCTCTAACCCCTCCGCACCCCCGCGAAACTGCAGTTGTGCGCGCTAAAACGCGTTCATAACGCGCACGAGTGCGTTTTCGCGGGGAGGGGGAGGGCGACCTGACAGAATCGGGGGTATGGCTTCCTCCGTTAATCCTCCGCGCGGCATGCGCGATTTCCTCCCTCGGGAGAAGGCCGCCCGCGAGCACGCGCTGGGCGTGATCCGGCAGAGCTTCGCCGCCCACGGGTTCGACGAGATCGAAACCCCGGTGATGGAGGACTCCGCCCTGCTGCACTCGGGGCTGGGCGGCGACAACGAGAAGCTCGCCTTCGCCGTGCTGAAGCGGGGCCTCGGGCCGGCGGATGCCGCGGCTGCCGCCGCCTCCGGCGACCTGCTCGCCCTGGCCGACCTCGGCCTCCGCTTCGACCTCACCGTGCCGCTGGCCCGGTTCTACGCGACCCACCGCGCCGAACTGCCCGCCGTGTTCCGGGCGATCCAGATCGCCCCGGTCTGGCGCGCCGAACGCCCGCAGAAGGGCCGCTACCGCCAGTTCGTGCAGTGCGACATCGACATCATCGGCGAGGCCGGCCCGCTGGCCGAGATCGAGCTGATCACGGCCACGGCAGCGGCCCTCGACGCCCTCGGCCTGGCCGGCTGCTCGGTGCGCATCAACGACCGCCGCATCCTCACCACGCTGCTCGGGCACTGGGGCGTGCCGCCCGAGCGGAACGAGCGCGCCCTGATCACCATCGACAAGCTCGACAAGATCGGCGTCGACGGCGTCGTGGCCGAACTCGCCGGCCTGGGCCTCGCAACCGAGGGCATCGCCGACACCCTGCGCGCCATCGGCTCGGCCGGCTGGGACCTCACCGAAGCCGATGGCGCCCCAGCGCCCGCCTGGCTCGACGCCGCAGCCTACGCCGACCTGCGTGCGCTCCGCGCCGCCCTCCCGGGAGTCGAACTCGTCTTCGACCCGACCCTCGTGCGCGGGATGGGCTACTACACCGGCACCATCTTCGAGATCGCCCACCCCGACCTGGCCTATTCGCTCGGCGGCGGCGGCCGCTACGACGGCATGATCGGCCGCTTCCTCGGCACGGATGTCCCCGCCTGCGGTTTCTCGATCGGCTTCGAACGCATCGTCGACCTGCTCGGCGCCGACGAGGCATCCGCCGCGAACGCCGTCGTGCTCGTGCACGAGAAGGACGCCGACCCGGCGCGGCTGGTCGCTCTGAAGTCCGCCCTCGTCGAGGGCGGGCTGCGCGTTCGCCTCGAGCGGCGCACGAAGAACCTCAAGGCGCTGCTCGACCGGGCGGGCGAGGCCGGCTACAGCCGGTTCGCGTTCGTCACAGCCGAGACCGTCGACGCGTCATCGCTCGACTTCAAATCCCTCGCTTAGGGCGCATTCACTAGACTGTTCAGGGATTCCCCCGAGGTTTTCCTCACGCCCCCACACCCCAAGCACAGGAGACAGTTGTGGCACTCATTGAGGCAGTAGACGCACGCGAGATCCTCGATTCCCGAGGCAACCCGACCATCGAGGTCGAGGTGTACCTGGAGGACGGCACGATCAGCCGCGCCGCCGTTCCGTCCGGCGCATCCACCGGAGCCTTCGAGGCCTACGAGCTGCGCGACGAAGACCCGAAGCGTTACCAGGGCAAGGGCGTGCTGCAGGCCGTCGACGCCGTCATCGACGAACTCGGCCCGGCGATCGAGGACCTCGACGCCAGCGACCAGCGCATCATCGACGCCGTGCTCACCCAGATGGACGGCACCGAGAACAAGGAGCGCCTCGGCGCGAACGCCATCCTCGGCGTGAGCCTGGCCGTCGCCAAGGCGGCCGCCAGCTCGAGCGGGCTGCCCCTCTTCCGCTACCTCGGCGGCCCGAACGCGCACACGTTGCCGGTTCCCCTGATGAACATCATCAACGGCGGCTCGCACGCCGACAACGATGTCGACATCCAGGAATTCATGATCGTCCCGATCGGCGCCGAGTCGTTCAGCGAGGCCCTCCGCTGGGGCGTCGAGACCTACCACGCGCTCAAGGCGCTGCTCAAGTCGAAGGGGCTCTCTACCGGCCTCGGCGACGAGGGCGGCTTCGCCCCGAACCTGCCGAGCAACCGCGCGGCCCTCGACCTCATCGTCGAAGCGATCACCAACGCCGGCTACACGCCCGGCACCGACATCGCCCTGGCCCTCGACTGCGCGGCGACCGAGTTCTTCAGGGACGGCGCGTACCACTTCGAGGGCAAGAAGCTCTCGGCCCAGGAGCTCGTCGGCTACTACGCCGAACTGGTCGAGGCCTACCCGCTCGTCTCGATCGAAGACCCGCTCGAGGAAGAGGACTGGGACGGCTGGGTGCACCTCACCGCCGAGCTCGGCGACAAGGTGCAGATCGTCGGCGACGACCTGTTCGTCACGAACCCGGTGCGTCTGGCGCGCGGCCTCAAGGAGAAGGCCGCGAACTCGATCCTGGTCAAGGTGAACCAGATCGGCACGCTGACCGAGACGCTGGATGCCGTGGCCCTGGCCCAGCGCGCCGGCTACACCGCGATCCTGTCCCACCGCTCCGGCGAGACCGAAGACACCACGATCGCCGACCTCGCCGTCGCGACCGACGCCGGCCAGATCAAGACCGGAGCGCCTGCCCGGAGCGAGCGCGTGGCTAAGTACAATCAGTTGCTGAGGATTGAAGAAGAGCTGGGTGAGGCCGCCGTGTACGCGGGGCGCTCGGCATTCCCGCGCTTCAGCGCCTAGTTCGACCGGGGCTCGGGGCGCGTGGGTCAGCCCGCCGCTTCGAGCCCCGTTGTTTCCGTTCCCATTTCCGTTTGATTGCACGCCCAGCGAAAGGAGTTGCCCGTGGAGAGGACCCGTACCCCGCGGCAGCCCGCCGCCGGCCGGGCGGACACGCCCGTGGGCGGCTGGATCCGCGGCATCCGCAACTCGGGGTTCTCCTTGGTGATGATGGGGATCCTCGTGCTCGCCGTCGTCGTGCTCGCCCCGAGCCTGCGCACCTACGGGGAACAGCGCCAGGAGATCGACCGGCTGAAGGCGGCCGTCACCGATCAGCAGGACACCGTCGACCACCTGAAGTCGGAACGCGAGCGCTGGAACGACCGCACGTTCATCACGACCCAGGCCCGCGAGCGGCTCTCCTACGTGCTGCCCGGCGACATCAGCTTCCTCGTGATCAATGACCTGAAGCTCCCGGTGACCGGCCTCGAGGGCGACACGCCTGTCAGCACCGACATCCAATCGACCGACGTCGACTGGCTCACATCCGTCTTCGCTTCGGTCATGACCGCCGGCCTGGCGCCGGAGGAGGCATCCCCATGACCAGACCCCCCTTCGGGCCCGTGACGGCGGAGGACATTGCCACCGTCTCCGCGCAGCTGGGCCGCCCGGCCCGGGACGTCGTCGGCATTGCCGCGCGCTGCGTTTGCGGCGCCCCGACCGTCGTGGCCACCGCGCCCCGGCTGGGCGACGGCACGCCGTTCCCCACCCTCTACTACCTGTGCCACCCGGCGGCGACGACGGCCGTCTCATTCCTCGAGGCCACCCAGGTGATGAACGAGTACAACGAGCTGCTCGCCGAAGACGACGAGGTGCGCGCCCGCTACCAGGCGGCGCACGAGAGCTTCCTCGCCGACCGTGAATCCCTCGGGTCCGTTCCGGAGATCGCCGGGATTTCCTCCGGCGGCATGCCCACCCGGGTCAAGTGCCTGCACGCCCTCGTCGCGCACTCGCTGGCCGCGGGGCCCGGCGTCAACCCCATCGGCGACCTCGCCCTGGCACGCTCGGCCTGGACGCCCAGCGTGTGCGAATGCCTCGACTACAGCGCACAGGGCCCGGCGGGGGCATGAGCATCGCCTGGCGCCGACTGGGCGCCGGCGTCGCCGTTGGCCTCGCCGTCGCCGGGCTGGGACTCGCCCCGGTGCTCGTCGATTCGACGCCCGCGCGCGCCGACCAGGTTCGCGACCTGGAGTACTGGCTGAACGACTACGGCTTCACCCAGGCCTGGGCCACCAGCAAGGGCGCCGGGGTCAAGGTCGCCATCATCGACACCGGCGTCGCCGGCGGCGTGGCGGACCTGGCCGGCGCGGTCGTGGGCGGCACGGATGTCTCGGGCCTCGGCACGCCGAACGGCCAGACTCCCGTGGGCGAGGGCAGCGAACACGGCACCCTCGTCGCCTCGCTGCTCGCGGGCCGGGGGACCGGCACCGACGCGGGCATCATCGGCGTGGCCCCGGAGGCATCGATCCTGAGCGTTTCGCTCGCGTTCGGCTCGAGCGGCGCCACGGTGAGCAACGACGACCAGATTGCCGAGGGCATCCGCTGGGCCGTCGACAACGGTGCCTCCGTGATCAACATGTCGCTGACCCGGAACACGCTCGACTGGCCGGAGAGCTGGGACTCGGCGTTCCTGTATGCCTTCGAGCACGACGTCGTTGTCGTGGCCGCCGCCGGCAACCGTGGCAGCGGTACAACCGAGGTCGGGGCTCCGGCGACGATCCCCGGCGTGCTCGCGGTCGCCGGGGTGAACCGCAACAAGACGGCGAGCTTCGACGCCTCCTCGCAGGGCATCACTATCTCGGTTGCCGCGCCCAGCGAGAAGCTGGTGGGCGCCGTGCCGGCGGGCGGCTATGTGCAGTGGAGCGGGACGAGCGCCGCGGCGCCCATCGTCTCCGGCCTGGTCGCACTCGTACGCTCCGCCTACCCGGAGCTCGACGCCGCCGGGGTCATGAACCGCATCATCGCGACGGCGGATCCGAACGGCCGCGAGGTCCCGAGCCCGATCTACGGCAACGGACTGATCAACGCGGCCGCGGCGGTCACGGCAACCGTCCCCGCCGCCGCGGGGCCGACGCCGACCGCCCTCCTCAAGGACTGGATCCACCTGCACCGGCGCGCCGACACCACGCCGACGCCGACGCCGACGCCCACTCCGACCGCGGCAGCGCCGATCCAGCCGAGGGAAGATCCCTCCCTGCCCCCGTGGAACAAGGCCGCGGTCTGGCTGCCGAACCAGCACACTCTGACCTATGTCAGCATCCCGCTCGCCGTCCTCCTGGGGTTTGGTATCCTAGTAACGCTGTTCGGCACAGGGGCCACTCGGCATTTCAGGCGGATTCGACGCGAGTCGTAGGTTTTCGCACATCCAGGATTATGTAGGAGGCCTTTTCATCGTGCCCAGAATTCTCATCGTCGGTGGCGGCTACGCCGGGTTTTACACCGCATGGAAGCTTGAGAAGTGGCTGCGTGCCGGCGAGGCAGAGGTCACCGTCGTTGACCCGCTCCCGTACATGACGTACCAGCCGTTCCTCCCCGAGGTCGCGGCCGGCTCGATCGAGCCCCGCCACTCCGTGGTCGCACACCGCCGTCACCTCAAGAAGACGACCGTGATCACGGCCAAGGTCACCAACGTGAACCACGCAACGAAGTCAGCGACGATCACCCCGGCGGTCGGTGAGCCGTGGGAGTTCGAGTACGACCACGTGGTCGTGACCGCTGGCGCCGTGTCGCGCACCTTCCCGATCCCGGGTGTCGCCGACCAGGCGATCGGCCTCAAGACGATCGAAGAGGCCGTCGCCATCCGCGACCGCGTGCTCACTAACTTCGACAAGGCGGCGCAGCTGCCCGCCGGGCCCGAGCGCGACCGCTTGCTCACCTTCGTCGTCATCGGCGGCGGTTTCGCCGGCATCGAGGTCTTCGCCGAGCTGCGTTCGTTTGCCAGCTCGCTGCTCAAGTCGTACCCGCAGATCAGCTTCGAGGAGACGCACTTCCACCTGATCGAGGCGATGGGCCGGATCATGCCCGAGGTCTCCCTGGAGACCAGCCACTGGGTGATCAAGAACCTGTCCCAGCGCGGCGCGGAGATCCACCTGGACACCCAGCTCACCTCCGCCGTCGGCGGCAAGATCGAACTGTCCACCGGGGAGAGCTTCGAAACCGACCTGATCGTCTGGACCGCCGGAGTGATGGCCAACCCGGCCATCGTGCGCCACACCGACCTTCCGATCGAGGAACGCGGCCGCCTGCAGGTGCGCACCGACCTGCGCGTCGGCACCGAGGACGTCATCATCGAGGGCGCCTGGGGCGCCGGCGACGTCAGCGCGGTCCCCGACCTCAGTGGTGGGGGAGTCGGCGGCTTCTGCGTGCCCAACGCCCAGCACGCCGTGCGCCAGGGCAAGCTGCTGGCGAAGAACCTCGTCGCCACCATCCGCGGCGAGGGCACCAAGGAATACCTGCACAAGAACTTGGGTGCCGTCGCCGGTCTCGGCATCGGCCACGGTGTCTTCCAGTCGGGCAACCTTGCGATCAAGGGCCTGCCGGCCTGGTTCGCCCACCGCGGCTACCACGGCCTCGCGATGCCGAGCTGGGAGCGCAAGATCCGCGTAGTCTGGGGCTGGGTGAACAACTTCTTCCTCGGCCGCGACATCGTCTCGCTGAGCGCCGTGCAGGACCCCCGCGCGGTCTTCGAAGAGTACGCCGCTCGTCCGAAGCCGCCGGCCGCCGCAGCACCCGCCGCGGCACCCGCCGTCGAAGCCAAGGCCCCGCGCGCGCCCCGCAAGGTCGCAGCGAAGGCAGCTCCGAAGAAGGATGCCGCCCAGACCGTCGCGGACAAGCGCGAGGCGGCGGCCCTCTCTGCCAAGTAAGGTTCCGGGCCTGCCGAGAGGCAGGGTCACCCGAAGGGTCGGTGCGTGAGCGCCGACCCTTCTGCGTACCCCCGGCGAGTGCGCCCCGTCCGCGCGCACCCCCTACGCTTGAGACGTCCGAGATCACTCGAACGCGCCCCCGTAGCCCAATCGGCAGAGGCAGACGACTTAAAATCGTCACAGTCTGGGTTCGAGTCCCAGCGGGGGCACACGGTGTCAGCCGAGGCGGTCCAGGTAGCGCAGGATGATCCCCTCGCGCAGCGCCCACGGCGACACCTCGAGCTCGTCCACGCCGAACGCGGCCATGGCCTCGCCGAGCACGATGCCGCCGGCGACGATCTGGAAGGTGCGGTCGGCCGTGATGCCGGGCAGCGCCGGCCGGGCCTCGGCGGGGATCCGGGCCAGCCGCGGCACCCAGTTGGCGAGCTGCGAGCGGGTGAGGAGCATCCGTTCGCCGGCGCCGGACCCCGACACCGTGCCGGCCAGCCGCGCGAGGGAGCGGATCGTCTTCGACGAACCGACAACGTGGTGGGGTGCGGGCCGTCCGGCAAAGCCCGCGACGGCATCCGCGAGCACGGCGGCAGCATGCTCACGCAGCGCCTTGACCTGGTCCGGCAGCGGCGGGTCGTTGTGCAGGAAGGCGATGGTGGAGCGCCCTGCACCGATGGGCAGCGAGATCGCCGACCGCGGGTACTCGTCCGCCCCTGAGGCGATTTCGAGCGAACCCCCGCCGATGTCGAAGAGCAGGATCTCCCGGGCCGACCAGCCGTACCACCGCCGCACCGCGAGGAAGGTGAGGCGGGCTTCGTCCTCGCCCGACAGAACCTGCAGCGCGACCCCGGTCTCCCGCTCGACCCGGGCGAGCAGCTCGGGCCCGTTGGTGGCCTCGCGGAGCGCCGAGGTCGCAAAGGGAAGCAGCTCGTCGATGCCGTGGGTGCGGGCGACCTCGGCGGCGTTCCGAACGGCGGAGAGCACGGCGGCCACGCCCTCGTCGGTGATCGCGCCCTCCGGCGTGAGGTAGCGCATCAACCGCAGAACGGCCTTCTCCGAGGCCATCGGCACGGGAGGGGCACCGGCCCGGGCGTCGACAACGAGCAGGTGGACGGTATTGGAACCGACGTCGAGGACTCCCAGGCGCACCTTTCGACCTTAGCGGCCCGGCGGTCAGCGGAGCGCGGGCACCACGAATCGCTGCCAGGCCCACGCTCCGACGCAGAGTGCGGCGAAGACCGCCACGGCGGCCCAGAGGAACGTCACCGTGCCGTCGCTGTACCAGCTGGCGACCACGGGGGAGAGCACCGCGAAGAAGAACGTGTTGGCGAGCACCGTCAGGCCCGCCCAGATCGGAGGGGACCAGGCCAGGATCCTGCGCCCGCTCGTGCTGCCGAGGGGGACCAGCACGAGCACGACCGACCCGATGGCGGCGAGAACCACGGCATTCAGGGTCTCGGCCGCCAGCGCACCGACGAAGCCGGTGGCGCCGGGCAGCGCTCCCAAGGCCAGCCAGGCGAGCACGGCGAGCAGGATCAGGCTGCCCGCACGCACCGCGGCCAGTTGCCCGCGCCGGTGCGCCGGGGCGCCGTCGGCGACCGCGACGCTGCCGAGCAGGCCGAAGACGAGGGCGGGCTCGATCTCGAACACCCGCGAGGCCAGCGCGGCCACGCCGACCAGGAGCAGGTAGCGCGGCAGGAAGGTGGCCGAGGCCGGGGTGTGCAGCACCCGGGAACTCCACCAGAGCGGAACGAGCGTTCCCGCCGCGTTCACGACGACGAGGCCGATGACGACGGCCACCAGCAGGCGCAGGTAGGCGGGCCGGTCGGTCACCGGGCCGGAGAGCATGATGAGGGTTGCCGCGGCGAGCAGGGCGGCGCCGCCGAGGAGCCATCGGTTGAGACGCACGGCCGGGGCCACCTCGAATTCCTCTCCGGCCCGGTTGCGGCCGGTCAGGGGCATCCGGTGCCAGAGCGGACGACCGTCCCGCGAGCGGGAGATGGTGCCGGCCAGCAGGCGCGCGGGCATCGCGACGAGCACCAGGGCCCCGAGCGCCCAGAGGACGGCCTGGAGCCACGGGAACGGGCCGGCCGACCCGGGAGGGGCCACTGCGCTCGTGAACGCGGTGGCGTCATCCCAGTCTCCGGTCGTGCCGGTCCCGTTGCCCGGGACGTGGGCCTCGAAAGGCGGCGCGGGGGGCGGCGTCGCTTCGGCGGTTGCCTTCGGGGGGACCGGGGCGGCGGGGATGGCCGGCGCCGCGGTGGACGGCTTCGGGTTGGAGGCCGGGCGCGGTCCGTAGGCGACCCGGATCGGTGAGCTGCCGGGGCCGACGTTGCCGGCGGCATCCTGCTGAACCGCGGTCACCGAGTACGAACCGGCGGCGACACCGCCCCCCGAGCAGCGCCACGCGCCCGTCTGCACGGTGGCGCTGCAGACCGAGTAGGCGCCGGCGAAGACGGTCACTCGGGCGCCGGTTTCCCCGGTGCCTGAGTAGTCGGCGCCGCCGAGCGGCACCCGGTCGCCACTGGTGGGGGCGCTGATCAGGGGAGCGGTGGGAGCGTCGACGTCGAAGAAGACGTTGACCGGTTCGCTCGCGTTCGAGGACGACGGTGAGCTGTAGCCCGTGGACTGGCTGGCGGCCACCTGCCTGTCGCCGCCCTGCAGCGGCCCGGTGAACAGGCAGACCCAGTCGCCGGCGTCATCGACGGTGGAGACGCACTGCCCGCCTCCGGACAGCCGGGCGGTGACGGATGCTCCGGGGTAGCCGGTTCCGCGCACCATGCCGTTGGAGGAGTCCTGCCCGCGGGCGCCGCCGGAGACCGTGGGCTCCCCGAGCACGGCCACCGTGATCTCGTCCCACAGGTCCGGTTCGCCGGCGACAACGACGCGGAGGGCGATGGACGGGCCGTTGGGCAGCGGAATGCCGGTGCACGCCCACTCGGTGCCGCCGTCGTCCGGGACGAAGCACAGGGGATCCCCGCCTGCCGGGTCGAGGACCTGCACGTCCTGCCCCGCGCTGCGGGTGCCGGCCAGGCTCGTGGCGGAGCTGCCCACGAAGACCCCGTCGGACGGGCTCGTGATCGCGGGTGCGCCCGCCCGCGCCGCGACCGGCGTCGGGGTCGGCGTCGGGGTCGACGTCGGGGTCGACGTCGCCGGGGGAACCAGTTCTTCCGCGAGCGCGGCGCCGGGGGTGCCGGCCAGGCTCGCGAGCACGACCAGGGTGGCGCCGAGAACGCCGATACAGGGGTGCGAAACGCGCCGCGGTGGGTGCGCGGTTGCCCGCCCTGCCCGGCCCGCGACTCGTGGCGCTTCGAACCGCCTCGTTCTGCTCACAGTCCCCCGACCCTCAACCCCCATTTCAGGGGGACGGCGAGGCAAAGTCAACCCCCCGCACCCGCAGGACGAGACACTGCGTCACATTCGTTATCAGCCCGGCGCGATCATCCGGATTCGGTGCCTGTCGCGGGAGCCCGGCTCGCCGAAGTAGAGTCGGTGCGGTGAGGGAAATCGATCTGTCCCGGCGGCCGGATGCCGCCCCCTGGCTGACCCCGGAGTCGTACTGGCCGCACCTCACCGCCGCGACCTCGGAGCGGGACGCCCCCGTCGCGGCCCTGCACCTGGACGCGCTCCGCCACAACGCGCACCAGCTGCTGGCTCGCGCGGCCGGGACCCCGATTCGCGTCGCCACGAAGTCGATCAGGGTGCGCAGCGTGATCGACGCCGTCCTGGCCCTGCCGGGGTTTCGCGGGGTGCTCGCCTACACGCTGGCCGAGTCGCTGTGGCTGGCCGAGACCGCCGACGACATCCTCGTCGGGTACCCCACCGCGGACCGGTCGGGCATCGAGCGGCTGGGGCGCTCGCCGGAGCTGGCCGCGCGGGTGACCCTCATGGTCGACTCGATCGCCCACCTCGACTTCATCGATTCGATGCTCCCAGCGGGAAGCCGCGCCCCGATCCGGGTCTGCCTCGAGCTCGACTCGGCGTGGGATGTCCCCGTCTTCGGCCATGTCGGCGTGCGGCGGTCGCCGGTGCACACCGCGGAGGATGCCCGCGCCCTGGCGATCGCCATCGTCGCCCGTCCGGGCTTCCGGCTCGTCGGGATGATGGGCTACGAGGCCCAGATCGCCGGCATCCGTGACCGCCCGGCCGGGCAGCCCGCCCGGGGCGCGGTCAACCGCTTCGTCCGACGCCGTTCGATCTCGGAACTCGCCGAGCGGCGGGGCGCGGCCGTCGCGGCCGTGCGCCGGATCGCCGAGCTTGAATTCGTCAACGGCGGGGGCACCGGGTCGATCGAGAGCACCCGCGCGGACGCATCCGTTACCGAGCTCGCGGCCGGAAGCGGCCTGTTCGGCGGGCACCTGTTCGACGGGTATTCGAGTTTCCAGCCGGCGCAGGCGGCGGCCTTCGCCCTGTCGGTCGTGCGGAAGGCCGCCCCGGACACGGCCGTGCTGCTCGGCGGCGGCTGGATCGGCTCCGGCCCGCCCGGCCGGGACCGTCTCCCGCTCCCGGTGTGGCCGGACGGGCTCCGCCTCCTGCCGCTCGAAATGGCCGGCGAGGTACAGACGCCCGTCGCCGGGCGCGGGGCCGAGGGGCTCTCGGTGGGGGACCGGGTCTGGCTGCGCCACGCCAAATCCGGGGAACTGAGCGAGCACGTCAACGAATTCGCGCTCGTGCACGACGGCCGGGTCGTCGACGTCCTGCCCACCTACCGCGGCGAGGGGAAAGCGTTCCTGTGAGCGCCAGCGGAGCGCTCTGGCGCAACTGGGCCCGCACCGAGGCCGTGCGCCCCCGGCGGGTCGAACGACCGGGTTCCGCCGGCGCCGTGCAGCGCGCGGTGATCGCCGCGGGCAACGCCGGCCTGCGGATCAAGGCGGTCGGGGCCGGGCACAGCTTCAGCGGGATCGCCCTCTCACCCGATGTGCAGCTGGACCTGCACGAGGTCAGCGGGGTCATCCGCGTCGACCGCGCGGCCCGCCAGGTCACCGTGGCCGCCGGTACCCCGCTGCACCGGCTGGAGCGCCTGTTCGCACCGTACGGGCTGGCCCTGGCGAACATGGGCGACATCGACCGGCAGAGCATCTCCGGCGCCATCTCCACCGGCACCCACGGCACCGGCTCCGCCCTGGGCGGCCTCGCCTCCCAGGTCGTCGCGCTCACCCTGGTCACCGGTGACGGCTCCCTGCTGACGGTGAGCGGCACCGAGAACGCCGACCTCCTGCCGGCCGCGGCCCTGGGCCTCGGGGCGCTGGGCATCATCGTCGACGTCACCCTCCAGTGCGTTCCGGGCTTCCTCCTGCACGCGGTCGAGAACACCGAGCCGCTGGAGGGCGTGCTGGAGAGCTACCTCGAGCGCAGCCGGACGGCCGACCACTTCGAGTTCTTCTGGTTTCCGCACACCGGGAGCGCGCTGACGAGAACGAACACGCGGATGCCGCTCGGGGCGGTCCGCGAGCCGCGCGGCCGGGTCTCGCGCTGGATCGACGACGAACTGCTCGCCAACGGCGCCTACCGCGGCATCTGCGCCCTTGGGGCGCTCCAGCCGGCGCTGGTTCCCGGTTTCAACCGGCTGGCCGAGAGACTCTCCGGCCGGCGCGAGTACACGGATGTCTCGACCCGTGTGTTCGTGACCAACCGCACCGTGCGCTTCCGCGAGATGGAGTACGCGCTGCCGCTGGACCTCGTCCCGGGCGCGCTGGCCGAGGTCCGCGCCCTGATCGAGCGCCGCGGCTGGCGGATCTCCTTCCCGATCGAGGTGCGCTCGGCCGCCGCCGACGACCTGTGGCTCTCGACCGCGGCCGGACGGGAAACCGGGTACATCGCCGTGCACCGGTACTACCGGGAGAACCACACCGAGTATTTCCGGGCGGTGGAGGAGATCATGCGAGCGCACGGCGGGCGCCCGCACTGGGGCAAGATCCACTACACCGACGCCGATGCTCTCCGCCGGGCCTACCCGCGCTTTGACGACTTCCTCCGGGTTCGTGACAAGCTCGACCCGGAGCGCCGCTTCAGCAACCCCTACCTGGAAAGAGTCCTCGGCCGTTGAGCACGAAGAAGTTGAACAGCAACACGCCCACCGCACGCGCCTGGCAGCACCGGGCCGGCGAACTCGGCTCCGGCCTGCCGGACGGCTTCATCGTCGGCACATCGACCTCCGGCTTCCAGGTCGAGGGCGGCGCCAGGGACGGAGGCCGCCACGAGTCGGCCTGGGACGCTTTCACGACCCAGCCCGGGCGCATCCTGGACGGCTCGAACGCCTCGGTGTCGGCCGACCACTTCCACCGGCAGGCCGAGGACGTGACGCTCCTGCGCGAACTCGGCGTGGACGCCTACCGTTTCTCCTTCGCCTGGCCCCGGCTGCAGCCGGACGGGCGCGGGGGACTGAGCCAGAGCGGATTCGCCTTCTACGACCGGCTGCTCGACGGGCTCCTCCGCGCGGGCATCAGCCCGATGGCGACGCTCTTCCACTGGGACACCCCGCTCGAGCTCCGCGGCGGCTGGCTGAACCGCGACACCGCCCAGCGCTTCGGCGACTATGCGCACGCGGTCGGCGAGGCCTTCGGGGACCGCATCGACGACTGGGTGACGCTCAACGAGCCCGCGACGGTGACCCTGGGCGGCTACGCGCTCGGCACCCAGGCGCCCGGCGAACGGATGCTCTTCGGCGCGCTGCCCGTGGCGCACCACCTGCTCCTCGCGCACGGCCTCGCCGTGCAGGGCCTCCGTGCCGCCGACGTGCGCGGCCGGATCGGGATCGCCAACGTGCATTCATTGGTGCAACCGGCCGGCGACCGGGAGGCCGACGCGGTCTTCTCGGAGCTGGTCGACGTGCTGCACAACCGGATCTTCGCCGACCCGGTGCTGCTCGGCCGGTACCCGCAGCCGCCGGAGCAGTTCACCACCGAACTCCGCGCCCTGATCGAGGTGGACGACGCGGACCTCCGCACCATCCACCAGCCGCTGGACTTCTACGGGCTGAACTACCGCGGGCCCTCCCGCGTCGCGGCCGGACGGGGAGCCTCCACGACCGCCGACGGGCAGCCCTCGGCGGCGGCCCACCTGCCCTTCCACCTCGAGCCGCTCCGGGAGTACCCGGCGACCGGCTCCGGGCATCCGATCGCCCCCGAATATCTCGGACTGAGTCTCGCCCAGCTTCGCGACCGGTACGGGGACGCCCTGCCCCCGGTCTGGATCACCGAGGGCGGCGCCGGCTTCCCCGACACCGTCGACGAGCGCGGCGCGGTGCACGACCCGGTCCGGATCGACTACCTCGCCGAGCACCTCACGGCCGCGGTGGACGCCGTCCGGCCCGGCGGCATCGCGGAGGGCGTCCGGCTGCGCGGCTACATGATCCGGTCGCTGCTGGACGGATTCGAGTGGGAGGCCGGCTACACCCAGCGCTACGGCCTCGTGCACGTCGACTTCCCCACCCAGAACCGCACCCCCAAGTCCTCCTACCGCTGGCTGCAGCGCGTCCTCTCCGCCCGCTAACCCCGCCCACTTCTCCCCGCGAAACCGCAGTTGTGCGCGCTAAAACGCCCTGATAACGCGCACAAGTGCGGTTTCGCGGGCTAGGGGGTGCGGCGGCGGAGGGTGATCGAGCCGATGACGACCGCGGCGACGATCCAGGCGCCGATGACGAGGAGCTCCGCGGCGACGTACGCGGCGTCCTCGGAGTCGGTGGCGACGGCCCGGAGCGCGTCGATGGCGTGCGAGAGCGGCAGCCAGTCGCTGATCTCCTCCAGGCCCGCGGGCAGCTGGTCGCGCGGCAGGAAGATGCCGCCGAGCAGGATCTGCGGGAACACGAACGCCGGCATGAACTGCACGACCTGGAATTCGGTGCGGGCGAACGCGCTGGCCAGCAGGCCGAGCGTCGTGCCGAGCACGGCATCGGCGACGGCCACGGCCAGAAGAAGCCAGACCGATCCCTCGATCTCGAGCCCGTAGACCCAGACCGAGAGCCCGACCGCGATGGACGACTGCAGCACGGCGAGCAGGCCGAACGCCAGCGTGTAGCCGAGGATCAGGTCGGCCTTGCCGAGCGGCATCGACAGCATCCGTTCGAGCGTGCCCGTGCGCCGCTCCCGCAGGGTGGTGATGCTCGTGACCACGAACATGACCACGAAGGGGAACAGCGCGAGCATCGCCGGCCCGATGGTGGAGAAGACCGTCGTGTCCGAGAAGATCCAGGCCACCAGCCCGATCAGCAGGCTGGGCACGACGAGCAGCAGCGCGATGGTCCGCGGGTCGTGGCGAATCTGAGCGAGCACGCGACCGGCGGTGGCGAGTGTGCGCAGCGGGGTCACGAGGCCGCCTCATCGGGCGCGGCCGGATGCTCCGCAATCAGAGCAAGGAACGCCGCCTCGATGTCGGCGGTGCCGGTGGCGGCGAGCAGCCCCTGCGGGGTGTCGTCGGCGAGGACCTCGCCGTGGCGCATCAGCAGCAGACGGTCGCAGCGCGCCGCCTCGTCCATGACGTGGCTCGAGACGAGCAGGCTCGTTCCGGCCGCCGCGAGGCGGTGGAACAGCCCCCACAGTTCGACCCGGAGCACGGGGTCGAGCCCGACCGTCGGCTCGTCGAGCACGAGGAGCTCGGGCGAGCCGAGGAGGGCGCCGGCCAGGGACACGCGGCTGCGCTGGCCGCCGGAGAGCGACCCGGCCAGCTGCCCGGCGTTGCTGCCGAGGTCGGTGGCCTCGATCACCCGGTCGACGTCGCCCCGGGGCACGCCCAGCACGGCCCGGAAGTAGGCCAGGTTCTGCCGCACGGTCAGGTCATCGTAGATGCTCGCATCCTGGGTGACATAGCCGACCCGGCGGCGGAGCGACGCGGTGCCGGCCGGTTCGCCGAGCACGGTAACCTCGCCCGACTGCACGATCTGCACCCCGACGATCGAGCGCATGAGCGTGGTTTTACCGCAGCCGCTCGGGCCGATCAGGCCCATCACGATGCCCCGCGGCACGGTCAGGCTCAGGCCGTGCAGCACCGGATGCCTGCCCCTCCTCGCGTGCAGGTCCCGCACCACCACGGCGGGAGCTTCGTTGTTCACCATGACTGCATTATTCGCCGGTCAGGGGCGAAAGTCTTCCATTTGCCGACGGTTGGCTTGGAGTGTCATGGGAACCGGGTGGGAGCACGGGGGGCGCGGATATGATGAATCCGAATACTGCAATCACGCCGCATAAGCTCAAGCCGCCTAAGTTCAAGGAGTCGTGCCATGGAATGGCTCATCCCGGTCCTCATCGTTGTTGGACTCGTCGTCATCGTGGGAATCTACCTCTGGGTCACCTACAACTCGCTCGTCACCCTTAAGGTGCGCGTCGACGAGGCGTGGAGCGACATCACCGTGCAGATGAAGCGTCGCGCCGACCTGATCCCGAACCTGATCGAAACGGTCAAGGGCTACGCCGCACACGAGAAGACGGTCTTCGAGAACGTCACCAAGGCCCGCGCCGAATCGCTCTCCGCCCAGGGGCCGGCCGAGCTGGCCGCGGCCGAGAACCACATGCAGCAAGCCCTCCGCAGCATCTTCGCCGTCGCCGAGGCCTACCCGCAGCTGCAGGCCAGCCAGAACTACCTCCAGCTCCAGGCCGAGCTCGTCGACACCGAGGACAAGATCCAGGCCTCGCGCCGGTTCTACAACGGCGGCGTGCGCGAGCTGAATACGAAGATCAAGGTCTTCCCGAACAACCTCATCGCACGCAACCTCGGCTTCACCGAGCGTGACTTCTTCGAGGTGTCCGACTCCGCAGCCATTGCGGAGCCGCCCCGCGTGCAGTTCTAACGGCGAGCGGCAATGTATAGCGCGATCGCCAGGAACAAACGCAACACCGTTTTCATCATCATCCTGTTCCTGGTCATGATTGCCGGGCTCGGCTGGCTGGCGAACTACGTGTACAGCCCGCCCGGAAGCTACGGCATCCTGGTCATGACGCTCGTCGTGGCGATCGGGTACGCCGTCGTGCAGTACTTCATGGCCGGCCGCCAGGCCGCGGCGATGAGCGGCGGGGTGAAGATCCACAGCAAGGCGGAGCATCCGCGCCTGTGGAACATCGTCGAGAACCTGTCGATCACCACGGGCACGCCGATGCCCGAGATCTACGTGATCAGCGACCCTGCCCCGAACGCGTTCGCGACCGGGCGCGACCCCGAGCACGCGATCGTGGCCGCCACCACCGGGCTGCTCGAGATCATGGATGACTCGGAGCTCGAGGGCGTGATGGCCCACGAACTCGGGCACGTGCAGAACTACGACATCCGGGTCTCGATGATCGTCTTCGGCCTCGTCGTTGCCGTCGGGTTCATCTCGGACATGATGCTCCGGATGGCGTTCTTCGGGCGCAGCGACCGCAACAACGGCAACCCGATCGTGCTCGTCTTCGGCCTCGCCGCCATGATCGTGGCGCCGCTCGTGGCGAGCATGGTGCAGATGGCCGTGTCGAGGCAGCGCGAGTACCTGGCCGATGCCACCAGCGCGATGACCACCCGCCACCCGGATGCCCTCGCCCGGGCGCTCGAGAAGCTCGAGGCGTACGGGCGGCCGCTGCAACGCCAGAACACGTCGATGGCGCACCTGTGGATCGCCGACCCCCTCAGGCCGGGCCTGATGGCGAAGCTGTTCAGCACGCACCCGCCGATCGCCGAACGCGTGGAGCGCCTGCACACGATGGGCCGCACCTTCTAGCCGATCCGCCCCGATGGTCGATCCTGTTGCGGCCTGGCGCAGTTCGGCGCGCCGAGCTCGCCTGTTCCGGTCGAGTTCGCCAGGCACACCAGGCGAACTCGACCGGAAGTGTCCAGGTCGGCGAACGGATGCCGTCACCACGCCGAGAATCGCCGATTACGCCGAGATGACCCGGTATAGCGGCGACACTCGGCGCAAACGGCGACACTCGCGGCCGCATCCGCCTGCCCGGCCGCACCAGCCCGCCACCGCAGCGCAGGCCGATTGGACGGGGATCTCCAGGCTCGATCCCCGGCCGCCCGGCCGCCCGCGGTGGCGCTGCGCCGCTGTGCCACCCGCGCAGCGGCGCACTGCCCGCGCGACGGGATCTCGACTAGCTCGATCACCGGACACGGACAATCTCCTGGAGGTCGAGACCCGCCTTCTGCCTTCCACCTTCAGCCGAACTGTGAGTTTGGCACCTTCCCGGGTCGGCAAAGTCAAGCGGTCTAGGTGTTGTTCCCACTGACGTTGTGAACGCGGTCGATGGGTGATTTGCCGCCGATGCCGGTATGGGGTCTGTGGTGATTGTAGCTATGGATCCAGCCCTGGTAGGTG
>NZ_SOHO01000035.1:0-61456 GCF_004403225.1 Cryobacterium sp. Sr8 | reverse complement strand
CGTGACCCACGCCAGGGACGGCACGCTCACCTGGACCTCGCCCGCCGGCCGGGAGTACACGACCGAACCGGCCACCCGGATCGACCCGCCACCCCCGTTCTGACGCCCGCGCGGCTCAGCCCAGGGAGTCGAGGTAGAACCAGCGGCGGTCGACCTTCAGGAATCGGCTGGTCTCGTGCTGCTGGGCTCGCTGTCCGTCCAGCCGGTAGTGTGCCGCGAACTCCACCACCCCGTCGGTATCCAGCGGTCCGCCACGGACCGTCCTCAGGATGTCGAGCCGCACCCACTGCATGTCGGCATCGAGTTCGAGGGATTCGGGGCGAGTGGCGGGGTGCCAGGTCGCCAACAGGTACTCGGTGTCGCCCACGGCGAACGCCGAGTAGCGGGAGCGCATCAGGCGTTCGGCTGTCGGCGCGGATCCCTGCCCGGCATGGAGAGGTCCACAGCACTCGGCGTAGGTCAGCCCGCTCAGGCAGGGGCACCGCCGGGGCAGCGTGGAAGAAACCTGGGGCGAGGGCACAGGCCCAATTATCGACCGTCGACCCCGGGGAAAGAAACCGAAAGTAATCCGAAAAGAATGTGAACCGAAACCACAACGGATGCCGGTGGAACGAAAAAAGCCCCAACCGAAGTTGGGGCTTTTCGTTGTGCTCGGTGGATCCGAGGGGATTCGAACCCCTGACCCCCTGCATGCCATGCAGGTGCGCTACCAGCTGCGCCACGGACCCGGATTGTGTTTCGGACTGCTCCGAAACAACTTGTCTAGGCTACTACACGCGAGAGCCTCTCGCGAACCAGCGCTACTCGGCGGACTCGCGAGTGGGGAGCTCGATCGGGATGACCGGGCAGTCCTTCCACAGGCGTTCGAGGGAGTAGTACTGGCGTTCTTCCTCGTGGAAGACGTGCACCACGAGGTCGCCGAAGTCGACGAGGATCCACCGGCCCTCGGCGCGTCCTTCACGACGCAGCGGCTTGAAGCCGGCCTCGATGAGCTTGTCTTCGATCTCTCCGGCGATCGCAACGACGTTGCGCTCCGAACGACCGGTGACGATGAGGAAGATATCGGTCAGCGGCAGGGGGCTGGAGACGTCGATAGCGACGATGTCCTCCCCGGCCTTCGAGTCGGCGGCGGCTGCGGCCACCTTGAGGAGCTCGAGAGCGTGGGCAGAAGCGGTCATCGAATGAGTCCCTGGGTGTGTGAAGTCGACATGGTTGGCATTAGAAAATGTTGAAGACGTAGCCGAGCACGAAGAGCGCGAGCACGCCGACGGCCAGAACGGCCGCGGTGATCGCGAGCACGGTCGGGAGGGAGTTGCCGCTCTTCTGCGGCGGGGCTACGAGGCCGCGGTTCGACGCGTGCGTACTGACGGCCCTGCTGGCGCTCACGGGCGCAACGGTGGAGTTGTAGCCGCCCGCGTCGTCGTGATCGTCGGACTGATCCATGTCCGAGGAATCGAAGTTGCCGGGGTGGTGACCGGTCGAGCCGAGGCTGCGGGGAAGGTCGTACGAACCGGTGATGAGGATCTCACCCGTGCTCGTGAGGGGCCCGGAACTCGAACCCTGCAACGGGATCGACGGCAGGATGAGCGCGCTCGTCGTGGTCGGGCTGCCGCTTCCGCCGGTTCCTCGGGACATGAACTGGTCGAATGTCTGGCCCTCGTCGACGGTGGGTGTGTGGTCGTCACCGCGGTCGAGCGACCAGTGGCCGACGGGCGGGTTGAGCCCTCCCATCGTGTGGGTCTCCGCGTCGGGGGAAACGTCCTCGCCCTCCGTTGCTTCCGGCTCGCCCGACTCGGCGGCCTTGATGGCACGCAACTGGCGTCGGGTGAGCGTGCGCTCGGGAGCCTGGCGCTTGGTGGACGTCGCCTTCTCGGCGGGAACCTTTTCTGCGCCCCGGGGAGCGAAGGCCGACACGGGAACGGATTCCGCGACGACGTCCGGCTTGACGGCCGCGGGCTTGACGTCGGCGGGCTTGACGTCGGCAGCCGAAACGTCGGACTCGACGTCGGGAGCCGGGTCGCCGGCCGAAAGCCGAAGGTCGTCCGCGGTCGACAGCAGCCCCTGCTGGCGCGCTAATTCGCGTTCCTGGCGGCGGGTCAGCGGAGGCTGGGGACTGTTACCCAACGTCATGCCACACTCCGATACAGATGATGCTTTGAGATGTACTGGACAACCCCGTCGGGGACCAGATACCAGACCGGGAAGCCCCGGTTCACGCGTTCCCGGCAGTCAGTGGACGAGATGGCCAGAGCCGGAACCTCCAGTAAGCTTACGTCCTGGTCCGGCAATCCTGAAATGCTCAGTTCATGTCCCGGTCGACTCACAGCCACGAAGTGAGCCAGATTCCAGAGTTCCCGCACGTCTTTCCAGCCGAGGATCTGCTGGATCGCGTCGGCACCGGTGATGAAGAACAGTTCGGCATCCGGCCGTTCGGCGTGGATATCCCGCAGGGTGTCGATCGTGTAGGTGGGCCCCGAGCGGTCGATGTCGACGCGGCTCACGGTGAATCGAGGATTCGACGCCGTGGCGATCACCGTCATCAGGTACCGGTGCTCGGCCTTGGACACGTCGTGCTTCTGCCACGGCTGGCCGGTGGGCACGAAAATGACTTCGTCGAGGTCGAAGCTCTGGGCGACCTCGCTGGCCGCGACCAGGTGCCCGTGGTGGATCGGGTCGAAGGTTCCGCCCATCACGCCGATGCGGGGGCGACGCGAAGCCACGGGGTGGTCGATGGGTCAGTGACCGTCGTGGCTGCGAGCTCCGCCGTGCGCGGCGGCATAGGCATCCGCCTTCGTCTGGTGGCGGTTGGCGACGTCGCGGTAGGTCCACACGAGGAAGCCGAGGGCGAAGAACACGACGAGGGCGATGGCGCCGTACATCAGGGTCGGCATGGGCAGGGCGACGTGCTCGATCTCGGCCAGCACTGCGGTCACAAACGACATGAGGTTCTCCATTCAAGGCACAACGGCGGGGCCCCCGCCGTCGCACTCATTCTAGTGGGGCCTACGCCCGCACCTGGCCTGTGCCGCGCACAATCCACTTCGTACTGGTGAGCTCCGGCAGTCCCATCGGACCGCGCGCGTGCAGCTTCTGGGTCGAGATGCCCACCTCGGCCCCGAAGCCGAATTCCCCGCCGTCGGTGAAGCGGGTGGATGTGTTGACCATCACCGCGGCGGAGTCCACCTCGTTCAGGAACCGCTCGGCGTTGACCACGTCGTTCGTGACGATCGATTCGGTGTGCCCCGTCGAGTAGCGGCGAATGTGGTCGATGGCCGCGTCGAGGGAGTCGACCACCTTCACCGCGATGTCGAGGCTCATGTACTCGGCCGACCAGTCGTCCTCCGTCGCAGGCACGGAATCCGGGTACAGCTCCCGCGTGCGGGCATCTCCGTGGATCGTCACACCGGATGCCGTCAGCCGGGCCAGAACGTCCGGCAGCAGCCACTCGGCGGCGTTCTTGTGCACCAGGAGGGTCTCGAGGGCGTTGCACACGCTCGGGCGGTGGACCTTGGAATTGTGCACAATGTCGATCGCCCACTGCGCGTCGGCGCTCTCGTCCAGGAACACGTGCACGACGCCGGCTCCGGTCTCGATCACGGGCACCTTCGACTGGGTAACGACGGCGTTGATCAGGCTCGCGCTCCCCCGCGGGATGAGCACGTCCACGTAGCCGCGGGCCTGCATCAGTTCCGTGGCGCCGGCCCGGCCGAATGGGTCGATGGTCTGCACCGACTCGGCGGGCAGGCCGGCGGACGCAATCGCCGCCTGGATCAGCCCGACGAGCACCCGGTTGCTGTTCTCCGCCGCCGATCCACCGCGCAGGACGACCGCGTTGCCGCTCTTGATCGCCAGCGCGGCGAGATCAACGGTGACGTTGGGACGCGCTTCGTAGATGACTCCGACGACGCCGAACGGCACGCGTACCTGGCTGATCTTGATGCCGTTGGGCAGGCTGCTGCCGCGCACGACCTCGCCGACCGGGTCGGTCAGGCTGACGATCTGCAGCACGGCCTGGGCCAGGGCTTCGATCCGGGCGGCGTCGAGGGCGAGCCGGTCCAGCAGACCCGAGGTCAGTCCGTTGTCCGCACCGGCGGCCAGGTCACGTCGGTTGGCTGCGATGATCTCGTCAACGCTCCCCCGCAGCGCCGCGGCAATCGCACCGAGTGCGCGGTTCTTCACCTCGGACGGTGCGGATGCGAGCGCGAGCGACGCGCTCCGGGCCGCTTCAAGCGTGGGCGTGAGGGGTGCGACGGGCTGCTGCGACTGGGACATCCCCCCAGTTTACGGGAGCGTGCGGCGTACGCGAGCGGGCCGTTTACGGGAGCGGGTGCCCGCTCGGAGAGGCCGCCGACTCGAACCAGGTGCCGACATGGTCGCCGCGGAGCGCCTCGGCGACGAGCCCGGTCGACGTCACGAGCACCGCCGTCCCGGCATCCGCCGCGATCCGGGCCGCCGACACCTTGGTGCTCGCTCCCCCGGTTCCGACCCCCGAACCCGTGGCCGTTCCGAATTCCATTCCCGCCAGCGCCTCGCCGGCGGCGATGTGGTCGATCCGCTCGGCTCCGGGCAGGTGCGGCGGTTTCGTGTACAGCGCGTCGACATCGCTGAGCAGCACGAGCAGGTCCGCCTGGATCAGCGTCGCCACCATCGCCGCAAGACGGTCGTTGTCGCCGAACCGGATCTCGTGGGTGGCGACCGTGTCGTTCTCGTTCACGATCGGCAGGATGCGCAGGGCGAGCAGGCGGTCCATGGCACGCCGCGCGTTGCTGCGGTGAGCGGGGTTTTCGAGGTCGCCCGCCGTCAGGAGTACCTGGCCGGCGACGATGTCGTACCGGTCGAGGCTGTCCTGGTAGCGGAAGATGAGCAGGTTCTGGCCGACGGATGCCGCCGCCTGCTGGGTGGCGAGGTCAGTGGGCCGCTCATCGAGGTGCAGGTAGGGCATCCCGATTGCGATGGCGCCGGAGGACACGAGCACGACCTCGGTGCCGCGGCCGTGCGCTTCCGCGATGGCGTCCACGAGCGGTGCGATCTGCCCGGCGTTTGCGCCACTGATCGACGACGAGCCGACCTTCACCACGATCCGTGCCGCGGATGAGATGTCGCCGCGCGCAAGCCTGTTCACGTGACCGAGCCTTCCCTGCGGGCCCACCGGGTGCGGTCCGCGTCGCCAAAACGAGCCTATAGGAGCGAGTAGCCGTGCGGCCTCACGGCAGCTTCGAACCAGGTTCCCACGGGCTCGCCGCGAAGTGCCTCCGCGGCCAGTTCGGTGGAGGTCACCAGGACGGCTGTTCCGGCCTTCGTCGCGATCCGCGCCGCCACCACCTTGGTGCTCGCGCCTCCCGTGCCGACCCCGCTGGGGCCGCCGGCTCCGAATTCGAAGCCGTCGAGCGGGTCATCCGCCGAGATGAAGACGAGCTTCTCCGCACCCGGAAGGTGCGGCGGCTTCGTGTAGAGCGCGTCGACGTCGCTCAGCATGATCAGCAGATCGGCATGGATCAGCGTCGCGACGAGGGCCGCGAGGCGATCGTTGCTCCCGAAGCGCAGGCCGTAGACGGCCACCGTGTCGTTTTCGTTGACGATGGGCAGGATGCGCAGGTCGAGCAGGCGGTCCAGGGCGCGACGGGTGTTGCTTTTGTGCGGCTCGGTGAGCACATCGCCCTCCGTCAGCAGCACCGTCCCGGCCGCGATCCCGTACCGGTCCAGGCTTTCCTGGAAGCGGTAGATGAGCACATTCTGGCCCACGGATGCCGCGGCCTGCTGGGTGGCCACATCCGCGGGCCGCTCCTCGAGCTCCAGGAACGGCATCCCCGCGGCGACCGCGCCGGAGGAGATGAGCACGACCTCGGTGCCGCGCCCGTGCGCCTCCGCCAGGGCGTCCACGAGCCGGTTGATCTGGTCGGCGTTGTCGCCGGTGATGGACGAGGAGCCGACCTTCAAGACGATGCGCTTGGCGACAGCGGCCTGGTCGCGCGATAAGACGGTCATTCAGTTTCCGTCTTCTGTTCGGCGGAAGCGGAATCCGAGGGACCGTTGAATTCCTCCTCGCCGGTGGACCACATGCCGGCTTCGCGTTCGCGGATGAGCTCGGCCCTGGCCGCGGCCTTGGCGTCCATGCGCCCGAAGTACTCTTCACGGCGCTCGTTGCTTGTGCGTCGCTTGCTGTCGTCGAGGCGCGTGTCCGTGCCACGCGGGGCGGTGATGAGCTCGGCGGTCGAGGTGAGCGTGGGCTCCCAGTCGAAGACGACACCGTTACCGGGGCCGATGATGACGGTCGACCCGGCGACGGCGCCGGCCTTAAACAGTTCGTTCTCGATGCCCAGCTTGGCCAGCCGGTCGGCGAGGAAGCCGATGGCCTCGTCGTTCTTGAAGTCCGTCTGCTGCACCCAACGCTCTGGCTTGGTGCCCAGGATGCGGTAGATATTGCCGAAGGATCCACCCTCGACGCGCACGACGAAGCCGCTGTCGTCCACGGTCTTCGGACGGATGACGATGCGCGGCTTTTTCGCCTCGATTGCGGCGCGTGCAACACGGCCGGCTTCGACCGTTTCGGCCAGGGCGTAGTTGAGCTGACGGAGGCCCTCGTGGGTGACCGTGGAGATCTCGAAGACGCGGTAGCCGCGGGCTTCCAGGTCGGCGCGCACGAACTCGGCCAGCTCGCGGGCCTCCGGCACGTCGATCTTGTTGAGGGCCACCAGCTGGGGACGGTCGAGCAGGGGCAGCTGGCCGTCGGGAACTGGGTAGGCCGCGAGTTCGCCGAGAATGATGTCGAGGTCGCTCAGCGGGTCGCGGCCCGGGTCGAGCGTGGCGCAGTCGAGCACGTGCAGCAGCGCGGTGCAACGCTCAACGTGGCGCAGGAACTCGAGGCCGAGGCCCTTTCCCTCGCTGGCGCCTTCGATCAGGCCGGGGACGTCGGCGACGGTGTAGCGCACCTCCCCGGCATCCACGACACCGAGGTTCGGGTGCAGCGTTGTGAACGGGTAGTCGGCGATCTTGGGTCGCGCGGCCGAGATCGCCGCGATCAGGCTCGACTTGCCGGCCGACGGGTAGCCGACGAGCGCGACATCCGCCACGGTCTTGAGCACAAGCTGGACGTCGCCCTCCCAGCCGAGTGTGCCGAGGAGCGCGAAGCCGGGGGCCTTGCGCTTGGTGGAGGCGAGGGCAGCGTTGCCCAGCCCGCCCTGGCCGCCAGGGGCCACGACGAGACGCATCCCGGGTTCGGTCATGTCGGCGAGTTCGTTGCCCTCCATGTCCTTGACCACGGTGCCGAGCGGCACGGCGAGCTCGCGCAGCTCACCGGCGTGGCCGTTGCGGTGGTCGCCCATGCCGGGGCCGCCGTTGTCGGACGAGCGGTGGGGCGAGCGGTGGTAGCCGAGCAGGGTCGTCACGTTCGGGTCGGCGACGAGCACGAGGTCGCCGCCGCTGCCGCCGTTGCCGCCGTCGGGCCCGGCGAGGGGCTTGAACTTCTCCCGCTTGACGGAAACACAGCCGTGTCCTCCGTGGCCAGCTCGCAAATGCAGCGTGACGTGGTCGACGAATGTAGCCATGGAAAACCTTTCAAGTGGGGCTGAAACACGTAAGGGCGAGCCGAAGCCCGCCCTCACGTTCAAAAATTGTGGATGCCTACTCGGCAGCCACCACGATGTTGACGACCTTGCGGCCACCCTTTGCCCCGAACTGGACGGAGCCGGCTTCGAGGGCGAAGAGAGTGTCGTCTCCGCCGCGGCCGACGTTGACGCCGGGGTGGAAGTGCGTGCCGCGCTGGCGAACGATGATCTCGCCCGCGCTGACAACCTGACCTCCGAAGCGCTTCACACCGAGGCGCTGAGCGTTGGAATCGCGACCGTTGCGAGTGGAACTCGCACCCTTTTTATGTGCCATCTGTTCTTCTCCTCAGGCCTTAGGCGATGCCGGTGACCTGGACGCGCGTGAGCTCCTGACGGTGCCCCTGACGCTTCTTGTACCCGGTCTTGTTCTTGAACTTCTGGATGACGATCTTCGGGCCGCGGAGGTCGTTGAGGACCTCGGCAGTGACCTTGACCTTGGCCAGCGACGTCGAGTCAGAGGTGATCTTGTCGCCGTCGACGAGAAGCACGGCGGCCAGCTCGACGTTGCCGTCCTTGTCAGCCTTGATTCGGTCCATCGTGACGATGGTCCCGACCTCTACCTTCTCCTGCCGCCCTCCGGCGCGCACAACTGCGTAAACCACTTTACGTACCTATCTCTGGGGAGCCGTGAGGCCCAATTTCCTATGATGGAAAGTTACTGGGGGCGAACCGGCCAAATCGGCCGCTCACCACCAGAAAACCTTGGCAATCGCGCGGGCTCAGGCCCATCGCACACCAACGGTCAACTTTAGCTGATCCTCCACCCCCGGTCAAACCGGGATGGGGCCTGTTCACTCGGGTCCGTACACTTTGGGAATGACCGTGTTGATCGACCAGCCGGCGTGGCCGGCACACGGCATGCTCTGGTCCCACCTGGTGAGCGACAGCTCGCTGGCGGAACTGCATGCGTTCGCGGCCGCCAATGCCATCCCCCGCCGCGGATTCGACCTGGACCACTACGACGTCCCGGCCGCGCGCTACGACGCCCTGGTGGCCGCCGGCGCCCTCCCGGTGGGCAATCGTGAGCTCGTCACCCGGCTCCACGCGAGCGGACTTCGGGTGAGCGGCCGCGACCGGGCGGCGAAGAAGGCGCGGCAGAAGCGGGCAGACGAATAGGCAGCGTGCCCGGCCGGGGCGCGCTGCCTATTCGCTTGGGTGTTGCCTGTGTTACTTGCCGGAGTCGGGAACGACTATCGGCTGCGCGGCCGACGTTGATCCCCCGGCGGTCGTCACCCGGCGGCTGCGCGAACGCCCCTGGCCGGGCTGCTTGGGCTCGGGAAGGGATTCGAGCACGGAGTCCAGCATCTGGTCGGTGACCTGCTTGCTCACCGTGCGCCGGGTGCGCGTCGTCTTCTTGACCGGGATGTCGAGAATGGCGACCGCTTCGCTGGCCTGTGGCTCCGCCTCGGCCGCTGCCGCGGGCGGGGCCGTGGTCGGGGCCGCTGTCGGGGCGGACGTTCCTCGTGACGAGGAGCGACGCGACCGGCGCGGCGCCGACTCGGCCGCCGGAACAGCCTCGGGCGCCTGGGCCTCGGGCAGAGCGGCGCCCTTCGGAGCAGCATCCGTCACGGCAGCAGTCGTCACAGCAGCATCCGTCGACGCCGCAGCCTCGGGCGCGGGCGTCTCAGTGATGACCGGGATGGACTCCGTGACCGGGCGGGCGATGGTGCGCGCGGCGATCAGGGCGAGGGCGTGCTTGGCGTCCTCGGTGATTCCGTGGGTGCCGTTGCCGGCCTTGGCCGTGTCGGACTGCTGTGAACCTCCGCCGTTGCCGCCACGGTTGTCGCGGTGGCTGTCGCGGCCGCCGTTGTCCCGGCCGCCATTGTCGCGGCCGCCCCCGTCGCCATTGCCGCCGGACTTGCTGCGCGGGCGGCGCTCCTGGGCGGGCTGCGCGGTCTGGCGGTGCTTCACGACGGGATCGTGGTGCACGATGATCCCGCGTCCGGCGCAGGCTTCACAGTTCTCGCTGAACGATTCCAGGAGGCCGAGGCCGAGCTTCTTGCGCGTCATCTGCACCAGGCCGAGCGAGGTGACCTCGGCGACCTGGTGCTTGGTGCGGTCGCGGCTGAGGCATTCGACCATGCGACGCAGCACGAGGTCGCGGTTGGTCTCGAGCACCATGTCGATGAAGTCGACGACGATGATGCCGCCGATGTCGCGCAGCCGGAGCTGGCGAACGATTTCTTCGGCCGCTTCGAGGTTGTTCTTGGTGACGGTCTCTTCGAGGTTTCCGCCCGAGCCGACGAACTTGCCGGTGTTGACGTCGACGACGGTCATGGCCTCGGTGCGGTCGATCACGAGCGAACCGCCGGACGGCAGCCAGACCTTGCGGTCGAGCGCCTTCTCGATCTGCTCCGAGATGCGGTATTCGTCGAACACATCGACGTCACCCTCGTACTTCTGCACGCGCTCGACCAGGTCGGGAGCAACCTGGCGGAGGTAGGCCTCGATGGTCTCGCGGGAGTCCTCGCCGGCGATGACCATCTTGTGGAAGTCCTCGTTGAAGACATCCCGGACGATCTTGATCAGCAGGTCCGGCTCGCTGTGCAGCAAGGCCGGGGCCTGGACCGAGTCGACCTGCTTGGCGATGGATGCCCACTGCGAGGTGAGCCGGTTGACGTCGAGCGTGAGCTGTTCGTCGGTGGCGCCCTCGGCCGCGGTGCGCACGATGACACCCACGTTGTCGGGGAGAACTTCCTTGAGGATCTTCTTCAGCCGGGCGCGCTCGGTGTCCGGCAGCTTGCGGCTGATCCCGTTCATCGAGCCGTTGGGCACGTAGACGAGGTAACGGCCCGGCAGCGAAACCTGGCTGGTCAGGCGTGCGCCCTTGTGGCCGATCGGGTCCTTGGTCACCTGCACGAGCACCTTGTCGCCGGGCTTGAGCGCGAGCTCGATCCGCCGCGCCTGGCCGCTGTTTCCGGAGTTCTCTGCGGCGGCTTCCCAGTCGACCTCACCGGAGTAGAGCACGGCGTTCCGGCCGCGTCCGATGTCGACGAAGGCGGCCTCCATGCTCGGAAGCACGTTCTGCACCTTGCCGAGGTACACGTTGCCGATCAGCGAGGCGTCCTGGTTCTTGGCGACGTAGTGCTCCACGAGCACGCCGTCTTCGAGCACGCCGATCTGGATCTTGTTGTGCTTGGCGCGCACGACCATGGCACGGTCGACGGATTCGCGGCGCGCGAGGAACTCGGCCTCGGTGATCACGGGACGGCGGCGACCGGCATCCCGGCCGTCACGGCGGCGCTGCTTCTTCGCTTCCAGCCGGGTCGAGCCCTTGATGCGCTGCGGCTCGGTGATCAGCTCCGGCTCACGCGGGACGCGAACTTTGACGACGGTGTTCGCGGGGTCATTGGAACCGGAGCGACCTTCGTCGCCCGAACGACGGCGGGCGCGTCGGCGAACCGTCGAGGTCTCTTCGTCTTCGTCCTCATCCTGGCGCGTACCGGTGCGGTCGTCCTGGCGGGTGTCCTGGCGGGACGGCGTGCGGGCCGGCAGCGGCACGATCTCCGGCGCCTGGAACAGGAGCGAGAGCGACGGCCGACGGACGGCCGGCTCCACTGCGAGCATGGCCTTCTCGGCCGGGGCGGCCCCGGACGTTTCCTCGGCCGTGGGCGCTTCCGTTGCTGTTACCGGGGCCTGGCCGTCTTCGGCGGAGGTCGATGTCTTCGTCACTGGCTTTCGCTCCGTCACAGGCTTCTGCGTCGCGTCGGTGCGCGCTTCGTCGATCGGGGCGTCGGTAGGCGTTGCCACCGGTGCGTCCGTGGGGGTGCTCGGACCATCCGGCTGGGCGGCGGGAGTCACAGCCGACGAGGCCCTGCGGGACGTTTTGCGAGTGCCGAAGATGCCCTTGCGCTTCTTGATTTCTTTGTCTTCCACCATTACTGGTGCGCTCCTTGACCGATCCGGGCGACCGCGCCACCCATCCGGTTTGCTCTCTCGGCGAGGGCTGCGCCTGCGCGAAACCCCCGCGAATCCTTGTTGTTCCGCAGCCGGCCCGTGGCTCTGGCTGCTAATACCTTTGGTCGTGGGACCAATGAATCTGGGCGTTTACCGCCCATTAAGCTTCTGTGCGTCTGTCCGAGCGCGGCTCGAGCGACTCGTTCGATTATCGCATGCATTCTTCAGATCGCGTGCAGAGCCACGTGACATAATCCGAGGATGCCCCGCCTCGAGTCTCCCGCCCGCCCCACGGGGCTCGCCGTCTTCCTTATTCTTGCCGGTGTGATCGGCCTCGCAGCAGCCTTCACTCTGACCCTGGACAAGCTCCATCTCCTGGCCGACCCGAACGCGCAGCTGAGCTGCAGCTTCAGCGTGCTGATCGGCTGCGCCACAAACCTCTCCTCGCCGCAAGGCAACATCTTCGGCTTCCCGAACTCGCTCATCGGGGTCATGGGCTGGAGCGTCGTGATCACGATCGGCGCAGCCATCCTCGCCGGCGCCCGCCTGGCCCGGTGGTTCCGGATCGGGCTGAACGTGGGGATGACCGGCGCGATCGCCCTGGTGATCTGGCTGATCGAGCAGAGCATCTTCGTGCTCGACATCCTGTGCCCGTGGTGCATGGTCACCTGGGCCGTCACCATCCCGGCGTTCCTCGCGGTGACGTTCTACAACCTGAAGACGGGGAGCATCCCGGCCCCGGAATCCGTGCGCCGGGTCGCATCCGTCGCCTACGCCTGGGTCCCCCTGATCACCCTCGGCAGCTTCATCGCGGTCGCCATCATCGCCCAGCTCCAGATGGACGTCCTCAACCGCCTCTAACCCCGCCCTCACACACGCCCACAAACTCGCCCACAAACTCGCCCACAAACTCCGCCGAACTGTGAGTTTGGCACCTTCCTGGGCCCCGGGAAGGTGCCAAACTCACAGTTCGGCGAGGGGGGTGAGGCGAAAATTAGCTAGTCGAACCAGAGGGCCAGTTCGGCGGTGGCGGACTCGGGCGAGTCGGAACCGTGCACGAGGTTCTGCTGCACCTTGACGCCCCAGTCCCGGCCGAGGTCGCCGCGGATGGTGCCGGGCGCGGCGGTGGTGGGATCCGTCGTGCCGGCCAGGGCGCGGAAGCCCTCGATCACCCGGTTGCCGGCGATGCGGAAGGCGACGATGGGGCCGCTCTCCATGAACTCGATCAGCGGCTCGTAGAACGGCTTGCCCTCGTGCTCGGCGTAGTGCTCGGCGAGCAGGCTGCGCTCGGCCTGCACCAGCTTCATGTCGACGAGCGAGTAGCCCTTCGCCTCGATCCGGCGCAGGATCTCGCCGGTGAGGTTGCGGGCAACGCCGTCCGGCTTGATCAATACGAGGGTTTCTTCGACCTGGGTGCTCATGCGATCTCCTTCTGGTGATCTAGTTTGGTGCCGATGATCATGCAGTATGCCCACATGGCGGCGAACATTGCTCCGACAAAAAACATTGCCGGGTTGAGGAATCCGGTGGCGACGAGGCCCGCCTGGAGGACCCAGCCGAGCGGGTAGGCCCAGTTGTGGCGCAACAGGGCGATCAGGGCGACCATCGCGAGGCAGAGTGCCGCTCCCCCGCCCAGCGCGACGGCCGGCGGCAGTTGCCCCAGGCCGAACATGACGAGCGCGGCGAGTCCGACGACGAAGACTTCGAAACCCAGCACGATCGAGGCCAGGGTGCGCCTGACCGACCGGGGCCCGGCCTCTCGGGCCGAGCGGGCGGCGCGGGCCGCGCTCACTGTTTCATCCATTCCCGGGCGTCCGCGAGGGCGAGGGCCTCGCCGACGAGGGTGATCGAACCGGTCACGATGACGGCGCGGCGCGGCGCCTCCCCGGCCCACTCCCGGGCGCCGTCGAGCGCCGAGGTGAGGTCGTCGAACCGGAAGGTGACGTCGTCGCCCGCCCAGTCGGCGACCTTGTCGGCGAGGTCGTCCACGCCCACGGCGCGCTCCGAATGCGAGCGGGTCACGTGGAAGCGGGCCACCTGGGGGCGCAGGGCTTCGATGATGCCGTGCGCGTCCTTGTCGGCCAGGATGCCGACCACGGCAACGATCTCGTCGAAGTCGAAGTAGGCCTCGAGCGCAGCGGCGAGCGCCGTCGCGCCGTGCGGGTTGTGCGCCGCGTCGACCAGGACGGTGGGCTCGACGCCCGCCAGCTGCAGCCGGCCGGGCGACGTGGCCGTGGCCAGCCCCTCGGCCACGAGGTCGTTCACGAGCGGCCGCGTGCCCGCCCCGAGGAACGATTCGACGGCGGCGATGGCGACGGCGGCGTTCTGGGCCTGGTGGGTGCCGTACATCGGCAGGAAGAGGTCCGTGTAGGTGTCGGCCAGGCCGCGCACCGAGATGAGCTGCCCGCCGACGGCCACCTGGCTGCTGAGCAGCGCGAACTCCGCGCCCTCGCCGGCCAGCGTCGATTCGGTGAGTTCGACGGCCCGCTCGAGCTCGGCCTGCGCCTCGTCGCCCTGCTTCGCCGTGACGACGTTGGCAGCCGGCTTGATGATCCCGGACTTCGTGCGGGCGATCTCGGCGACGGTGCCGCCGAGGCGCGCGGTGTGGTCGAGCGCAATCGGCGTGAACACGGCCACCTGGCCGAAGGCGACGTTGGTGGAATCCCACTCGCCGCCCATTCCGACCTCGATCACCGCGACATCCACGGGCGCATCGGCGAAGCAGGCGAAGGCCAGCACTGTGAGCGCCTCGAAGAACGTCAGCGGCTCGTCGCCGTCGGTGACCAGTTCTGCGTCGACCATCTGCAGGTACGGCTGGATGTCGGCCCAGTTGGCGGCCAGGTCCTCGTCGCTGATCGGCTCGCCGTCGATCATGATGCGCTCGTTGAGCCGCACCAGGTGCGGGCTGGTGAGCAGGCCGGTGCGGAGTCCGTAGGCACGCAGGATGCTCTCCGCGATCCGGCTCGTGCTCGTCTTCCCGTTCGTGCCGGTGACGTGGATGATCGGATACGCGTTCTGCGGGTCGCCCAGCAACTCGACCGCGCGCCTGGTGGGCGCCAGTCGCGGCTGCGGGGCGGCTTCACCGACGCGTCCGAGCAGCGCCGTGAGCACGGCATCCCCGGCTTCGCGCCAGGCGCCGTCGGCGTCGTCGTTTCGGTCAGAGTTGCGGTCAGGCATGGGTGAGTCCCTTCTCCCGGGCGACGGCCACGAGCACGAGGCCACGATTGGCGTAGCGCCCTGCGTCGAAGCGCGCATAGTGTTCGACCGGCGCCCCCGTGAGGCCTTCGAGCCACTCGGAGGGAAGGGTGCCGGCGTCGGCGGATGTTGCCCGGTGCGTCGCAAGCCGGGTGGCCAGGGTCTCCCCCGCCACGTCGACTCCCGAAGCCAGCCCGAAGGATGCGGCGTCGTGCTCGTCGGAGAACACGAGGTCGAGGCGGATGCGGTCGCTCACCTGGAACCCGGCGGACTTCCGGGTGTCCTGAACGGCCCGGATGATGTCGCGCGCGAATCCTTCCGCGTCGAGTTCGGGGGTCGTCGCCGTGTCGAGCAGCGCGAAGCCGCCGCCCGCGAGCAGGGCGAGGGCGGTGTCGCCGGAGCCTTCGCCCGACGCGCCGGCCGCCAGTGCCAGCTCGTATTCCCCGGCCACCAGTTCGATTCCGCCGGCCGTGACGGTGCCGTCGGTCTCACTCCAGTCGCCCGCGCGGGCGGCTTGGATGACCTGCTGCACGCGCTTGCCGAGGCGCGGTCCGGCCGCCCGGGAGTTGACGGTGAGCTTCGAGGTGATCCCGTAGGCGCCGGCGCTGTCGTCGGCGAGTTCGACCAGGCTGATCGACTTCACGTTCAGTTCGTCGCGCAGGATTCCCTCGTAGGCGGCCAGTGCGGCCGTGTTCGAGGTGACCACGGTCAGGTTCGCCAGCGGCAAGCGCACGCGCAGCCCCGCCTGCTTGCGCAGGGAGAGCACCGTGGAGCTGATCGCCCGCACCTGGTCCATCACGGCGACCAGTTCGTGGTCGGCCGGGAAGGATGCGGCATCCGGCCAGTCTTCGAGGTGGACGCTGCGCCCCCCGGTGAGCCCCTGCCAGACGCGCTCGGACACGAGCGGCAGCAGGGGTGCGGCGACGCGGGTGACCGTCTCGAGCACGGTGAAGAGCGTGTCGAACGCGTCGTTCGCGCTGGTCGTGGTGGTCGTGCCTGTCGAGACCGCCCCGCCCGGAACCGACGCGCCCGCCCAGAACCGGTCGCGCGAGCGCCGCACGTACCAGTTCGTCAGCACGTCGGTGAAGTCGCGCAGCGTGGCCGCGGCCTGCGTGCTGTCCAGCGCCTCGAGGTCGGCCGTGACCTGCTCGACCAGGTCGCGGGTCTTCGCCAGCAGGTACCGGTCGAGCACATCGGTGGAATCCGTGCGCCAGGTCGCCTCGTAGCCGTCCGGCCCGGACGCATTGGCGTAGAGGGAGAAGAAGTACCAGGTGTTCCACAGCGGCAGCATCACCTGGCGCACGCCCTCGCGGATGCCCTCTTCCGTGACGACGAGGTTGCCGCCGCGCAGAACCGACGAGCTCATCAGGAACCAGCGCATGGCATCCGAGCCGTCCCGGTCGAACACCTCGTTCACGTCGGGATAGTTGCGCAGCGACTTGGACATTTTCTGGCCGTCATTGCCGAGCACGATGCCGTGACTGACGACGTTCTTGAAGGCCGGGCGGTCGAACAGCGCGGTCGAGAGCACGTGCAGGGTGTAGAACCAGCCGCGGGTCTGCCCGATGTACTCGACGATGAAGTCGGCCGGGTTGTGGCTGTCGAACCAGTCCGCGTTTTCGAACGGATAGTGCACCTGGGCGAACGGCATCGAACCGGAGTCGAACCAGACATCGAGCACGTCGGAGATGCGGCGCATGGTCGACTGCCCGGTCGGGTCGTCCGGGTTCGGCCGGGTCAGCGCGTCGATGTACGGACGGTGCAGGTCGGTCGGGCGCACGCCGAAGTCGGCCTCGAGCTCGTCGAGCGAGCCGTAGACGTCGATCCGCGGGTAGTCGGGGTTGTCGCTCTTCCAGACCGGGATGGGCGAACCCCAGTACCGGTTGCGGCTGATCGACCAGTCACGGGCGTTGCCGATCCACTTGCCGAACTGGCCGTCCTTGACGTTCTCGGGCACCCAGTTGATGTCCTGGTTGAGCGTTTCCATCCGGTCACGGAACTCGGTGACGCGCACGAACCAGCTCGACACCGCCTTGTAGATCAGCGGGTTGCGGCAGCGCCAGCAGTGCGGGTACGAGTGCTCGTAGCTGGCCTGGCGGATCAGTCGCCCCTCGGCCTTGAGCATCTGGGTCAGCGGCTTGTTGGCGTCGGACCAGAGCAACCCAGCCACCTCGGTGACGGCCGGCAGGAACTTTCCGCCGTCGTCGAGGGAGATGATCACCGGGATGCCGGCGGCCTCGCAGATCTTCTGGTCCTCCTCGCCGTAGGCGGGCGCCTGGTGCACGATGCCGGTGCCGTCGGAGGTGGTGACGTAGTCGGCGACGAGGATGCGCCAGGCGTTCCGGGTGCCCCAGGTCTCGGCATCCGCATAGTGGTCGAAGAGGCGGTCGTAGCTGACGCCCTCGAGGTCGCGGCCGAGAACGGTGCGGGAGATCGCGGCGGATGCCTCCTCCGCGGTGTCGTAGCCGAGGTCCTTCGCGTAGCTACCGACGAGGTCGATCGCCAGCAGGTATTCGCCGCCGAGCACCTCGGTGGGCGTGGCGGCGTGCGGCACGGAGGCGTCCTCGCGCACGACGGTGGCATCCGGGGTTCCGTTCGGGCCGGCCGGCACCACGGCGTAGGTGATCGTCGGGCCCACGGCGAGGGCGAGGTTGGTGGGCAGGGTCCACGGGGTCGTCGTCCAGGCCAGGGCGCGCACGGCCGTGAGGCCGAGGCTCTCCGCCTTCGCGCCGACGAGCGGGAAGGTCACCGTGACGGTCTGGTCCTGGCGCATCTTGTAGACGTCGTCGTCCATACGCAGCTCGTGGTTCGACAGCGGCGTCTGGTCGCGCCAGCAGTAGGGCAGCACGCGGTAGCCCTCATAGGCCAGGCCCTTGTCGTGCAGGCGCTTGAAGGCCCAGATGACCGACTCCATGAAGGTGATGTCGAGGGTCTTGTAGTCGTTCTCGAAGTCGACCCAGCGGGCCTGGCGGGTGACGTACTTCTGCCAGTCGCCGGTGTACTCGAGCACGGAGTCGCGGGCGACCTTGTTGAAGGCCGCGATGCCCATCTTGTCAATTTCGCTCTTGTCGGTGATGCCGAGCTTCCGCTCGGCCTCGAGCTCGGCGGGCAGGCCGTGCGTGTCCCAGCCGAAACGGCGGTGCACCTGCTTGCCGCGCATGGTCTGGAAGCGCGGGAAGAGGTCCTTCGCGTACCCGGTCAGCAGGTGGCCGTAGTGGGGCAGGCCGTTCGCGAAGGGCGGGCCGTCGTAGAAGACCCACTCGGGGGCATCCGCTCGGTTGTCGATCGACGCCTGGAAGGTGCCGTCGGCCTCCCAGAACGCGAGCACCTCGGTCTCGATCTGCGGGAAGCTCGGCGACGGGACGACGCCGGCCGCCTGCTCGCGGCGGTGGCCGCTCGGTTCGCTTCCGGGTGCGTTCCGGCCGCTGGTGTTCTGACCCTTGGGGTACGTCATGCTTCTCCTGGACGAGGCGAGGTTACGGAAAATATTGCCTGTTCCACGAGGACGCCGGACCCTGGACAGGTCCACCGCGGTACCACCTCGCTTGCCGCCCCGGGTTTCACCTGGGCGACCGCTTGTTCAGAGGCTGTGACGGGCCCGACCCGTTCGGTTCTACCCGGCCGCGCACCCGAGGGTGGCCGCCGCTCTTCCGAAGACTCACCGGTGATGGCCGGATCACAGTCGTTGGGACAATTCTACCCTGCGCCCAGCGCGTCACGGTATCCGGCGCAGGCGGGCGCGATGCCCGCGTCCACGTACGGGGCCAGGTTTCCCCGGGACACCCCGGCGGCCGCCCACACGCCCGCGGCGGCGACCGCGGCCGCCAGCACCGCCATCGCGAAGCACCGGCCGGCGAGGTCGCGGCCTGCCTCGGCGTCTGAACCGGCGCGCTCGGCGACGAAGCGCGAGACGAGGTCGGCCTGCTTCATCATCCGGGAGAGACCGGATGCCTCCAGCACGCCGCGGGTTCCCATCAGGTCCGCCTGGGTGAGCGCCCACGGCACCCGGCCCGGCCCGAACCCGGCCGCCACCTGGTGCAGGGCGTGTCGCACGGCATCCGTTACGCCGAGCCCGTACGGGCAGTCGGCCAGCGCCCGCGGCAGCTCGGCGAGGCCGGCGTCGACGTCGGCCCAGAGCAGGTCGCTCTTGGCCGGGAAGTAGTTGAAGAAGGTGTTGCGGCTCACGCCGGCGCGCCGGGTGATGTCTTCGACAGTGGTTCCTGCGTACCCCTGCTCGAGGAACAGCTCGGCTGCGGCCTCTTCGAGCATGGCCCGGGACGACCCGCGGGGGCGCCCCGCCCTGGCCGGTGTCCTCTCGGTGCGTGCCCCCTCGGTGCGCGTGCTCTCGGTGCGTGCCCCCTCGGTGCGCGTGCTCTCGGTGCGCGTTCGATCCGGCATGCTGCTCCCGTGCTCTACGATTGGACTCGGTCCAATTCATTTGTGTACCGCGTCCAACAATTGCACACTCCGCCGCCAGCCGGCCGGGAAAAGAGAACAACGCACATGAACACCCCCGCGCCCACCCGCCGCGCACTGGTCGCCGTTGCCGCCCTGGCCGTCGCCGGGCTCGTGCTGACCGGCTGCACCGCCGAACCCGACGCCCCCGCGAGCGGCAAGCCCGTTGTCGGCGGCACCCTCACCTACGCCTCCGGTGACGCGGAACCCGACTGCCTCGACCCGCACGTCGGCGGCAACTACCCGCAGGCGCTCACCGGCACCCAGTTCCTCGAGTCGCTGGTCTCCCGCGACAAGAGCGGCGCCATCATCCCGTGGCTGGCCAGCGAATGGTCGGAAAGCGACGACGGCCTGGCCTGGGAGTTCACGCTCAGGGACGACGTCTATTTCAGCGACGGATCCCCCTTCGACGCGGCCGCCGTGCAGGCGAACATCGCCCACCTCCAGGACCCGGCAACCGGCTCCTCCACCGGGTACCTCGCGCTGCAGAAGGTCACCGGCACCGAGGCGGTCTCGCCCACCGTCATCCGCCTCACCCTGGCCGAACCCGACAGCGCCCTGCTGGAATCCCTCTCCCAGCCGTGGCTGGCGATGGAATCCGCCGAAGGCCTCGCGCGCGGCATGGAAGAGAACTGCGCCGCACCGGTCGGTACCGGCCCGTTCGTGATCAAGGACTGGGTGAAGCAGGACTCGATCACCCTCGTGCGCAATGACACCTATAACTCCCCGCCCGCCGACGCCGAGCACGAGGGTCCCGCCTACCTCGAGAAGATCGTCTGGCGGTTCATCCCCGAGTCGGCGTCCCGCTACGCGGCGCTCCAGGCCGGCGAGGTCGACGTGATCGACAACGCCCAGCCGGACACGATCGTGCAGGCCGACAAGGGCGACTCGATCCAGCACCTCGACGCACCCCGGCCCGGGGCAGCCAACCGGATCGAACTCAACTCCGGCACTGGACCGTTCACCGACCCGAAGGTTCGGGAGGCGTTCATCCGTTCGGCCAACATCGGCGACGGCGTCGCGAGTCTCTTCCAGGGCACCGCGAAGCGCTCCTCCTCGGCACTCTCCAGCGCCGAGGCCCTCGCCGTGTCGCGGCCGGAGCTCTTCGAGTACGACCCGAAGGCCGCGGGCAAGCTGCTCGACTCGGCCGGCTGGAGCGAGACGGATGCCGACGGCTACCGCACCAGGGACGGCAAGCGCCTGACCGTGTTCTTCCCGGTCAGCACGAACCAGTCCATCCCGGCCGAACAGTCGCTCTTCGAGCAGATCCAGGCGACCGCGAAGGAGACCGGCTTCGAGGTCAAGCTCACCCCGATGGACCTGTCCAGCTGGTACGGCGCCCTGGGCAGCGGCGACTATGACGCCGTGAGCGCGCCCTACACCAAGGTGGGACCCGACGTGCTGCGCATCCTCTACCACTCGGACGGCATCACCCCGGCGCCCAGCGGCTACTTCGCCAACCACGCACAGGTCAACGACCCCAAACTGGACGAGCTGCTCACCGAGGCCGGCCGCGAGTCGGACGCCGACAAGCGCAAGGCGCTCTACACCGAGGCGCAGGACCGCATCCTCGAGGGGTTCTACGTGCTGCCGCTCTACGACCAGCAGAACCACTACCTGCTGGGAGCCGACGTCGAGGGCGCCCGCGCGCTGCCGACCGTCTCCACTCCCACGTTCTACGACGCGTGGCTGAGCCGGTAAGGCGCACTCCCGCCCTCCGGCGCCTGGCCGCGCGGTTGGCCGGCGCCGTGTTCGTGCTCTGGGCCGTGGCGACGCTCACCTTCTTCGCCGTCCGGCTGATCCCCGGCGACCCCGCGGAGGCCATCCTCGGCGGCCCGGGGTCGCAGGCGTCGGCGGAGGCGCTGGCGAGTGTGCGCGCCGAATACGGTCTCGACCAGCCGATCCTCATGCAGTACCTGGCGCAACTCGGGCGGCTGGCCGGCGGCGACCTCGGCCGTTCCTATGCCCTCAAGCTCGATGTCGGACCGCTCGTGCTCAGCCAGCTCGGTGGCACGCTCGTGCTGGCCGGGCTCGCCCTGGCGCTGGCCTGGATCATCGCCCTCGGCCTGGCCACCTGGTCGACCCGGGGCGGCCGGATCGCCGCACGGGTGGGCTCCGGCCTCGAAATCGTCGCGGCGTCCCTGCCCCATTTCTGGCTCGCCACCGCCCTGATCGTGCTGTTCAGCATCTGGCTCGGCGTGCTGCCGCCGATCAGCACCCCCGGCCCCGCCGGGCTCGTGCTGCCCGTGCTCACCCTCGCGCTGCCGCTGGCCGGGTTCCTCGGCCAGATCATCCGCGAGCCCCTGCTCACCGCCCTCGAGTCGCCTTTCGTGCTCTCCGCCCTCGCCCGGGGCGAAAGCGCCCGGGGTGTGCGCTGGAACCACGCCATCCGGCACGCCGCGATTCCCGCGATCAGCCTGTCCGGCTGGGCGTTCGGCTCTCTGATCAGCGGCGCCGTGGTGGTGGAGACCGTCTTCGCCCGGCCCGGCCTCGGCCGCACCCTGCTGAACGCGGTGACCGTTCGCGACGTGCCGGTGGTCATCGGCGTGGTCATGGTCGTCGCGGTCGCCTACATCCTGATGACACTCCTGACCGATGTGGCCACGCGCATCGCCGACCCGCGGGTGAGGGCACGGTGAGCGACCTCGAGCTCCAGGCGGAGCTCGGCCTCGGCGCCCGGCGGCAGGGCGCGGCCCGTCGCCCGCGCCGGATCGGCGTGGCGGAGGGCCTGGCCGGCGCGGTGGCCCTGTTCCTCGTGCTCTCCGCCGTGGTGCCCCAGTTCCTCGCCCCCGGCAATCCGCTCGCCATCGACCCGCTCCAGGCGTTCCAGCCGCCGTCCCTGCCGCACTGGTTCGGCACCGACGAGTCCGGGCGCGACCTGTACACCCGGGTCGTGCACGGCACCGGCAACTCCCTGCTGATCGGCGTGCTGGCCACGACGATCGGCCTCGGGCTCGGCGTGCTGCTCGGCACCCTCGCCGGCATGCTCGGCGGCTTCGTCGACTTCACGGTGAACCGTGTGCTCGAGGTCTTGTTCGCCTTTCCCGGGCTGCTGCTGGCGCTCCTGGTCATCCTGATCTACGGCCCGGGGGTGGCCACGGCCACCATCGCCGTCGGCCTCTCCACCGCGCCGGGCTATGCCCGCATCATCCGCGCCCAGCTCGTTCAGGTGCGCTCCTCCGCCTTCGTCGAGGCCGCCACCGTGCAGGGGCTCACGCCGTGGCGCATCCTGGCCCGGCACATCCTGCCCAACACCCTCGCCCCCCTGCTCGTGCTCGCCACCCTCGGCGTCGGCCAGGCGATCGTCTGGGCGACCGCGCTCAGCTACCTGGGCCTCGGCGCGCAGCCGCCGGCCGCGGAATGGGGCGCGATGCTCTCCGCGGGTCGCACCTACATCACCTCGGCCTGGTGGATGAGCTTCTTCCCGGGCCTGTTCATCGTGCTGACCGCCGTGACCGCGACCTCGCTCGGCCGGGCCATCGAACGACGGATGCGGCACGCATGAGCCCGCAGCCGATGATTCCCGCGGCCGGCCCGGCCCGCTCGCCCGCCCTGCGCGTGCGGAACCTCAGCGTCGGCTTCGGCCGTTCCGGGGCGGAACCCGTCGTGTCCGGCATCTCTTTCGAGGTCGCGGCCGGCGAATGCCTGGCCATCGTCGGCGAATCGGGGTCGGGCAAGTCCGTCACGGCACGCACCCTGCTGGGCCTCGCCGGCGCCGACGCGCGGGTGCAGGCCGACGAAATGTCGATTGCCGGAGCGTCGGTGCTGGCGTTGTCGGAGGCGGCCTGGCGCCGCCGGCGCGGACAAGACGTCGGGCTGGTGCTGCAGGATGCCCTCTCCTCGCTCGACCCGCTGCGGCCGGTCGGCCGGGAAATCGCCGACTCGCTCCGCCTGCACACGACCCTCGCGCCGGCCGAGCGATCCCGCCGCGTGCTCGAACTGCTGGACTCCGTCGGCCTGCCGGACGGTGAGCTGCGAAGCCGGCAGCGGTCCGGCGAGCTCTCCGGCGGCCAGCGGCAGCGGGCGCTGATCGCCTCGGCCATCGCGCTCGACCCACCCCTGCTCATTGCCGACGAGCCCACGACCGCGCTCGACGTCACGGTGCAGGCGCAGATCCTCGAACTGCTCGAGCGGATCAAACGCAGCGGCACCGCGCTCATCCTGATCAGCCACGACCTCGCCGTCGTCAGCCGGATCGCCGATCGGGTGGCGGTGATGAGCAACGGGCGCATCGTCGAGACCGGGCCGACCCACGAGGTTCTCGGCCGCCCCCGCCACGCCGAGACCCGGGCGATGGTCGCCGCTGTTCCGGCCGGCAAGCCCCGCGGCACGCTGCTCGCGGCGCCGAGGGCGGCCGGGCCCGCGGCGCCTGCGACGGCTGCGGCAGCGGCAGCGGCTGCGAGTGCGGCGACGAGTGCGGCGACGGCGACGCCGCGACCGGCACGTGCCGCGGCTCCCGACATCGGCCCGGCCATCGTGCTCGAGGCGACCGGCCTGACGAAGGGGTTCCGCATGCCGGGCGGCACGCGGTTGCTCGCCGTCGACGACGTCTCGTTCCGGCTCGAGCGCGGCACGACGCTCGGCATCGTCGGAGAATCCGGCTCCGGCAAGACCACGACCGCGCGCCTCGTGCTGGCGCTCAGCGCCCCGGACCACGGCGAGGTGCGGGTGCTCGGCCGGCCCTGGAGCTCGGTGTCAGAGCAGGACAGGCGACCGCTCCGCACCTCGGTCGGCGCCATCTACCAGGATGCCCTCGGCTCCTTCGACCCACGGCTGAGCGTCCGCGACATCCTGCGCCACGCCGTCGCCCTCGACGGTCCGCGCCGGCCCGGCACCGGCCGGCCCGCCCTGTTCGGCGCCCACAATGGGGAAGCCCAGGCACGGGTGGCCGAGTTGCTCGACCGGGTGCGGCTGTCCCCCGCACTGCTCGACCGCAGACCACTGGAGCTCTCCGGCGGCCAGCGTCAGCGGGTGGGAATCGCGCGCGCCCTCGCCTCCCGGCCGCAGATCCTGGTCTGCGACGAGCCGGTCTCCGCCCTCGATGTGGGCGTGCAGGCGCAGGTCCTCGACCTGCTCGACGAGCTCCAGCGCGAGCTGGCGCTCAGCCTGCTGTTCATCTCGCACGACCTCGGGGTGGTGCAGCACGTCAGCGACCGGGTCGCGGTGATGAACGAGGGCCGGATCGTGGAGCAGGCGGACGCGCCGAGCGTCTTCGCCTCCCCCACGCATCCGTACACCCGCCGCCTCCTCGCCGCCGTCCCCCGCCTCCCCTGACTTTCTTCCCGCGAAACCGCAGTCGTGCGCGTTATTCGTGCCGTTTAGCGCGCACAACTGCGGTTTCGCGGGGGTGGGATGGGCTTAGATTGGAGGACTGGGAACGTCCCAGCTTTTGAGGCACTTCACCATCGACACGGTGCCGCACAGATCGAATCGGAGAACCATGACCGCCGCCAGCGTTCCGGACAAGCCTGCCCTCGAAGGGCTCGAAGCAAAATGGGGCGGCAGCTGGGAAGAGGCCGGCACCTACCGCTTCGACCGGTCGTCTTCGACCCGCGAGAACATCTACTCGATCGACACCCCGCCGCCGACCGCCTCCGGGTCGCTGCACATCGGCCACGTCTTCTCGTACACACACACGGATGTCATCGCCCGGTTCCAGCGCATGCGGGGCAAGAGCGTCTTCTACCCGATGGGCTGGGACGACAACGGCCTGCCCACCGAACGGCGCGTGCAGAACTACTACGGCGTGCGCTGCGACCCCTCGCTGCACTACAGCCCCGACTTCGTCGCCCCCTTCGAGGGCGGCGACGGCAAGAGCACCAAGGCCGCCGACCAACTGCCGATCAGTCGCCGCAACTTCATCGAGCTGTGCGAGCGACTCACGATCGAAGACGAGAAGCAGTTCGAGGCGCTCTGGCGCACCCTCGGCCTGAGCGTTGACTGGACCCAGACCTACCGAACGATCGGCCCGGACTCGCTGGTCACCTCGCAGTCGGCGTTCCTCGGCAACGTCGAGCGCGGCGAGGCCTACCAGGCTATGGCGCCCACGCTCTGGGATGTCACCTTCCGCACGGCCGTCGCCCAGGCCGAGCTCGAGGACAAGGAGGTGCCGGCCGCGTACCACCGGGTCTCCTTCCTGAAGCCGGATGGCTCCACCATCGAGATCGAGACCACGCGCCCCGAGCTCCTCCCGGCCTGCGTCGCCCTGGTGGCGCATCCGGATGACGAGCGCTACAAGCACTTGTTCGGCACGAGCGTGCGCACCCCGCTCTTCGACGTCGAGGTGCCCGTTCTCGCGCACCACCTCGCGCAGAAGGACAAGGGCAGCGGAATCGCGATGATCTGCACCTTCGGCGACGTCACCGACGTCGTCTGGTGGCGCGAACTCGACCTGCCCAACCGGGCCATCATGGGCTTCGACGGCCGGATCATCGCCGAGGTTCCCGAGGCCATCGTCTCCGAAGCGGGCCAGGCCGCGTACGCGCAGCTCGCCGGCAAGACCGTGTTCTCGGCCAAGCAGGCCGTCGTCGAGCTGCTCCGCGCGAGCGGCGACCTCATCGGCGAACCCAAGCCGATCGTGCACGCGGTCAAGTTCTTCGAGAAGGGCGACAAGCCCCTCGAGATCGTCTCAACCCGCCAGTGGTACATCCGCAACGGCGCCCGCGACGAGAAGCTCCGGGCACGCCTGCTCTCCCACGGCAACGACCTCGAATGGCACCCCGAATTCATGCGGGTGCGCTACGAAAACTGGGTCAACGGCCTCACCGGCGACTGGCTCATCTCCCGGCAGCGCTTCTTCGGCGTCCCCCTCCCGGTCTGGTACCCGCTGGATGCCGAAGCGAACCCGGTCTTCGACGCCCCGATCCTCGCCACCCGCGAGATGCTCCCGGTCGACCCATCCTCCGAGACCGCCCCCGGCTACGCGGCCGACCAGCGCGGCCAGGCCGGCGGTTTCGTCGGCGAGGTCGACGTGATGGACACCTGGGCCACCTCGTCGCTCACGCCGCAACTGGCCGGCGGCTGGGAGCGCGACCCCGAGCTGTTCGACCTGGTCTACCCGTTCTCACTGCGCCCGCAGGGCCAGGACATCATCCGCACCTGGCTCTTCTCCACCCTGCTGCGCTCCGAGCTCGAGCACGGGATGTCGCCGTGGAAGCACGCCGCGCTGTCCGGCTTCATCGTCGACCCCGACCGCAAGAAGATGTCCAAGTCCAAGGGCAACGTGGTCACCCCGGCCGGGATGCTCGAGCAGCACGGCTCGGACGCGGTGCGCTACTGGGCGGCATCCTCAAGGCTCGGCACCGATGCCGCGTTCGACCCGATGAACCCGACCCAGATCAAGATCGGCCGCCGCCTGGCGATCAAGATCCTGAACGCGTCCAAGTTCATTCTCAGCTTCGAGGGCGCGGCCGACGCACCGGTGACCGAACCGATCGACCGGAGCATGCTCGCCGGCCTGGCCGCCGTCGTCACCCAGTCGAGCACCGCGTTCGACAACTACGACCACGCGAGAGCGCTGGAGACCAGCGAGAGCTTCTTCTGGACCTTCTGCGACGACTACCTCGAGCTGGTCAAGGAACGCGCCTACGGCGAGACGGGCCCGGCCCAGGCCTCGGCCGTCGCCGCCCTCCGCACGGCCCTGTCGACGCTGCTGCGACTGTTCGCCCCGTTTGTGCCCTTCGCCACCGAGGAGGCCTGGTCCTGGTCCAACGACGGCTCGGTTCACCGGGCATCCTGGCCGACCGCCGGCGAGCTCGCCACGCCCGAGGCGGGCGATCCCGCCCTGCTCGATCTGGCCAGCCGAGCCCTCACCGGAATCCGGCGCGCGAAGACCGATGCGAAGGCTTCGCAGAAAACTGCCGTTTCATCTGCTGTAATTAGTGGAATCGCCTCGCACGTCGGGCTGCTCACGCAGGCCGCCGCTGATCTTCAAGCGGTGGGGCGCATTGCGGAGTTGACGTTTGTGGAAGGCAGCGAATTGGCTGTCACTAGTATCGTGCTTGCCACGGTGTCAGAAAGTTAAGGAGAACCGGATGTCTGTTCAGGTACGACCGCTTGGCGACAAGGATTTCTTTTCCTGGCTGGGACTCTTCGAGGGGTACAGCGAGTTCTACAAGAGCGAGCTGACTGACGAAAAGGCCCTGCGCGTGTGGAGCTGGATCATCGACAAGGGCCACGACCTGACGGGCGCCGTCGCCCTCAACGACGAGGGCGAGTTCATCGGTTTCGCCCACTACCGCGCCTACCCTCGCACGCTGACCGCAGACCGGGGCCTGTTCCTCGACGATCTCTTCGTGGTCTCCGGCAAGCGCGGAGCCGGCGTGGGTAAGGCCCTGATCGAATTCTCGAAGACCTACGCCGGCGAGCACCACCTCAAGCAACTGCAGTGGCTCACCGCAGCGGACAACAAGTCCGCGCAGAAGCTCTACGACGAGGTCGCCACCCGCACAAGCTGGGTCACCTACGAGATCGAGCTCTAGGCCGGCTCATGCAACTTGGAACACGCTGGTCCGTCGGCGCCCCTGTGCCCTCCGGCCTCCCCCACGTCGTGGAAATCGCCGTCAAGGCGGTCGAGGATGAACTCGTCGCGGTCGGCGAGGACACCGGGACCTGGCGCTGGACGCTGACCTGGCTGGAGAGCAAGCCCGTGATCGAGCTCGACGACGGCACGGTCATCCGGTACAACCCGGGGGAAGACAGCGCCACCATCACCCAGCCCGTCGGCCCCGTCGAAGACGACGAGGACTGGATCTAGCACTTTCGAATACCGGGACGCAGCCGTGGCACCCAGGGCGCCCATGAGGCCGATCAGCATGACCATGCTGTCCATGAGTGTGCCCTTTCCCCGGCGACGTCCCTGCCCGCACGTTATCGCACGGTGCCGTCCCACCGCCAGAGCGCCGCGACACCGAGTCCGCCGGCAATGCTCACGGCCGACAGCGACAGCTCGCCTGCCCGGCCGGATGCCCGGCCCTGCGTGAGGAGCCTGAGCACGAGCAGGGCGCCGCTCGCGCCGAAGGGGTGCCCCACGGCCAGCGCGCCGCCCTGGAAATTGGCGCGCTCCTCCGGGATGCCGAGGATGTCCATCGAGGCGAGCACCTGGGCCGCGAATGCCTCGTTGAATTCGATCCGGGCCAGGTCCGCACTCGCGACATTCTGCCGGTCCAGGACGAGCCGGGCGGCTTCGGCGCCGGCGATGCCGAGGTGGTTCGGGTCCGTGCCGGTCACCGCCGAGTCGACGAAGCGAAGGTAGCCGGTCAGCCCGAGGCTGTCGGCGACCCTCCGGCTGGTGACCAGCACCACGACGGCGCCGTCGGCATCGGCGCAGGAGTTGCCGGCGGTCACGGTGCCGCCCGGCCGGAATACGGGCGGGAATCGGCGCAGCAGCTCCGCCGTGAGCGAGCGCCGGGGACCCTCGTCGGCCCGGACCAGGCCGGCTTCCCCGCGCACCGGAACGATCTCACCGGCCAGGGCGCCGCTGTCCTGGGCGACGACGGCCAGCCGGTGGCTGCGCAGCGCGAACGCGTCCTGGCGCTCCCGGGTGATGCCGAACCGGTCGGCGACGTTCTCGGCGGCGGCGCCCATGTCGGGGTCGCCCACCTCGTCGGGAGAAAAGCGCACCCGATCGAAGAAATCCGGATGCCCCGGCGTCGAGGTCAGCCGGTGCGCACGCAGCGGCGCCGTGCTGCAGCTCTCCACGCCGCCGGCCAGATAGGCACTGCCCGCGCCGGACGCCACGAGCCGGCAGGCCAGCACGATGGCCTCCAGCCCCGAGCCGCACTGCCGGTCGATGGTCATGCCGGGCACGCGGGACGGCAGCCCGGCCGCGAGGGCGGCCAGCCGGGCCACGTTGCCGCCCCCGCCCACCGCGTTGCCGATGATGACGTCGTCGATGTCGGCCGCCGGGATGCCGCCGGCGGCGACCACGGCCGAGAGCACGGGGGCGAGCAGTTCGTCGGCGAGGACGCTCCCGAAGGCGCCGTTCCGGCGTGCGAAAGCGGTGCGTCGGCCGAGCACGACCACCGGCTCCCGGTCCGCGCCGCTCGCGGCCGCGCCCGTGAGGGCCGCGCCCGTGAGGGCCGCGCCCGTGAGGGCCGCGCCGGTGAGGTTTCCAGCTGCGCGGGCGGCGCGCCGTTGCGCGGGCGGCGCATCACCCGCGTTGCGGCGTACTGCCCGCGCGTCGGTGTCGTGCACGCCGGCGGGCGCGCCGTCGCCGCCGCTACCGGAGAGGCCGGACACGGTCGTCCCCTTCCGCGATCCAGTCGCCGAGCATGCGGCGGCTGATCTTGCCGGCGGCCGTGACCGGCGCTTCGGCGAGGGAGAACCAGGCGCGGGGGCGCTTGGGCGCGGCGAGCAGGGACGCGGCGGCCGTTCGGAGGGCGGCAGCATCCGCCTCGTCGCCGCCGATCACGGCGCCCACCAGCCGGGCTCCCCGCTGTGGGTCCGGGATGCCCGTCACGATGATCGTGCGCACGCCGGGGACACCCCGCAGGGCCGCTTCCACCTCGTGCGGGTACACGTTGTGGCCGGAGGTGACGACCATGTCGGCGCGGCGGCCCAGGTGGTGCAGCACGGCATCCGCGTCCAGGAACCCCTGGTCGCCGACGGTGCACCAGTCGCCGTCCCGCTGGAAGGCCTCCCCGTCGTCTCCCCAGGCGTAACCGTCGCTGACCAGCGGGCTGCGCACGGAGATCGTGCCCGATTCCCCCTCGGGCAGCTCGCGGCCCTCGTCATCGCGAATGCGGATGCCGACGCCGGGGAGGGCGCGGCCGACGGCGGTGGCCGACGGATCGGGCTCGTCGCCGGGGAGGAGCGCCGAGGCGCTGACGAAGCTGAGCTCGGCGGCGCCGTAGTACTCGAAGACGGTCGCGTTCGGGGCCCAGCGTCGCACCAGGGCCAGGGTGGCGGCGTCCAGTTTCGCGCCAGCGCTGACGATACCGGTGAGTGTTGTTCCGTCTGCGCCGGCGGCGACGGCACGCTCGCTGATCAGGCGCAGGGCGGCCGGCGCCGACACGATCCGGGTGATCCTTCGGGCGGTGACGCAGGCGATGGCGGCTCCGACGTCAAAGCTCGGCAGGGCGAAGAACGCGGCCCCGGTGTGCAGGGATTCGGCCAGGGCGAAGAGGGTGAGGCTGGACGAGAGCGGCCCGGGGGCCAGCGTGCGGTCGGCACGGGTGAGGCCGAAGAACGCTGTGCCGTGGTCGAAGGAGCCCTGCCAGGACCGGCGGGAGCGGGTGAAGGCCTTGGGCAGGGAGGTCGTGCCGGAGGTGAAGCCGAGCAGGAAGACGGAGTCGGCGGGGCCGTCCGCGAGCTCGGTGGTGGAAGTACCGGCGTCGGCGGTACCGGTGTCGGCGGGCGGCGGCCCCGGGCGGAACTCACGCAGGCGCTCCTCGACGGCCGCGCGCTGGGCATCCGGCCACCCGGGATCCAGCACGGCGCAGACTCCGCTGCCGGCCACGGCGGCCGCGAAGCGCACGACGAACTCGGTCCCGTTGGGCAGGCAGAGTGCGGTGAGCGCCGGGTTCTCACCGGCGGCAGCGACGAGGGATGCCGCCCGGTCGCGCAGCTCGGCGAAGCTGAGGCGGACACCGGCCACCTCTACGGCGGTGGCGTCGGGCTGCACCCGCGCCCAGTATTCGAGCCGATCGACAAAGGGCATGGTGTCCGTTACTTGCGCGCGATGATCTCGCCGTGCGGCATGCCGAACCAGCCGTCCGGGTCCGCCGCCCACTGGCGCCAGGCGGCCGCCATCGCCCGCAATTCGGTGAGGTCGGCCACGCCGGCCTCGATCGCGTGGGTCGCGAAGCTCGATTCGGTCGCCCGCACCGCCCAGGATTCGCCCCACCACTCGCGTTCGATCGCGTTGGCGAAACACCAGATCGAGGCGCTGCTCTCCACGGCGGAGAATCCGGCCAGGCGGGCCCATGCCTTCAGCGCGCGCCCGGCGTCCGGGTCGCCGCCGTTCCAGTAGTGCACGTCGCGGTAGACCGTCATCCACTCCGACAGCCCCTGCAGTTTGGGGTAGTACATCACTCCCCCGTAGTCGACGTCCCGGGCAGCGAAGACTCCGCCGGGCCTCAGCACCCGGCGTATCTCGCGCATGGCGGCGACCGGGTTCGCGACGTGCTGGATCACCTGGTGAGCGTGCACGATGTCGAAGGATTCATCGGGGAAGTCGAGCGAGTAGACGTCGCCGACCTGGAAACCCGCGTTGCGCACGCCCTTGTCGAAGGCGAGGCCGGCGGCATGCTCGATGATCTCCGCCGACGCGTCGACGCCGATGACCCGGCCGGGGGCCAGCCTGCGGGCCAGGTCGACCGTGATCGTGCCGGGGCCGCAGCCCACATCGAGCAGGGTCAGGCCGGATTCCAGGTGCGGGATGAGGTACGCAGCGGAGTTCGCCACCGTGCGCCAGGTGTGCGAGCGCAGCACGCTCTCGTGGTGGCCATGAGTGTACTGGTCTCGCGGCGCCGTTTCCGGGCGTTCGGGCGAGTCGGTCATGACCCGAGCCTACTCAACTGGCGGCCCAACTAGGGTGGTCGCATGGCTGACTCCGTGAACTCCTCCGTGAACTCCTCCGTGAACCCCTTTCTTGCTCCGAGCACGCTCCCCTACCAGCTGCCGCCCTTTGCCGACATCCGCGACGAGCATTACCGCGAGGCGTTCGACCACGGCATCGCGGAGCAGCTCGCCGAGATCGCGCTGATCGTGTCCAACCCCGACGAGCCGACCTTTGAGAACACGCTGCTGCCGCTCGAGCGCAGCGGGCAGACGCTCCAGCGTGTCGCCGCGGTGTTCTTCAACAAGAGTTCCTCCGACTCCAACGACTTCACCAACGCGCTCGAGGAGGAACTCGCGCCCCTTCTCGCGGCGCACGAGGACGCCATCCGGCTCGACCCCGGGCTCTATGCCCGGATCGCGTCCGTGCACGCGCAGCGCGAAGAGCTGGGCCGGGACGCCGAATCGCTGTACCTGGTCGAGCGGTACCACACCGAGTTCACCCTCTCCGGGGCCGGCCTGTCCGACGAGGACAAGGCCGCGCTGCGCGACTTCAACAAGCGCCTCTCGACGCTGACGACGCGCTTCGAGAAGAACCTCCTGGCCGACACCAACGAACTCGCCGTGCTGATCGACGATGTCGCCCAGCTGGACGGCCTCGCGGCCGGGGAGATCTCGGCCGCCGCCGAGGCCGCGAAGGAGCGGGGGCTGAACGGCTACCTGATCAGCCTCGTGCTCCCCACCTCCCACCCGTACCTGGCGAGCCTGACCAACCGGGAGGTTCGGGAGCGGCTGCTGTCGGCCTCCGCGGCCCGCGGCATCCGTGGCGGCGCGCACGACAACCGCGAACTTGTCCTGGAGATCTCGCGCCTGCGCGCCGAGCGGGCGAGGTTGCTCGGCTTCGACAGCCACGCGGCCTTCGTCACAGCCGACGAGACGGCGAAGACTCCGGATGCCGTGGCCGAGATGCTCGGACGCCTCGCCCCGGCCGCGGCGCGGAACGCGCGGGCCGAACAGGCCGAGCTGCAGCAGATCATCGACGGCTCCGGCGAGGGGTTCGAGCTCGCCGCCTGGGACTGGGCGTTCTACACCGAGAAGGTGCGCCAGGCCACGTTCGACGTGGACACCGCCGCCATGCGCCCCTACTTCGAGCTCGAGCGGGTGCTGCAGGACGGCGTCTTCCACGCGGCCACCCGGCTCTACGGCGTGACCTTCACTCCGCGCCCCGACCTCGTCGTCTGGCACCCGGACGCCCGGGTCTTCGAGGTCTCCGACGAGGACGGCTCCCCCGTCGGCCTGTACATCGGCGACTTCTACACCCGCGATTCGAAGCGCGGCGGGGCCTGGATGAACCCGCTCATCTCCCAGTCGGCGCTGCTCGAAACGCCCACCGTCGTCTGCAACAACATGAACATCTCCAAGCCCGCCGCCGGCGAGCCCACGCTGCTCAGCTTCGACGAGGTGAACACCCTCTTCCACGAATTCGGGCACGCGCTGCACGGGTTGTTCGCCCAGGTGACCTACCCGAAATTCTCCGGCACGAATGTGTACCGCGACTTCGTCGAGTTCCCGAGCCAGGTCAACGAGATGTGGATGCTCCAGCCGGAGGTGCTGGCGAACTACGCCCGCCACCACGAAACCGGTGAGCCGATGCCGCAGGACCTGGTCGACCGGATCCACGCCTCGTCCACGTTCAACGAGGGTTTCTCCACCAGCGAGTACCTCGCCGCGGCCCTGCTCGACCAGGCGTGGCACCGGATCGACGCGGACGCGGTGGTGACGGATGTTGCCGAGTTCGAGGCATCCGCCCTCGCCGCCGTCGGCCTCGACAACCCGCTCGTGCCCACCCGGTACGCCAGCACGTACTTCGCGCACACCTTCTCCGGCGGCTACGACGCCGGCTACTACTCGTACATCTGGAGCGAGGTGCTCGACGCGGACACGGTCGACTGGTTCACCGAGAACGGCGGCCTCACCCGGGAGAACGGCGACCGCTTCCGCGACCGCCTGCTCGGCGTGGGCGGCCGGATGGACCCCCTGGAGGCCTACCGCGACTTCCGCGGCCGCGACGCGATCATCCAGCCCCTGCTCGACCGCCGCGGCCTCAACTAACCGCGAAACCGCAGTTGTGCGCCTTATTCGGGCGTTTTAGCGCGCACAACTGCGGTTTCGCGGGAGGTGAAGACGGCGCGCAGCGACGCCCACGACGCGGCGCGGCAGTACACCGGGATCTCGTCCAGCGGCACCGGCCGACTGACCGTGCGCCCGCCGGCCAGGGTCTCCCCGGTCCAGGCATCCACCCAGTCGCCGGCCGGCAGGTACACCAGCCAGTCGGTGGCGCCGGCCTCGAGCACGGGCGCGACGAGCAGGTCGTCGCCGAGCATCCACTGCAGCGGATGCGCCCACACGTTCTCGTCGTGCGGGTGGTCGAAGTAGAGGGCCCGCATCAGCGGCGCGCTGGTCGCGATCGTGCGGCGAGCCTGCTCGGCGAGGTACGGCACGAGTCGCTCGCGCACCTCGATCAGGCGCTTGAACACCGGGATCACCCGGTCATCCGCGTTGCGCTCGGCGATGTTCCACGGCGTGCGGTCCCGGGACGGGGTGCCGTCAGGCCGGGCGGGCGGTTGAGCCCTCGGGTCGCGGGTTAGGCGGACTTCTCTTCGCGCCGGGCCTTGTGGTGAATGATCGTGGGCTCCGCATTGTCGAGCACCGCCTCGCGGGTGACGATGACGCGGGCCACCTCGGTGCTGGACGGCACCTCGAACATGATCGGCCCGAGGACCTCTTCCATGATCGCGCGCAGGCCGCGGGCACCCGTTTTACGGAGCACGGCCAGGTCGGCGATCGCTTCGAGGGCGGGCTGCTCGAATTCGAGCTCGACGCCGTCGAGTTCGAACATGCGCTGGTACTGGCGCACGAGCGCGTTCTTCGGCACGGTCAGGATCTGCATGAGAGCGACCTGGTCGAGCTGCGTGACCGTGGCGACGACGGGAAGACGCCCGATGAACTCGGGGATCAGGCCGAACTTGTGCAGGTCTTCCGGGAGCACCTCGCCGAAGAGGTTGACGTCGTCACCCTTGCTGTGCAGCGGGGCGCCGAAGCCGATGCCCTTCTTGCCGGCCCGCGAGGAGATGATGTCTTCGAGCCCGGCAAACGCGCCGGCCACGATGAACAGCACATTCGTGGTGTCGATCTGGATGAACTCCTGGTGCGGATGCTTGCGGCCGCCCTGCGGCGGAACCGACGCGATGGTGCCCTCGAGGATCTTCAGCAGGGCCTGCTGCACGCCCTCGCCGGACACGTCGCGGGTGATCGAGGGGTTCTCGGCCTTGCGGGCGATCTTGTCGATCTCGTCGATGTAGATGATGCCGGTCTCTGCGCGCTTGACGTCGTAGTCTGCCGCCTGGATCAGCTTGAGCAGGATGTTCTCGACGTCTTCGCCGACGTAGCCGGCCTCGGTCAGGGCCGTCGCATCCGCCACGGCGAAGGGCACGTTGAGGCGTTTGGCGAGCGTCTGGGCCAGGTACGTCTTGCCGCAGCCCGTGGGACCGATGAGAAGAATGTTGGACTTGGCGATCTCGACGTCGTCACGGATGGCGTCGGCCGCCGTGAGCGTCGCCCGTGAGCGCACCCGCTTGTAGTGGTTGTAGACCGCAACGGCGAGGGCGCGCTTGGCTGCCTCCTGGCCGATGACGTATTCCTCGAGGAAGCCGAAGATCTCCTTGGGCTTGGGGAGGTCGAAGTCGCCGCTGCCCTCTTCGGAGCCGGCCTCGGCCAGTCGTTCTTCGATGATTTCGTTGCACAACTCGACGCACTCGTCGCAGATGTAGACGCCCGGACCCGCAATGAGCTGCTGGACCTGCTTCTGGCTCTTTCCGCAGAAGGAGCACTTCAGCAGGTCGGCGCTTTCGCCTATTCGGGCCATCTGTAGCCTCCTCCATCGGTGTCGCTAGCAATGAGCCTAGCCTGTGCCTGTGACACCGCGTGCACGCCGTGCCCAAAGCGAAACGGCGCGCCCCCCTGAAGGCGGGCGCGCCGTTTCGGCACAGCGTGGCGCGTCTACTTGACCAGTGTCGGCAGGTTTTTGCGGCTGGTCAGGACCTGGTCGATCAGGCCGTACTCGAGGGCCTCGGCCGCGCCCAAGATCTTGTCGCGGTCGATGTCCTTGTTGACCTGTTCCACCGACTTGTTGGAGTGGTGCGAGAGGGTCTCCTCGAGCCACACGCGCATGCGCATGATCTCGGCGGCCTGGATTTCGATGTCCGAGGCCTGGCCGCTTCCGGAGCCGCCGACCGACGGCTGGTGGATGAGGATCCGCGCGTTCGGGAGGGCGAGGCGCTTGCCTGCCGTTCCGCCGGCAAGCAGCACCGCGGCCGCGGACGCCGCCTGGCCGAGGCAGACCGTCTGGATGTGCGGGCGGATGTACTGCATCGTGTCGTAAATCGCCGTCATGGCCGTGAACGAGCCACCGGGCGAGTTGATGTACATGACGATGTCGCGGTCGGGGTCCTGGCTCTCGAGCACGAGAAGCTGGGCCATGACGTCGTCGGCGGAAGCGTCATCCACCTGCACACCGAGGAAGATGATGCGGTCCTCGAAGAGCTTGGCGTAGGGGTCCTGGCGCTTGTAGCCGTAGGCCGTGCGCTCCTCGAACGTGGGCAGGATGTACCGGGAATCCGGCATCGAGGCGGCGGGGCCGCCCTGCGAGCTGGATGCGGTTCCACCGAATGTGGGGATGGTCATGGTTTTCTTCCTCTTCGGTTCGGTGGGCTACTTGGTGGTGTCCGCGGCCACGGTGCCGCCGCCGCCGGCGACGTCGGTGGCGGATTCGCGGACGTGGTCGACGAAACCGTATTCGAGGGCTTCCTGGGCGCTGAACCAGCGGTCGCGGTCGCCGTCGGCGTTGATCTGCTCGACCGTCTTGCCGGTCTGGGCCGCGGTGATCTCGGCGAGGCGCTTCTTCATGTCGAGGATGAGCTGGGCCTGGGTCTGGATGTCGCTGGCCGTTCCGCCGAAGCCGCCGTGCGGCTGGTGCAGCAGCACACGGGTGTTCGGGGTGATGTAGCGCTTGCCCTTGGTGCCCGAGGTGAGGAGCAGCTGGCCCATCGAGGCGGCCATGCCGATGCCCACCGTGACGATGTCGTTCGGCACGAACTGCATCGTGTCGTAGATCGCCATGCCGGCGGTGATCGATCCGCCCGGGGAGTTGATGTACAGGTAGATGTCGAGCTTGGGGTCCTCGGCGGCCAGCAGCAGGATCTTGGCACAGATCTCGTTGGCGCTGTCGTCACGGACCTCTGAGCCGAGCCAGATGATTCGATCTTTCAGCAGTCGGTCAAATACGCCGGGTGTCGGTGTCATATCGGCCATGTCGCGCTCCGTTTCGCTTGTCGCTTGTCGCTTCAGAATGAATCTATAGGAGCCCGGCCCGAAGAACGGCTCTGTTCGCCCTCGGCAGATTACGCGCGCCCACCGACCCGCCCGCCCATGCGACTCCGACGGTGCTTCAGACGCAGAACGGGCCGGATGTCGTGTGACATCCGGCCCGTAGGCGCTCGCTCGCTAGCGCGCGTGCGTGCGTGGCGTGCTACTTCTTGGCAGCGGCCTTCTTCTTCGGCTTGGCCTTGGCTTCGACCGGCTCCTCGGTGTTCTCGTCCTCGGCGTTCTCGTCCTCGGTGTTCTCGTCCGCCGCGGCATCCTCTGCCGTGTCGTCGTCTTCGACCGCGCTGAATTCGGACAGGTCGACGGCCTTTCCGTTCGAGTCGACAACCGTCGCCTTGCCCAGCGCGATGGCCAGCGCCTTGTTGCGGGCGACTTCGGCCACCATCGACGGGATCTGGCCGTTGCTGCTCAGGGCCTGCACGAACTCGCTCGGGTCCATGCCGTACTGGCTCGCGCCCTGGATCAGGTACTGGGTCAGCTCGTCCTGGCTGACCTGAACCTTCTCGGCCTCGGCGATCGTGTCGAGCAGGATCTGCTGGCGGAAGGTCTTCTCGCTCGACGCGGTGACCTCGGCGCGGTGCTCGTCGTCCTCGAGGCGGCTTTCGCCCTCGAGGTGACGGTTCACCTCGTCTTCGATGATCGCGGCGGGGATCGGGACCTCGACGGATTCGAGGAGCTGCTCGATGAGCTGCTCCCGGGCCTGGTTGCCCTGGCCGAAGGCCTTCGAGCGCTCGACCTGCACCTTGAGGCTCTCGGTCAGCTCGGCCACGGTGTCGAACTCGCTGGAGATCTGAGCGAAGTCGTCGTCGACGGGCGGAAGCTCGCGCTCCTTGACGGCCGAGACGGTGACGACGATCTCGGCGGTTTCGCCCTCGTGGTCGCCGCCCATGAGCTTCGAGTTGAACGTGGTGGTCTCACCGGCGCTGAGCGAGTCGAGCGCCTCGTCGATGCCCTCGATCAGGTCGCCGGAGCCGACCTCATAGGAGATGCCGCTGGCGGTGTCGACCTCGACGCCGTTGATGGTTGCGACCAGGTCGATCTGGGCGAAGTCGCCGGTCTTGGCCGGACGCTCGACGGTGACGAGCGTGCCGAAGCGGCTGCGCAGCTTGTCGAGCTCCTCGGTGACCTCGTCGTCGGACACCTCGACGGCGTCGACGGTGAGCGTGAGCCCCTTATAGTCGGGAAGCTCGATCTCGGGGCGGACGTCAACCTCGATGGCCAGCAGCAGGTCTCCGGAGAAGTCCTTGTCGCTCGGCCATTCAACGATGTCGGCCTCCGGGCGGCCCAGGGGGCGCAGCTTGTGCTCTTCGACAACCTTGCGGTAGAAGCCGTCGAGGCTTTCGTTGACCGCGTGCTCCAGGACGCCGGACTTGCCGACGCGCTGGTCAATGATTGCCGGCGGAACCTTGCCCTTGCGGAATCCGGGGATGTTGATGCCCTCGGCAATGTGACCGTAGGCGTGGGTGATGCTGGGCTTGAGCTCCTCCGGCGTCACCGTGATGGTGAGCTTGGCGCGCGTGGGGCTCAGCTTTTCGACCGTTGACTTCACGTGGGGACTCTCCTGTGTTTTGAACGATTGCGTGTGTGGGGGGGTGATGGTCGGGGCGACAGGATTCGAACCTGCGACCTCTCGGTCCCAAACCGAGCGCTCTACCAAGCTGAGCTACGCCCCGGATCGCCATCTCAACCCGTTGGGGCCCTCCGGTTTGACGCAAGGAACATCCTCACGGCACGCCGATTGACCTCGGTAAGTCTAGTGCACAGCTCCGCACGTCCCGGCGCGGGGCGTGCAGCGAGCGCCCGTCAACGTGTACTACGCTATTTGAGTGCCCGGCGACGGGCCCTGGGGATGTAGCTCAATGGTAGAGCCTCAGTTTTCCAAACTGATGGCGCGGGTTCGATTCCCGTCATCCCCTCCCTTTCGGTCACTCGCCTTCAGGATCCGCATGCGATCCGCCGCCGCGTCCGTGGTGCGCATCCCCGGCCGCCGTGATGGCCTTGTACACGTGGTGGGCGTAGACCTTGAAACCCAGCATGGCCTCCACCCAGGACCGGTCACCGGCGACCCCGCCGTCCCTGGCGAGGTCGAGACTTCGCAGGCGCTCGAGCCGTCGTGCTGCTTCTGTGCGGATCATCTCCGACAGGAAGTCGACCAGCGGTCCCGCAGAGCCCTCGGCCAAGACACGCTCGGCGAGCGGAATCGCGGGGCCCACGTCCAATCCTGCCGGCTTCAGCCCTGTGTAGGCCGCGCCTTCCCCGGCCCGGTGAATGCGCACCACGGTCTCGAAGAAAAGCCGGTCCGCAACATCCGCCGCTTCCCGCCCGAGATTCCGTACCGGCACAACCCGGTCGAAGAGTGCCCGGACTTCGGCCTCCCCGGCCGCGGGCACGTAGGGCAGCACGCGCGCGACGTCGACGGCATCCAGCGCCTGCCTGGCTGCGGTGACGACGGGTCCGTCCAGTGAGTCGCAATGTGGGGGCATGGCTGGATCCTCCGAGTCTCCGTCCCGGGGCGCTGTGCGGGGTCGCCTACCTGGCGGGGTCGATGTGGCGGGCAGCGCGATCCTACTTCGGATTCTGGCGCACCTGAGAGCCTCTGAACTTGTCCCCGCCAGACGCCAGCTGACGCCGCTGCCCCAGCTGGCCGCTGACGTTCGCTTGCGGACAAAGTGCCTTCATCGGCCGCGGGAAGGTACTTTCCCCGCAACTCGGCGCAGGTTTGATCTTCACTTCAGGGGCCAAGCGGATGCCGTGGGTCGGGTCCCCGGCATCCGCTCGGACCGACCTAGCTGGGGTATTCCTCCGCCACACAGCCGTTTGCGATGAAGGCCTCCGGGTCGTCGCCCTGTCCGGCGAAGTGTCCGGACTGCCCGGCGAGCCACCAGTCGAACTCGGGGATGACGTCCTCGAGGTCCTGGTGGTTCTGGTGCGCCCTGACGACCCCGACCTTGTCGGAGGTAACGATCACGAACGGGTTCGTCGCGCTGTGGGTCGCGTGACAGTAGGTGACCTTGTGGTCGTCAGACGGCTGCGAGGCCGTGGCTGATGTCGCGACACCGAGTGCGCTCAGGGCCGCGAACGGCACGGCCGCGAATACGGCGACGACGCGGGCGCGCTTTCGCCCAACCTCTGTGGACAGGATCATCTGTGTTGCTCCCTTCGGTAGGAGTGCTTGTGCGCCACATCACAGCACGGCGTACCACCCCCCAACAAGGGGTGACCTGAGTGATTCCCACCCCCAGTTCGAGGGGTCAGCGCGTCCCGCTCGCTCGTGCGCCCGGTCACGGGTCGTTCCCGAACGTGAGTGTCCCTCACTTTGGGGGGCCTTGATGCCTTGTCGGCCGGTGACGCGGACTGCTTTGCTATGCGCGTGACCTAACTCTTACCCGAAAGGAGAGTCACGCCATGATCCAATCCTCCAAGGTCGGCCGGCATCGGCCCGTGCCCCCTGCGCCGGCACATCCAAACGCGGACTCCGCTCTGCGACCACAGGGCCGCGCCCTGACCGGCGGCGCCCGGTAAGACAGTTCCGTTCGTGGTGCCCACCACGAACACGATCGCCGTTGCGCGGGATCTGCGCGGTCCGCCAGGCGCGAGCCAGAGCGCTCCGCCCTTCGCGGACAGTAATCCACGCAATCGACAGCTCCGCAGTCCCCACCCAATCGGGAGCCTGCCGGGGTTATCTCGGCGCGGGTCGGACCAGTCCGCCGGAAGCACGATCCGGTGGCCGGGCCGGTTTGTCGCGCCCTGACCCCACCCTGTCGCTCGCTCTGCCGCTGCATCACGCCACACCCGAGTTCCTTGCGAGGTCAGAATCCAATGAAGAGACTATTCGCGGCCTGTACGGCCGCACTGATGGCCGTGGGCCTGGCAATAGCCGGGGCAGCGGCCCCGGCGAGCGCGGTGGGCCTCCAGGCCGTCCTGTGCCACGCCACCCCTCCCAGCACGGCCGCCAACGGCTGGCAGGCAATGCCGCCGCTGGACATGCACGCGATCATCACGCAGGGCCACGATCTGCACGAAGCCGACATCATTCCGGCGTTCGGCTCCTACCCCGGCAAGAATCTCACCGCACTGTTCGGCTGGGGAGCCACCGGAGCCCAAGTCCTGGCCAACGGATGCGTGCTCCCCGTGCAACCCCCGCCCGCCCCGATCGTCGTCACGCCGCCCGGCGCCTCCATGGTCGACGAATGCGGAACCGAGAACGACCTGATCGTCATTCCCGCCGACGGCACCGGATACAGCTTTTCCGGGAGCGGCGGGGATGTCTACCTGACGGCGGCCGCGAACTATGCCTTCCCGGCCGGCACGGAAACGGAGTGGCACTTCGGCCTCACCGACGTTCCGTGCGTGGTCTCCCCGGGTGTGCTCACGCCGCCGCCGCCGCACTTCACCGACGCGGTGTGCGATGCGCCGGCCGTTCTGACCCTGACCGGCTTCGACCTCGGTTCCTGGGCCTGGGGAGACCAATCCGGAGAGTCCTTCTCCGGCGAGCCCGCGGGCCTGGAGTTCGGCGTTCCCTACGCCGTGACTGCCGTGGCAGATCAGGGATGGGTCATCCCGCGCACCTCGGCCTGGTCCTTCACCCCGGTGGAGCCCGCCGACTGTGGCGGGGACGGACCAGGCGGCGGCGAAGAACCGAACCCGGTCATGGTTGTGCCGCTTCCGCCGACGGCAACGGATGCCTGCGGTCCCGACAACGACACCGTGGACCTTCCCGAGCCCCAGGACGGCGTCATCTACAGCCAGGAGCGCTTCGGGGACGGTACGGGCACAACAGTGGTCGTCGTCACGGCAACGGCCCTGCCCGGCTTCACACTGGGCTACGAGGGCGAGGAATGGGCCACGGTGAACTGGGACTTCCCGGTGAACAACGAGCCCTGCCCCCTCACCGATCCGGATCCGGTGATCGACCCTGATCCCGTCACCGACCCTGATCCGGTGATCGACCCAGATCCCGTCACCGACCCTGGTCCCGGTACCGACCCGGATCCCGTCACCGACCCTGATCCCGCCACCGACCCGCCGACGGTCGTGGACATCCCGGTGACCGACCCACCCACGGGCGTGCTGCCGGAAGCCACGCCGCCCGTGGTCACTCCCCCGGCGCTCGCTCCCCCGGCCGCGCCCGCAGCGAAACCGGCCGTCACGCCAACGCTCGTGCTCGCCTCGGCGGGTGTCGAGGCAGAGAATATGGGACTCTTCGCCCTGCTGCTCTTCCTCGCGGGCGCTGCCGTCCTGGTCGCGGTCAGGAGGCGAGGGGCGAAACCGGCCCCGATGAGCGCGACTCGGCCGTCACACCGTCACGCGGAGGACCGGCGCCTGACCCCGGGTGAGGTCTGGGCACACCGACGCCATCTCGGCGCCCGGACCGGCACAGGGCATCGCCATTAGGCACTTGCACGCCTGACTCCCGCCCCGCCCCGCCCCGCCCCGGCCTCGATTTCGAGGTCGGGGCGCTTCCGTTCACCCACCCACCTCCCCGCGAAACCGCAGTTGTGCGCGCTAAAACACCCGGGTAACGCGCACAACTGCGGTTTCGCGGGGAGTGTGTGTGGGGGGATTTAGAGGGTGGTGTGGGTGACGCGGCCGGCGAGCAGCGTGGCGGCGACGGGCATCCGCCGCAGATCGGCGACGGATGCCGTGAACGGGTCGACCTCGCAGACCGCCAGGTCGGCGACGTCCCCCACCGCGACCTGGTGCCGCCCGCGCGCGGACGCTGCCAGCGCCGCCTGCCGGGAGATCGCCTGCTCGGGGTGCCACGGCTCGCGACCCTCCGTGGCGCGCCCAACGGCGGCCGCCATGCTCACCCAGGGGTCGAGGGGCGCCACCGGGGCGTCGGAGCCGAGCGCCAGCTCGACGCCGGCCTCCAGCAGGCTCGCCAGCACGAAGGCCCGGCCGGTGCGGCCGGCCCAGTAGCGGTCCGCAACATCGCGGTCGTCCAGGGCATGCTCCGGTTGCACGCTGGCGACCACGCCCAACCGGGCGAAGCGCTCGATGTCGGCGGTAGCCAGCAGCTGCGCGTGTTCGATGCTGCCCGCGCAGCCGAGTTGCTCGAACGCGTCCAGGGCCATGCTGTTGGCGTGGTCGCCGATGGCATGCACGGCCGGGCGGATGCCTGCCTCCGTCGCGGTCCGCATGAACCGGACGAGCTCCTCGGGCGGCACCGTGAGCAGCCCGTGCGCATCCGGGGTGCCTTCGAGGCCGGGATACTCGTCGAGGCAGTACGCCGTGCGGGTGTTGAGCGACCCGTCGGTGATCACCTTGTACGGGCCCACGGTGAGCAGTCCCCCGGTTCCGTCGATCGGAGCGCCGGAACGCAGGCCGAGTTCCACCGCCCGCGGCAGGTCCTGGCTGTAGATGCCGAACTCGACCCGAAGCGAATCCGTGCCCGCGGCGATCCGGCGCCGCCAGGTGTCGAGGTTCCAGGTCATCTCGAGGTCGACGATGCCGACGACGCCGCGGGATGCCGCGACCCGGGCCGCCTCATCGGCCCAGCCGTCCATCACCTCGTCCGCGACCGCGCCGAGCGCGTTGACGACGGCGAAGCAGTCCTCTTCCCGGAGCAGCCCCGTGGGGTGGCCGGCGAATCCGTGCAGCGCGAGCGCCGCAGAGTTCAGCCAGCAGCTGTGCAGGTCGCCGCTCACCAGCACGACCGGGACGGCCCCGGATACGGCGTCGAGCACCGCGAGCCCGGGCGCGGCCGGCCACAGCCCGTCGCGGAATCCGAACCCGACGAGGGTGTCCCCGGCCGGCACCCTGGGAATGCGCCCGGCGACCGAGACGGCCGCCTCGGCCGCGGATGCCGCGGCCGAGACATCGAGGCGCCGCGCCGTCTGCGCCCACTGGCTGAAGTGCACGTGGTTGTCCCACAGGCCCGGGATGACCCACCGCTCGCCCAGGTCGACCGTGTGCGTCGACGCGTGGCCCGGGTCGGTGTAGCCGATCCGCCGGATCACGCCGTCGACGATTTCGATGTCGACGACGACGTCGCTGCCCGGGAGTCGGCCGTTCCTCAGCAGGAGCGTGGCCGGGGCCGGAGTCGTGGCCGAGGTCGCCGACGGAGTCGCCGCCGTCACCTGCCGAGCCGATCGTGCACGCGCCGCATTTCGGCGGCCAGGGCCGCGCTCGCGTACGGCCCATCACCCTCGAGCTCCGCGATCACGCGTTCAACGGTCTCGGCCGGTTTGTTCTGGCTCATCTTGTTCTTGGCCACCAGTCGGGTGACCCTCAGGCGGAAACCCATCGTTCCCGCCGAGATGCGCGCCGCATACGCGGCGTCGACCGGCGTGCCGTTCATCCGGCGCGGCTCAGGCATCCGCTCCTCGAAGTGGTCGACCAGGTCCTCGAGCACACGCAGGTTCTCCTCGGCGCCGAGCAGCTCAGGCGTGCCGTACAGGTGCGCCGTGATGAAGTTCCAGGTGGGGACGGCCCCGGACGCGTCGTACCAGCCGGGCGAGATGTAACCGTGCGGGCCCTGGATGACCACGAGCAGCTCATGAGAACCGAGCTCGTGCAGCTGCTCGTCCGGGCGGCCCACATGCCCGAGCAACACGATGTCCTCCGACGACTCCTCGAGGATGACCGGGTAGTGCGAGGCCACGAGTTCGCCGGCCGAGGTATGGCTAATGATCGTGGCCCACGGGTTATCCCTGATCAATCGCTTGATCTCGGCGGTTTCGCCGAGCACGAAGCTGGGGTTCTGTCTCATCGCATTCCGCTTTCCAGGTCGATCGCTGCGGCCGAGGGCCGCTGGCAGGACGGGCACCAGTACAGTTTTCGGGCCCCCATCTCTTCGAGGGCGATGTGCGTGCCGCACACGCGGCAGGGCAGCCCTTCGCGCTTGTAGACCCAGTGCCGGTCCGCCCGGTTCCTCATGGCCAGAACGTACTCGCCGCCGCCGAGGTCGTCCATCGTCATCATCTGGCCGGTCTTCACGCCGATGGCGAGCAGGTGCGCCCAGTCCCGCCAGAGGGCGCGGACCGTGTCGTCGCTGAGGGTTTTCCCGGGCGCGTGCGGGTCGATCCGGGCGCGGAACAACAGCTCGGCCCGGTAGACGTTGCCGATGCCGGCCACGACGCTCTGGTCCATCAGGAGCTGGCCGATCGGGGTGGGCTTGCGGCGAACGGCGCTCGTGAACCGGTCTTCCGCGGCCTGGCCGTCGTCGAGCTGCGGATCGGGCCCGAGCTTCGCGATCACGGCGTCCACCTGGCCGGGGTCGAGCACCTCGCACGCGGTCGGCCCGCGGAGGTCGGCCGACACGGTGTCGGTGAGCAGGCGAACGCGCACCTGGCCGACGGGCTCCGGCGGGAAGGTGTCGACGGCGCCGAGTTCCTTCTCCTGTTCCGCCATCCGCACCCGGGTGCGGCGGGGAGCACCGATGCTGTGCATGGAGTTCTCGCCGGCCGAATCGAGCACGGCGCCGTGGCCTGCATCCAGCTCGGTGCCGCGCTGGTTGGTCTGTCCCATCCGGCCGTTGGCCGACGCGATGGTCGCATCCATCAGGATGTCCCCGGCGAAGTCCCACGCGCCGTACATGCCCAGGTGGATGCGCAGCCAGAGCCCGTTGTCGAACTCGAGGAACATCTGCTTGCCGACGGCTTTGGCATCCGTCATGACATGCCCGTCGAGCCGCTCCGCCCCCGCCACGAACCTGCCCTGCGGTGAAGACAGGCGCACGGGCTTGCCGACGAAGTTACGCGCGAACTGGCGCGTAATCCGGTGGACGGAATGACCCTCGGGCATGGTCAGGCCACGATGTCTTTGCCGGCGATCCGCCCGGTCGTTTCGTACTCCCCGAGCTGGGCGATCCGGCGCGCGTGCCGCTCGTCCCCGGAGAACGGCTCGGCGATGAACGCGTCGATGAAATCCGTTGCGTCTTCGACGGTGTGCTGCCTGGCCCCGATGGAGATGACGTTGGCGTCGTTGTGCTCCCGTGCGAGCCGGGCGGTGCTGAGATTCCAGGCGAGGGCCGCGCGAGCGCCCCTGACCTTGTTGGCGGCCATCTGCTCGCCGTTGCCCGATCCACCGAACACGACGCCCAGGGCGGCAACCCCGGCGGCCCGGTCGTTCACCACGGCCTGCGCGGCATTGATGCAGAACGCCGGGTAGTCGTCGAGTGCGTTGTAGCTCTGCGGCCCGTGGTCGATGACCTCGTGGCCGGCGGCGGTGAGGTGCTTCATGAGGTGCCGGCTGAAGTCCAGGCCCGCGTGGTCGGTGGCGATGTGGATGCGCATAGGGGAATTCTATTTAGTTGGAAGCGGGTTGGTTGGCAGCGGGTTGGTAGGCAGCGGGCTGGACGGCGGGGCGGGGTGGCAGCGGGGCGAAGATCGGCTCATGGGTCCGACTCCGTTTGAGTTCGAAGAACCCGTCGAAGGCGGCGGCCACCACCACCGCGTCCCAGAGCGCGAGCGCCTGCGCGCCGGTCGGCGCCGGCGACATCACGGGCCCGAAGAAGGCCACGTCACCCACGGCGATGATGGGCGTCCCGACCTCGTGGCCCACCCGCCTGATGCCCTCAAAGTGGCTGAGGCGCATGGCCACATCGAATTCGTCGCTGTCGGCGTAGGCCGCGAAGGCGGCCGGCAGCCCCACCTCGGCGAGCGCCGCCGGGATGACCTCGTCGGGGTCGGTCTGGCCACCCGGATGAATCAGGGCACCGAGGGCGGCGTAGAGCGCCCTGACGCTCTCCTGTCCGTGCAGTTCCTGGGCGGCCTGGACCAGCCGGGTGTATTTCAGCGCCCGCGGGAAGAACGCCTGGTATTCGTCGCTGACGTCCTTGTCTTCGTTGAGCACCGCGAGGCTCATGACGCTCCAGGTGACGTCGAGTTGTCGCGCCTCGGCAACCTCGTCCATCCACCGTGAAGTCACCCATGCCCAGGGGCAGGAAGGGTCGAACCAGAACTCTATCGAATCAGCCATATGTCCAGACTAGGCGGCGCTTATGGGTGCCCGAACCCCGTCAAATCCGTATCCGGAATATCGTTTTGGCCGATCATCGGCTAAAATTAAAAGCTTGCCCGAAAATGAGTCGAAATATTCCCGACCACGGGTCGCTACAGGTCTCACGCAAATGGCCTCCACGAGAGAAGAACATATTGCCTATTGACCGAAGTACAAACACGTCTCTGAGCGGTGCCACAAGCGCCGCCGCAAAAACCAGAAAGCCGCTCCTGCGGCGCCGGCTCAAGGTGTCCGACGTCAACGTCGTTGACCACCCCAAGCTGAAGAAGGCCCTCGGCGGAACGATCGTCGGAAACACCATGGAGTGGTACGACGTCGGTGTCTTCGGCTACCTGATCACCACGATGGGCCCGGTCTTCCTGCCCGAGGCCGACAAGACCGTGCAGACGCTCTTCCTGCTCGGAACTTTCGCGGCCACGTTCATCGCCCGCCCCCTCGGTGGCGTCTTCTTCGGCTGGCTCGGCGACAGAATCGGCCGCCAGAAGGTGCTGTCCATGACGCTCATGCTCATGGCCGTCTCCACCTTCGCCGTCGGCCTGCTGCCCGGGTACGCCCAGGTCGGCATGTTGGCCGCCGCCCTGCTGGTGTTCACCAAGGTCATCCAGGGATTCTCCACCGGCGGAGAGTACGCCGGTGCCACCACCTTCGTCAGCGAGCACGCTCCTGACAAGCACAGGGGCTTCTTCGCCAGCCTGCTCGACATGGGCAGCTACCTCGGCTTCGCTATCGGTGCGGCCCTCGTCTCCGTGTTGCAGGTCACCCTGGGACAGGACGTCATGGAGGACTGGGGCTGGCGCATCCCGTTCCTGATCGCCGGACCTCTCGGCCTCATCGCCATCTACTTCCGGATGAAGATCGAGGAATCGCCGACCTTCCAGGCGACCCTGGACGCCAAGGAGATCGCGGCGAACGACCCGCAGGTCGACGATGCCCCCGCCGCCAAGGGCCCGCTCGCGATCTTCAAGGCCTACTGGCGCGGAATCGTACTGGCCATGGTCCTCGTGGCCTCCGCCAACACGCTCGGCTACGCGCTCACCTCCTACATGCCGACCTACCTGACGGCGAACAAGGGATACGACGAGTTCCACGGAACGCTTCTGACGATCCCGATCCTGGTCATCATGTCGCTCTGCATCCCGCTGGCCGGTCGCCTGTCCGACAAGATCGGACGCCGCCCGGTGCTCTGGATCGGCGCCATCAGCGCGGTCTTCCTCTCCATCCCGGCGTTCCTGCTGATTGACATCGGCGGAATCTGGACCACGCTGCTCGGCCTCGCCCTGATCGCCTTCCCGGTCACGTTCTACGTGGCCAACCTGGCGTCGGCGCTGCCGGCACTGTTCCCCACCGAGAGCCGCTACGGAGCAATGGGCATCGCCTACAACTTCTCCGTCGCCATCTTCGGAGGAACGACCCCGTTCATCATCGCGGCCCTCATTGCGGCCTCCGGCGACGACATGGCGCCGGCGTACTACCTGATGGGGACATCCGTCATCGGAGCAATCACCATCTACTTCATGAAGGAAACGGCCCAGCGCCCCCTGCTCGGCTCCATGCCCAGCGTGACGTCTGACGCCGAGGCCCGCGAACTCGTCGCAGGCCAGGACGAGAACCCGATGCTCGACATGGACGACATGCCGTTCGACCACACCTACGAAGCGGCCACCAGCGCCGTTGACGTGGTCGACGTGCAGGATGCCGAGCCCGCGAAGGTCTAACGACCGGGTCTGCTCACTGAGTGGCGCTCGAACGGACATGTGTCGCCGGTACGCCGGCGACACATGTCCGTTTCGGCATGCCGGGGCCCGTGCGCGGCCGGAGGTACAGCCCGGCGGGGCCTCACAGGCTGCCGCCGTAGAATTGACGGATGACCACTGTGCCTGCCACCGACACCGTGCCTTCGGCCGGGCCCGTTCAGTCGACGGCGCCGACCCCCGGCACCCCCAGCACTCCCGACGCCCCCGGCACTACGCCCGGCATCGACCCGGCCGACCTCGAGGTCGCCCTGCGGGTGCTCGCGCAGCTCACCACGATCGACCCGGAAGACCCGGACTTCGTCACCGTGCGCCAGGCCACCGCGAAGATGTTCAAGTCCGTCAAGGTCGCGCGCCGCTCCGAGAAACGCCAGGCCATCGCGGATGCCGACCGTGACGTGATCGCGGCCACGGCGACCGGCGCCCCCACCCGCATCGACGACGAGACCGTCGGCGCCCAGCTGCGCCTCGGCACCAGCAAGCCGTCGGCCGGCGAGCTGCTCGTCGCCCGCCCCTGCTACATCTGCAAGCAGCGGTACACCCTCGTCGATGCCTTCTATCACCAGCTCTGCCCAAGCTGCGCGGCGATGAGCCACGACAAGCGCGACGCCCGAACCGACCTCACCGGCAAGCGCGCGCTGCTCACCGGCGGCCGCGCGAAGATCGGCATGTACATCGCCCTGCGCCTGCTCCGGGACGGCGCGCACACAACGATCACCACGCGGTTCCCGCGCGACGCCGTGCGCCGCTTCAGCGCCATGCCCGACGCGTCCGACTGGCTGCACCGCCTGCGCATCGTCGGGATCGACCTGCGCGACCCGGCCCAGGTGATCGGCCTGGCCGATTCCGTCGCGGCACAGGGGCCGCTCGACATCCTGATCAACAATGCGGCGCAGACCGTGCGCCGCTCCCCCGGGTCCTACTCGCCGCTGGTCGAGGCTGAGTCGTCGCCGCTGCCGGAGGGGACCATCCCCGAGATCGTGAGCTTCGGGCACACCAACGACGCGCATCCGTCTGCCCTGGCCGCCTCGGTCAGCAGCCACCCCATCCTCGCCGCGGCCGCCGCCGGGGCCGGCGCGCTCACCGCGGATGACCTCACCGCCCTCGCCCTCGCCCCGGGCTCCTCGTCTCTCGAGCGCCTCGCGGCCGGCACGGCGATCGACGCCGGCGGCCTGGTGCCCGACCTGCACGACGTGAACAGCTGGACCGCCAACATTGAGGATGTCGACCCGCTCGAGATGCTGGAGGTGCAGCTGTGCAACACCACCGCGCCGTTCCTGCTGGTCAGCCGCCTGCGCGCCTCGATGGCGGCATCCCCCGCCCGGCGCACCTACATCGTGAACGTCTCGGCGATGGAGGGCGTCTTCGGCCGCGGCTACAAGGGGCCGGGACACCCGCACACGAACATGGCCAAGGCCGCGCTGAACATGCTCACCCGCACGAGCGCCAAGGAGATGCTCTCCGACGGCATCCTGATGACCAGCGTCGACACCGGCTGGATCACCGACGAGCGCCCGCACCCGACCAAGATCCGCCTCGCCGAGGAGGGCTTCCACGCCCCCCTCGACCTCGTCGACGGCGCGGCCCGGGTCTACGACCCGATCGTTCGCGGCGAGGCCGGCGAGGACCTCTGCGGGGTGTTCCTTAAGGACTACAAGCCCGGCACCTGGTAGCCCCGCGTCCCCTTGGCTCCCTGGCTCCCTCACCCGCCTGCCGCGCACTTCGCCCGCCCGCGCGCGCTCAGTTGCGGAAAAAGTACCTTCATTTCGCGCGCAAAGGTACTTTCTCCGCAACTCAACTCTCGATCGCCCCGGGGAGCGAGCGTGCGCGCGCCTAGGAGCCCTGGCTCGCGGCGAGCAGGCCACCGGGCATGAGCAGATACAGGCTGAATCCGATGAGCACCACCGCGCTGACGACGACTCCGATCACGGCGAGCGTCGGCCTCGCGCCCGCCTTGCGGTACCCGGCGAGCGCCACGATGCTCACGATCAGCCCGATCAGCGACAGCGCCGGGATCACGCCCAGGACGATCCCGGTGATGGCCGCCACCCGGGTGTTGGCCGCGACGGTCGGCACACCCGCGGCATCCCGATGGTCGGGCACAATCCCGCCGGGATGCGTCTGCCCGGCCGGAAGCCGCGTCGCGGAGCCCGTGTATTCGCCGCCGTTCGACATGAATGACCCCCCATTTTGCGTTCAGTCTAGGGACGGCGGCATCCGCGCGACAAGGAGCAAGGACCTCGACCCCCTGTGGAGTACAGTCCCCTGCAATGACACCCCCCTCCGCCATCGCCGCCCGGCTCCGCGCGGCGGGCTGCGTTTTCGCCGAAGACGAGGCCCGCCTGCTCAGCTCCGCGGCCCACACACCGGACGAACTCGCCGCGATGGTGGACCGACGCGTCCGGGGGCTGCCGCTGGAGCACATCCTGGGCTGGGCGGAGTTCTGCGGGCTGCGGGTGCAGGTCGATCCCGGCGTCTTCGTCCCGCGACGGCGCACCGAGTTCCTCGTGCGCCAGGCCCTCGCGGTGTTCCGTCCCGGGGCCGTCGTCGTCGACCTGTGCTGCGGTTCCGGCGCCGTGGGCGCGGCGCTCGTCTCGGCGGCGCCCCAGGTTGAGCTGTACGCCACCGACATCGACCCCGCCGCGGTGGCGTGCGCCCGGCGCAACCTCTCCGCTCCTCCCGGCCGAGTGTTCGAGGGCGACCTCCTCGACGCCCTTCCCGCGACCCTGCGCGGCCGGATCGACGTGCTGGTCGCCAACGCCCCCTACGTCCCCACCGGAGCCATCGAGCGGATGCCGCCGGAGGCCCGCCTGCACGAGGCCCGGGTGGCCCTCGACGGCGGGGCCGACGGCCTCGACGTGCAGCGGCGTGTGGCCGCGGCGGCGGCGGCCTGGCTGGCGCCGGGCGGGCACCTGCTGGTGGAGACAAGCCGGGCGCAGGCAGGGCACACCATGGCCGTCTTCGCCCACAACGGCCTGGCGCCGAGGGTGGCGCATTCCGACGGCCTCGATGGCACCGTCGTCATCGGCACCGGCGCCTGACACCCCGCCCACCCCGGACGGCGCCGTGATCGGCCAGGACCCGGTCAGCAGTCGGCTAGCGCCGCGCAGTCGAGAACGAGAGCTGCCGCACGGCGCGCATCGCGGACGGTGAAGGGCTGCGCGGCACATGGCTGCGCCTCTCCGCGACGGGATGCCAGCACCCGTGTCAGAAGCTCCGCGTACTCCGGCCACCTCTGAGCCGCGAACTCCGCTGCCGCCGATTTCGAGACAACCCGGCCGGTTTCGATGGTGACGACCAACCGTTGGGCGCCGAGCGCGAGCCATTCGATGGCCTCCGCGGGCACAGTGTCGTCATCCGACCGGGCGGCCAGCCTCGCCGCCGTGTCGGACGCATACGGCATCCAGTACGAGCGCAGGTTGTCTCGGCTGGCCGCACTGGCCCGTTCAGAGACGGCTGAAGCCGTGTCGACGTCCCGCTCCTCCTTCGACCACGAGCCCAGACGACCAGCGTTCACTCGCGCCGCGGACCCGTGCAGCATCTCCAGCCAGGTCACCCAGGTCAGTTGCCCGTCAGGCCGGGCCATCCCAAAATCGCCCGACACAACCTGCGGAGCCGACCGGATGCCATCCGGGCCCGAGGCGATCTGCCCGGCGGTGAGATAGATGCCGTCGACGCAATGGCCCGCAGCCGCCGTCGCTGCGTGCAGTCCCACCAGCACCTTTGCGTCGACGACTGTGACGAAGCGGCTCGTTTCGAACACGAGGTCGATGTCGCTGTCGTGCTGCCAGTCGCCGGATGCCCCGGAGCCGGTGAGGTGCACGGCGTCCAGCAGCCCCGGGATCAGCGCGTCAACGTCCGCAACGAATTCGCGCGCACGGTCGGTCAGTTCGACGGGCGGTCCGGGTTCAGTCACCACGCGACGCTAACACCGAAGCGGGCCGGCGTCCGTGAAGTCACGACCCCGGGTCCGCACCCACGATTGCGGGGGTACACTCCCCGGCATGGAAAAGCTGAACTTCACGGTTGAGGTGAACGCTCCCGTGCACACCGTCTGGACCACGATGCTCGACGACGCCACGTACCGACAGTGGACGAGCCCGTTCAACGAAGCGGGTTCCTGGTACGAAGGGAGCTGGGTCCTCGGCAGCGAGATCCGCTTCGTCGGGCCCGACAAAGACGGTACCCTCGGCGGGATGATCGCCACGGTCATCGAGAACAAGCCGGACGAACGCGTCACCCTGGAATACCTCGGCGAGATCCTCCGGGGCGTCGAGTACCGGGATGAGCGGTCGAAGTTCTTCGGCGGGAGGGAGACTTACTCCTTCAGCGAGTCCGGCGGCGTCACCACCGTGCGGGTGGACCTCGATTCCGAGGAGGACTTCTCGGCGATGTTCCGGGAAATGTGGCCATTGGCCCTGGCCAGGCTCAAGGCGATCGCCGAGTCGTAGTCGCAGTACCAGCCGCGCAGTGCCGAAGCCGAGATCCTGCGCCTCCGCCGGCTGCTTCGCCCCTGGGCGGCCCGATAGGCTCACGACGGTGAATAACCTGGCAGTTTCCATCCGACGCACGGTCGCTGCCGACTGGCGCGAAATCCGTGACCTGCGCCTCGAGATGATCCGCGACTCCCCGTCCGCGTACAACGAGACGCTGGACGGCGCGTTGGGTAACGATGAAGCCGAGTGGCGGATGCGCGGCGAGCGCGGCACGGCCGACCACGGCATCGCGGTTGCCGCGATCGACAGCGCGGGGCGCTTGGTGGGCGCGATGGCCGGATTCGTGTCCGAACCCTACGAGCGCCGGGGCTTCACCGCCACGGGCGAGGCCGTCCCCTACAACCTCGACCCGGGCAGGAACGAACTGGAGATGGTCAAGGTGCTCGAACACGAATGACCCTTGCCGAGTTCGACCTCCCAGCCGGCGCCTTCACGCTGCGCAGAGCCACGGCCGCCGACGTCGGCGCGATCGTCTCGCTGCTCGCCGACGACGAGCTCCGGGCATCCGTCGAATCGACCGTCCGAGAGGCGCGCGCTCCATACGATCGGGCCTTCGAGGCAATCGACGCAGACCCGGCACAGCTCCTGGTCGTTGCCGTCTCGCCCGCGGGAGAAGTCGTCGCGACGATGCAGCTGACATCCATCCCCGGTCTGGCCCGCGCGGGTGCGCTGAGAATGCAGATTGAAGCGGTGCGCGTGCACTCGAGCCTGCGCGGCAACGGCCTGGGCGGCGCCATGATCGCCTGGGCGATCGCGGAGGGCCGTCGACGCGGAGCACGGCTGGTTCAGCTCACGTCGGACCAGACCAGGCAGTCGGCACATCGCTTCTACGAAGGCCTGGGCTTCGAGTCCTCGCACGTGGGCTTCAAGCTCACCCTGTAGCTCGCCGTCCGCCCGAGTACCTGGCCCGCAACCCTCCCCTCGACCACTCGCCGAACTGTGAGTTCGGACCCTTCGCGGGGCGCGGGAAGGGTCCGAACTCACAGTTCGGCGGAGAGTGGGTCACTCAGGCGAGCCAGTGCAGGGCGCGGCCGTGGGGCTGGGTGAACGCGATCGGTTCTGTGCCCCGCGCCAGCACGAAGTCGGTGGATGCCGTGGGGACCGCTCGCAGGTTCTCCGCGACCGCGGGCACAACACTCTGGCCCTCGTTCGACAGCCAGCGCACGGGGAGCCTGGCCATCGTGGCGGCGAACCGCCGCGTGGCCTCCTCGTCGAGATAGGCCAGCACGGCCGTGTGGAACACGACGACGGTCGCCCCCGCCGGCGCGCGCGCGACCAGGGCCTCGACCTGCTCGTTGAGGTCACCACTCACGATCTCCACCGGCTCCGCCCGGGCGACCTCCACGGCGGCCCGCAGCCTCTCCCGGCGGTCGGCGTGCTCCGGCCAGATCAGCGCGTCCAGCCAGGCCACGTCGGCCTCGTCGTTCACGTCGAGCGGATTGAGGTCGATCCCGGCCCGCCAAACGACATCCGGGAGCCGGTCGGGGATCGGCACCGGGCCGGTCGCGGCGCAGTCGAGCACCACGGGGCTCGGCCCAGCGGCGGGATGGAGCATCCGCACCGTGCCGTCGGCGGCGGTGTACCGGTCGGGGTGCAGGCAGAGCCCGGCGGATGCCCCCACCTCGATCAGGGCCAGCGGACCGGGAATCGCGGCGAGCGCCGGGAGCAGCACGCCGCACCGGCCGGGTTCGTTCGTCTGCGTGGCATGGGGGAGGCAGGTGTCTTCGACGTCGGCCCAGTGCGCGGCCAGCCAGACGGAGAAGGCGGCGTAGTCCGAGACCGGAGCGCCGTGGAACCGGGAGGCGCTGAAGACCAGGTTGGGCTGGCGTTTCGGCCCGGGCAGCCGGTCGATCAGGGCCACCGTCGCCGGGTCATCCGACACCCCGCGCGCCCACTCTTCGTAGCAGGCGCTCATGCCGCGCGCCTCGACCTCGGCGAACTGGCGATAGCGGTCGGAGGTTGCTGCGTGAGGATCGGTGCTGGCTCTCATGCAGACACTCTAATCATGGCTAGGCTTGAGGATCGTGCGATGGCGCCACGAGCGTCGCGCGCATTTTTCGAACACCGCGACCCCAGATGGAGAAACCGTTGCCTGGAGTAAACCTCACCCGCATCGAAGCCCAGGAGCGTAAAGCGCTCCTCAGCGTGCAGAGCTACGACGTCACTCTCGACCTGACGACCGGGCCCGAAACATTCGGCAGCACGACAACGGTCAGGTTCACGGCAACGCCCGGCGCCTCCACCTTCATCGACGCGATCACCCGCACGGTGCACTCCGTCACCCTCAACGGCGTGACGCTCGACCCGGCATCCGTCAGCGACAACGTGCGCATCCAGCTCGACGATCTCGCCGCCGAGAACGAGCTGACCGTTGTCGCCGACGGCATGTACACGAACACCGGCGAGGGCCTGCACCGCTTCGTCGACCCGGTCGACAACGAGGTCTACCTCTACAGCCAGTTCGAGGTTCCGGACTCCCGCCGCGTCTTCGCGGTGTTCGAGCAGCCCGACCTCAAGGCTACGTTCCGCTTCACGGTGACCGCGCCGGGCGCCTGGGAGGTCATCTCCAATTCCATCACGCCCGAACCCACGGATGCCGCGGGCGGAGCGAAGACCTGGGCGTTCGAGCCCACCCACACCATGTCCAGCTACATCACGGCCCTCGTGGCCGGCCCGTACGCCGTCGTGCGCAGCGAGCTGACCTCGACCGACGGACGCGTCATCCCCCTCGGCCTGTTCAGCCGCAAGAGCCTCTTCCAGTACCTCGACGCCGACTACCTCTTCGAGAAGACCCGCCAGGGCTTCACGTACTTCGAGGAGAAGTTCAACTACCCGTACCCGTTCGACAAGTACGACCAGATGTTCGTGCCGGAGTTCAACGCGGGCGCGATGGAGAATGCCGGCGCGGTCACCTTCACCGAGTCCTACGTCTTCCGTTCCAAGGTCACCGACGCCATCAAGGAGCGTCGCGTGGTCACCGTGCTGCACGAGCTCGCGCACATGTGGTTCGGCGACCTCGTCACCATGAAGTGGTGGAACGACCTGTGGTTGAACGAGTCGTTCGCCGAGTGGGCGTCGACGATCGCCACGGCCGAGGCCACCGAATGGCACGAAGCCTGGACCACCTTCGCGGTAATGGAGAAGAGCTGGGCGTACAAGCAGGACCAGCTTCCCTCGACCCACCCGGTGGTCGCAACGATCAACGACCTCGAAGACGTGCAGGTGAACTTCGACGGCATCACCTACGCCAAGGGCGGATCGGTGCTCAAGCAGCTCGTGGCCTGGGTGGGCCGCGACGAGTTCTTCGCCGGCGTCGCCTCGTACTTCGCCAAGCACGAGTGGGGCAACACCGAGCTGAACGACCTGATGGTCGAACTCGAGGCCTCCAGCGGCCGCGACCTCACCGAGTGGACCAAGCTCTGGCTCGAGACGGCCGGCGTGAACACGCTCCGCCCCGAGATCACGGTCGACGACGCCGGAAACATCACCGGGTTCGCCGTGCTGCAGTCCGCCACCGCCGACTACCCCACCATCCGCCCTCACCGCCTCGCGATCGGGCTGTACAGCTTCGACACCGAGAATTCCCCGCAGGACGGCCGGCTCGTGCGCACGCACCGGGTCGAACTCGACGTCGACGGCGAGCGTACGGATGTCGTCGAGCTCGTCGGCCGCGCCCGCCCCGACCTGGTCCTGCTCAACGACGACGACCTTGCCTACGCGAAGATCCGCCTCGACGCCGCGTCGCAGGACGTCGCCCTCGAGTACTTGTCGGCGATCGAGAGCCCTCTGGCCCGGGCGATCGTCTGGGGTTCCGTCTGGGACTCGACCCGCGACGCCGAGACCGCGCCGCGCGACTTCATCACCCTCGTGCTCGGCAACGTCGCCACCGAAACCGAGTCGACCACGCTCCGCACGGTCCTCGGCCAGGTCGTGCTCGCGGCAACGTTCTACGTTGCCGAGGAACACCGCGCGGGCACGGTCAAGGAGGTCGGGGACTCGCTCTGGTCCCTCTCTCGCCACGCCGAGGCCGGCACCGACGCGCAGTTCCAGTTCGTGAAGTTCTTCGCGTCGATCGCGACCACCGAGGCCCAGCTCGAGTCCATCTCCGCCCTGCTGGACGGCACCTCGCCGCTCGACGGTCTCGTCATCGACACCGACCTGGCCTGGGAGCTCCTCATCGCCCTGGTCGCCGGCGGCCAGGCCGGCACCGCGGAGATCGACGCGGCCCTCGCCGGGGACAACACCGCGACGGGCGCCCAGTCGGCCGCCCAGGCCCGGGCCGCCATTCCGACTCTCGAAGGCAAGCAGGCCGCCTGGTCGTCTCTGATCGACGTCGACACCGCGCCGAACACCATCGTGCGGGTGACGGGCGCCGGGTTCCTCCGGGCGAACGACACCACCCTGCTCGAACCGTTCGTCGACAAGTACTTCTCCATGCTGCAGACGGTCTGGGCATCACGCAGCTTCGCGATCGCCGAGAAGATCGTCGTCGGCCTGTACCCGGCGCTCCTGGCCAACAAGGCGCTGGTCGATGCGACGCGCGCCTGGCTCGACGCCAACCCGGAGCCGGTGGCACTGCGCAGGCTCGTCATCGAGAACATGGCCGGCGTGGAGCGCGCCCTCGCCGCTCAGGCCCGCGACGCCGAGTAACCGTTTCACCCTGAGCCCGGGCGACATGCCCGGGCTCAGTCGTGCGCTCGGTAGACTGGGTCGAATATGAACTGGGACTCCATCTGGGCCGAATTGACCGACTTCTTCACCGTCTACCTGTGGCTGAAGATCTTCCACATCACCGCGATCATCATCATCGCGCTGCTCCTTCGCTGGGTGCTTCACTTCGTCATCCAGCGCGTCGTCCAGCAGATCGTCTCCGGCGTGAAGAGGACGCAGAAGGTCGACGACACGCAGGCCCTGAACGTGTCGCCGCTGGCCGCCGTGCGCGTGGTGCAACGCACCCGCACCCTCGGTTCGGTGCTCACGAACATCCTCAACGTGACCCTGCTGATCGTGACGGTGCTGCTCATTGTCAACGTCGTCAACACGGACATCCTCGGCTCATTCGCCCTGCTGACGGCGGCCCTCGGCGCCGGCCTCGGTTTCGGCGCGCAGAACATCGTCAAGGACATCCTGAACGGCCTGTTCATGGTTGTGGAGGACCAGATCGGCGTCGGCGACATCGTCGACGTGGGCTTCGCCTCCGGCGTCGTCGAGAACGTCGGCATCCGCATCACCCAGGTGCGCGACGTCGACGGCACCCTCTGGTTCGTGCGCAACGGCGAGATCCTGCGGGTCGGCAACATGTCGCAGGGCTGGGCCCGGGTCATCATCGACCTCGCCATCCCCTACAGCTCCAACGTCGAGGCCGTGCAGGCCGAACTGCTCCGCGTCGCCACCGCGCTCGCCTCCAGCCGCAAGTGGCGCGGCATCATCCTGGAGAAGCCCGAAATCTGGGGCCTCGAGTCGATCACCGCGGAGGCCCTTGTGACCCGCCTGGCCGTCAAGACACGCGTATCCGCCAAGTGGGACTTCGCCCGCGACCTCCGCCTGCACATGAAGAAGGCGCTCGATGGGATGGGCGTCTCGCTCACCCCGCTGAACAGCGTCGTGATGACCGGGGCGGATGGCGCGGCCGACGGCTCCGGCATCACTCCCTCGCTCGACGCCGCGGAAGAAGCCGCGGCTCAGGTCCCCGACGTGCTCACGGATGGCGGCGAGCCGCCCGCCCCGGCCAGGAAGTCCCGGGCGCCCAGGGCCCCCCGCAAGCCCAAGGCCGGGTCACAGCCCGCGTCAGAGCCCGTGCCGCCGACCGTGCCCCAGGCCGTGCCCCAGGTGCAGACAACCCCAGATCCGGAGATTCGCGATGACGCTTGACCCCACCCCGGTAACCCCGGCCGCAGTCCACCTTCGCGACGGTGAGAACGGCGCCGCGATTGGCCCGTCGTTCTACGAACAGGTCGGCGGACGCCCGTTCTTCGAAAAACTCGTCACCGAGTTCTACCGAGGGGTGGCCGGTGACCCCGTGCTGAAGCCGATGTACCCCGAGGAAGACCTCAGCGGCGCAATCGAACGCCTCACCATGTTCCTCGAGCAGTACTGGGGCGGCCCCGGCACCTACAGCGAACAGCGCGGGCACCCGCGCCTTCGCCAGCGGCACCAGCCGTTCAAAGTCAATCCGGATGCCCGCGACCGCTGGCTGCTGCACATGCGCGAAGCCGTCGACTCCGTCGGCCTGCCGCCCCTGCAGCGCGAAACACTGTGGGACTATTTGGATCGTGCGGCGCACGCCATGGTCAACACCTTCGAGGACTAACCCGGGCGCGCGGATCCGCCGCACCCTGACAGGGGAGTCACGATGAGCGCACCCGCGACCGAAGCCGATGTCATCGTCGTGGGAGCCGGGATCGCCGGCCTCGTCGCGACGGCCGAACTGGCCCAGGCCGGCAAGAAGGTCCTCCTCGTGGAGCAGGAACCGGCCGCCTCCCTCGGCGGCCAGGCCTGGTGGTCATTCGGCGGGCTGTTCCTGGTCGACACGCCCGAACAGCGCCGCATGGGCGTGAAGGACTCCCTCGAGCTCGCCCGGCAGGACTGGTTCGGCAGCGCCGGGTTCGACCGGGAGGAAGACCACTGGCCGAGGCGTTGGGCGAGGCGTATCTGAACTTCGCCGCCGGCGAGAAGCGGGCCTGGCTCCGCGAGAAGGGCGTCGGGTTCTTTCCGGTGGTCGGCTGGGCCGAACGGGGCGGTTACACGGCGCTCGAACACGGCAACTCGGTGCCCCGGTTCCACATCGTCTGGGGTACCGGTCCCGGCATCCTCGAACCCTTCATCCGGGCCGTGCGCGCCGGGGTCCAGGCCGGGCTCGTGAGCGCCCTGCACCGCCACCGCGTCGACGCGCTGATCGTCCTGGCCGGCTCGGTGGTCGGCGTGCGGGGCACCCGCCTGGCGGCCAGCTCCGCGGCACGCGGGGTGGCCAGCTCACGGGATGCCGTCGGCGACTTCGACCTGCGCGCCTCGGCCGTGATCGTCACCAGCGGAGGCATCGGCGGCAACCACGACCTCGTGCGCGCGCAGTGGCCGGAGCGCCTGGGCGAACCACCCGAGCACCTGTTGTCCGGCGTCCCTGCGCATGTCGACGGGCGGATGCTCGGCATCGCCGAACAGGGCGGGGCCCGGCTGATCAACGGCGACCGGATGTGGCACTATCCGGAGGGGATCACCAATTGGGATCCCGTGTGGGCCGCCCACGGCATCCGTATTCTGCCGGGGCCGTCGTCGCTCTGGCTCGACGCGACCGGCGCCCGGCTGCCGGCGCCGCTGTTTCCCGGGTTCGACACGCTGGGCACCCTGGAGCACATCCTGAAGACCGGCTACGAGCACAGCTGGTTCGTGCTCACCCAGAAGATCATCGAGAAGGAATTCGCCCTCTCGGGCAGCGAGCAGAATCCCGACCTGACCGGCAAAGACCTCAGGCTGCTCGCGCAGAGGGTGAGCCCGGGTGCGCCCGGGCCGGTCGAGGCGTTCAAGCAGAAGGGCGTCGACTTCGTCGTCGCCGACACGCTCTTCGAGCTCATGGCCGGAATGCAGAAGCTCTCCCCCGACATCCCGCTGGACTTCGCCCGGATCGAACAGGAGATCGTCGCCCGGGACCGACAACTCGACAACGACTTCGCCAAGGATGCCCAGATCAACGCGATCCGGCAGGCCCGCCACTATCGCGGCGACAAGCTCATCCGAGTGGCGACGCCGCACAAGCTGCTCGACCCGCAGAACGGGCCGCTGATCGCGGTCAAGCTGCACATCCTCACCCGCAAGAGCCTGGGCGGTATTGAGACCGACCTGTCCGCGCGCGCGCTCGGCTGGAACGGGCGCCCGGTTCCAGGCCTCTATGCCGCGGGCGAGGCCAGCGGCTTCGGCGGCGGCGGGATGCACGGTTACCGGTCGCTCGAGGGAACGTTCCTCGGCGGCTGCCTGTTCTCCGCACGCACCGCCGGCCGCGCGGTCGCCGCCGCCCTCTGACCCCCGCCCTGCCCCGCCCTACATTCCCCGCGAACCCTCTGCGTCAGGCTGATTGTGAGTCAGTTCACGATCAGAAGGAGGCAGGGGAATGTCGATAAGCCCAGGATTCACCACGGCGGAGATCCGCGAGTTCGTTCATGAG
>NZ_SOHO01000054.1:0-43481 GCF_004403225.1 Cryobacterium sp. Sr8 | reverse complement strand
ACCGCCGCCCCGTCCGCGTCACGCCAATAATCGGGTCATTCATAGCTGCTCCAATTCCCCGCACTGCTTGCCTAGGGTGTCTTACGACCATCATGGCAATCAGCGCGCATCACGCGCGCAGCGGCGCACGACCCGCGTAGCGCGCGCGGGGTCTTAACGGGCGCCGAGACGCCTGACCGCGTCCACGGCGGCGCGCACGGATGCCGCGGCCGCGGCCAGTTCCTCGGCCGTCGTCGTCGCGGCGAGGGTGAACCGCACCGCGGTCTGGGCGACCTCGGCGGGGTACCCGAGCGCGGTGAGCACATGGGACGGCTCGTCGCTGCCCGCGGCGCAGGCCGACCCGCTGGAGCAGACGATGCCGTGCTGTTCGAGTTCGAGCAGCACGGCCTCGCCGCTCGTGCCCGGGAAGACGAACGACGCGTTGCCGGGCAGCCGCCGGCCGGGGTGGCCGGTGAGCCGGGCGCCCGGGGTGTCGCGAAGCACGGCGGCGATGAAGGTGTCGCGCAGCTCCGTCGTGCGCAGGGCCGCCTCCTCGCGCTCCTGCTCGGCCAGCCGGAGCGCCGTGGCCAGCGCGACCGCCCCGGCAACGTTCTCGGTGCCGCTGCGCTTGCCGCGCTCCTGGCCGCCGCCGTGCAGGACCGGCTCGATCGGCAGCCGGCCGCGCAGGTAGATGGCGCCGATGCCCTGCGGGGCGCCGATCTTGTGGCCGGAGATGCCGAGCGCGTCGATGCCAAGGCTGCCGACGTCCAGGGGGAGCCAGCCGGCCGCCTGCACGGCGTCGGTGTGGAAGGGGGCGCCGACGTCGCGGGCGACCTGGGCCAGGGCCGCGATGGGCTGCACCGTGCCGACCTCGTTGTTCGCGTACTGCACCGAGACGAGGGTGGTGCCCGGGCGGATGACGCGCCCGAGCTCGTCCGGATCGACGAGGCCGGAGGCATCCGTTGCCAGCATGGTGACCTCGAAGCCGTGCAGCCGGCGCAGGAAGTCGGCGGACTCGAGCACCGCCTCATGCTCGATCGGGGTGGTGATCAGGTGCCGGCCGCGGGGAGCGCCGAGGGCGATGCCCTTGACCGCGAGGTTGGCCGCTTCTGTTCCGCCGCTGGTGAAGGTGAGCTCGCCCGGACGGCAGCCGAGCAGGCGGGCAACCGTGCGGCGGGCTTCCGCCAGGGCCCGGGCGGCCGCCTCGCCCACGCGGTGGTGGCTCGAGGGGTTGCCGAACCCGCCGGCCAGATGCGGCCAGAGGGCTTCGAGCACCTCCCGGCGCACCGGCGTGGTGGCGGCGTTGTCGAGGTAGATCATGGCCGGGCCGATCAGCCCTCGGTGAGGATGACGATGTCGAGGCCGAGGTCGAGGGAGCGCACGCTGTGGGTGAGCGCGCCCACGGAGATCACGTCGACGCCGGTCTCGGCGATCGCGCGGACGGTCTCGAGAGACACCCCGCCGCTCGCCTCAACGATCGCGCGTCCGGCGACGATCGCGACGCCCTCGCGGAGCTGGTCCGGGGTGAAGTTGTCGAGCATGATCGTGTCGATCCCGGCGGCGAGCACGGGCTCGATCTGGTCGATCCGGTCGACCTCGACCTCGAAATGCGTCGTGTGCGAGAGCCGGTCGCGCACCTGGAGCAGAGCCTCGGTGAGGCCGAGCCCGCCGACGCCGAGCACGGCGAGGTGGTTGTCCTTGGCCATCACGGCGTCGGAGAGACTGAAGCGGTGGTTGCGCCCGCCGCCGTCGCGCACGGCCTGGCGCTCGAGGGCGCGCAGTCCCGGCGTGGTCTTGCGCGTGTCGACGATCCGGGCCGGGGTGCCCTCGGTTTCGGCCACGTACCGGGCGGTGAGGGTGGCGATCCCGCTCATCCGCTGCACGAAGTTCAGGCCGATCCGTTCGGCCTGCAGGATGCCCCGGGCCGGGCCGGACGCCTCCGCGAGCACCTCCCCGGCCTCGAACGGGGCGCCGTCGGCGGCGAGGCGGCGCACGAGAATGCGCGGGTCGGTGAGCCGGAAAGCGGCCTCGAACACGGCTTCGCCGCTGAACACGCCGGACTCCCGGGCCACGAGCTGCGCGGTCGCCAGCGCGCCGGCGGGGATGAGCACCTCGGAGGTGAGGTCACCCCAGGGGGCGTCCTCCTCGAGGGCGGCGCGCACAACGGTGTCGATGGCGTGACTGGTCAGCATGCGATGGCCTCCTCGGCCTGGATGACGGGTGCGGGGTCTGTGTGGTTTGCGAGCGGTGTGCGGTTCGTGAGACCCGTCGCCCGGTCGCCCCCGAGCGCCCAGGCCAGCGGGTAGGCGAGCTCCGCGCGAGCGGAGGGGAAGTCGACGCGGTGGTGGGCGCCGCGGGACTCCTCACGGGCCAGGGCCGCCTGCACGGTGAGCCGCGCGAGGTCGAGCAGGTTGGCGTCTTCGTGGGCGCTCACGGAGGCGCCGGGCCCGGTCTCGGGCCTGGTCCAGCCGGCCAGGGTGACGGCTGCCGCGGCCAGCCCGGCACCGCTTCGCAGCACGCCGGCCGACTCCCACATCAGCCCCTGCAGCGCCTCCCGCGAGAATCCGGAGGCCCGGCCTCTCTCGCCGTCACCCTCGGCCCCTCCGAATTCGCCGGACATTTCCGGCGGCGTGACCGCGCGCGGCAGGGCCAGGGCGGCGTGTCGCGCAAAATCTGCGTCGAATTCGGAGAACGGATCGGAGAACGGATCGGGCAACGGATCGGACGGCGCTAAGGGGAGGGAGAGCGCGCGCACGGCACGGTCGGCGAAGACGGCCGCTTCGAGCAGCGAGTTCGAGGCCAGGCGGTTGGCGCCGTGGGCGCCGGTGCGGGCGGCCTCGCCGACCGCGTACAGGCCGGGGAGCGAGCTGCGCCCCCAGACATCGGTGACGATGCCGCCCATCCAGTAGTGCGCCGCCGGGGCGACCGGGATCGGTTCCAGGGCCCAGTCGAGGCCGGCCGCGCGGCAGGCCTCGGTGATGGTGGGGAAGCGAGCCTCGAGCAGCTCGCGGCCGAGGCCGGTGGCGTCCAGCAGCACGGGCACGCCGCCTTGGGCGGCCATTTCGCGCGCGATGGCCCGGGCCACGACGTCGCGGGGGCCGAGCTCGGCATCGGGGTGCGCGGCGAGCAGGAAGCGCTCGCCCTTCGCGTTCCGCAGCACGGCGCCCTCGCCGCGGACGGCCTCGGAGACGAGCGGCGTTCCGGGGATCGCCAGCGCGGTCGGGTGGAACTGGTAGAACTCGAGGTCGGCAACGGATGCCCCGGCCCGCCAGGCCGCGGCGACCCCGTCGCCCGTCGCGAGGGCGGGGTTCGTGGTGTGCCGGTAGAGGGAACCGGCGCCGCCGGTCGCGAGGATCACCGCGTCGGCGTCCAGCACCCGGTGGTCGAGTTCCCGGTGGTCGAGCCTGTCGAGACCCCCCGCGCCCACCACGGTCGCGCCCAGCACGCGCCCGCCCCGCACAACGAGGTCGGTGAGCATCGTGTGCTCGAGGATGCGGAGCGTGCCGACCGCGGCGGAGCCCTGGGCCGCCGCCCGCGCCCGCACCGTCGCCACCAGGGCCGCCTCGATCTCCGCGCCGGTGGCGTCGCCGCCGGCGTGCAGCACGCGCGAGCGCGAGTGGGCGGCCTCGAGGCCACGGGTCAGGCCGGAGTCGTCGCGGTCGAAGTCGACGCCGAAGCGGATCAGGTCACGCACGCGTGCCGGCCCCTCGGCACAGAGCACGCGCACCGCTTCCGCATCGCAGAGCCCGGCCCCCGCCCGGAGCGTGTCGAGGATGTGCGTGTCGACGGAGTCGTCCCGGAACATGGCGGCCGCGATCCCGCCCTGGGCGTGGCGGGTGTTGCTTTCCGGCAGCGAGGCCTTCGTCACCAGGGTGACGTCGTGGCCGGCATCCGTCGCGCGCACCGCGGCAGTGAGCCCGGCGAGGCCGCTGCCGACAACCAGCACCGATCCCATGGTCAGGCCTCGGCGCTGACGACAGTATCGGCGCGCGAGACCCCCGGGGCCGCGACCACGGAGGTCTCGACAGGCTCGACCACCGAGGCGGGCGGCTTCGCGGCGAGCATCCGCTCAAGGGCGACAAGGGCGTGCCCGGCGACGTCCGCTGACACCGTGATCCGGTTGATCACCTCGGCCGGGCGTTCCGCCGTGCCGACCAGGCCCTCGAGCACCCAGGCGAGGTAGCCGGAGTGGATGCGGTACATGGTCGAGCAGGGGCAGACCACCGGGTCGAGGCAGAAGATCGTGTGCTCGGGGTGCTGGGCGGCGAGCCGCTGCACGAGGTTGATCTCGGTGCCGATCGCGAAGGTCGAGCCGCCCGGCGCGGCCGCGATCGCCTTGCGGATGTAGTCGGTCGAGCCGTACTCGTCGGCCGCGTCGACGACGGGCATCGGGCACTCCGGGTGCACGATCACTCGCACGCCCGGGTGCTCGATGCGCGCCGTGGCGATCTGGTCGACCGTGAAGCGCCGGTGCACACTGCAGAATCCGTGCCAGAGGATCACCCGGGCGTCGTCCAGCTCCTCGGCCGTGCTCCCGCCGAGGGGCTTGCGCGGGTTCCACATCGGCATCTGTTCCAGCGAAACGCCCATCGCCTTGGCGGTGTTGCGGCCGAGGTGCTGGTCGGGGAAGAACAGCACGCGCTGGCCGCGCTCGAACGCCCACTCGAGCACGGTTTCGGCGTTCGAGGAGGTGCAGACGATGCCGCCGTGCTCGCCGCAGAAGCCCTTGAGCGCCGCGGAGGAGTTCATGTAGGTGACCGGGATCACCGGGACCCGGCCGTCGGCATCCGGCTCGGTGCCGTACAGGTCCTCGAGCTGCTCCCAGCACTCGGTGACCGAGTCGATGTCGGCCATGTCGGCCATCGAACAGCCGGCGGCGAGGTTGGGCAGGATGACGGCCTGCTCCGGGCCGGAGAGCAGGTCGGCCGTCTCCGCCATGAAGTGCACGCCGCAGAAGACGATCGCCTCGGCCTCCGGGTGGCTCCTGGCCGCCTGGGCGAGCTGGAACGAGTCGCCCACGAAGTCGGCGTGCTGGAGCACCTCATCGCGCTGGTAGAAGTGCCCGAGCACGAGCACCCGGTCGCCGAGGGTCTCCTTGGCGGCCCGGATGCTCGCGCGCAGCTCCTCCGTGGAGGCCGTGCGGTACCGCTCCGGCAGTTCGCCCTGGCGCGGAGACCCGGTCGGGATCACGTCACCCATCGAAGACCCGGGGCCGTAGCCGGGAGTGCCGGAATCGAACTCCCACGGGGCGGTGGCGAGATCGGGGCTGCAGGTGCTGCCGACGGTCTCTCCCGTGGTGATGAGCTGGATGGTCCGGTCAACCGATGCAATCGTCATGGCGTTGTTCCTTGGTCTCGGGTTCAGGTGGGTCGGGTGCGAATGTGTCGGGTCAGGCGAGGCGTGTGGTTCAGCCGATGGACGGGCCGAGCGGCCCCTGGTCGGCGAGGCGGCTGGAATCGTTGTAGCGGTACAGGCGCGGGGGGCGGTGACGGGCTCCGGCAAGGTGCTGGCCGGTGTCGACGACCGTGCCGGACGCCTCGACCGTGCGCCGGAAGTTCGCCGGGTCGAGCGGCTTCTGCAGCACGGCCTCGTGCACGTCGCGCAGCTGGGCGAGGGTGAAGGTCTCGCCGAGGAAGGCGTGCGCGATGCGGGCGTACTCGACCTTCGTCCGGAGGCGCCAGAGCGCGTAGTCGACGATGCGGTTGTGGTCGAAGGCGAGCTGGGGCAGCCGGTCGGCGGGGAACCACTGCACGTTCTCGCCGACGGCGGCCAGCGCGGCCTCGTCGGACTGCACGAGCGCCCAGTAGACGATCGACACCACGCGGGTGCCGGGGGAGCGGCCGAGGTCGCCGAAGGTATAGAGCTGCTCGAGGTACTTCGGCGTCAGGCCCGTCGTCTCCCGCAGGGTCCGGGACGCCGCCGCCGCCAGTTCCTCGTCGCCCGGAAGCCAGCCGCCCGGCAGCGCCCACTGGCCGAGGTGCGGTTCCCGGATGCGCCGTACGAGCGGCAGCCACAGCGTCATGAGCCCGGATGCCTCGTCGGGGCGCAGGGCAAAGATCACCGTCGACACGGCGAGCGTGGCCTGGTTCTGTGACGTCATAGGGGCACCCTTGGGTAAAGGTCATAGTGACTCTAACTGCAGGACTCCATCATATAGTCACAATGACCATAACTCCCAACCGGTTACCTCGCGGAGTGGCCGGGGGAGGCCGGCTTTAGCCCAGACGAGACGAGGGCGTCGGCGCCGCTGCGCCCTGGCGGCGGATCCCGCGGCCGGTCAGACCCCACCGGGTGACCCTGGCCATCGCCTCGAGAACGATCGCGCCGCTCATCTTCGACGTGCCGTGGGTGCGTTCGATGAACGTGATGGGAACCTCGACCACGCGCAGCCCGGCCCGCACGGCGTGCAGGAGCATGTCGATCTGAAAGCAGTACCCGAGGCTGTCGACGCGATTGAGCTGCATCCGTTCGAGGGCGTTCGCGGAGTACACGCGGAAGCCGCCGGTCACGTCCTGCTGCGGCAGATTCAGCAGGATGCGGGAGTACGTCGACCCGCCCCTCGACAGGGCGAGGCGGTGCCACGGCCAGTTGCGCACCGCTCCGCCGGGCACCCAGCGCGATCCCAGCACCACGTCGGCCGTTTCGGCCGCGGCGAGCAGGTCGGGCAGCTGTTCCGGAAGGTGCGAGCCGTCGGCATCCAGCTGCACCAGCCTGTCGTAGCCGCGGGAAAGGCCCCAGGTGAAGGCCTCGAGGTAGGCGGCGCCGAGGCCCTCCTTGGTGAGACGGTGGAGCACGTGCACGTTCGGGTGCCGGGCGGCGAGCGCGCCGGCGAGTTCGCCCGTGCCGTCCGGGGAGGCGTCGTCGACGACCAGAACCTCACTGCCGGGAACTGCGGACAGCACGCGGGCAACGATCGACTGGATGTTCTCTCGTTCGTTGTACGTCGGGATGATGACGAGCGTCTGCGGCATAGTGCTATCTTGTCATTTCGATGATCAGGGTGCGGTGGACGACGGTGACCTCGGCGACCGTGAAGCCGTGTTCGCGGAGAGTCCGGACGTCACTGCCGCGCGTGCTGGTTCGGCTGCCCTGGTTCTGCAGCAGCCAGACCGTGTCGGAGCCGTCGAGGGCACCGACGGCGGCGGAGAGCGGCACCGTGCGATCCCAGAGGCCGGCGGCAGTGAGATACGACTGGGCGAGGGTGATGTCTCGGAGGCCGCGGAAGGCGGCGGGGTAGACGTGCATCGCCACCCGCGGCCGCCGGGACGGTCGGACGCTCTCGTCGAACACGACGGCGTCGCCCGGAGTGGCTTCCTCCTGCAGGACGGCGGCGGCCTGACGCCAGTCACTGCCGCCGTTCTTTCCGAACTCCCCGCGCTGGGCCAGATAGGTCGGCACGGCGAGCACGGCGATGAGGAGCACCCCGGCCGCATGCGACCAGCGCCACCGCATCGCGGCCAGGCCCGCTGCGAGGGCGATCGCGGCAGCGGGGGCGCAGAACGAGAGGTAGCGGCGCGAGTAGAGTGGCGCGCCGAGGCAGGTTCCGAGCACGAGGACCGCGGTCGGGATGATCAGCCAGGCGAGCATCGTCGCCAGCGCCCCGGGGAACGCGGCCCTGCCGGCCTCCCGTCGCCGCCACCCGCGGAATGCCCTGACGACGGCGAACAGGATGAGTGCCCAGGCGGCGGAGGCGACCGCGGCGTTCCCGAACCACTGGAGCACGGCGACGTCGTCCAGCGTCGGCAGCGGGCGGCGGCCGAGGAAGTCGACCTGATGGCGTTGGCTGACGCCCCAGTAGAGGATCGGGGCTGCGAGCGCGAGGCCGGCGCCTGTTGCGACGGCCCAACGGCCGAGCGCGGGGATGCCCCGCGTCCGCGTGCGCCCGAGCAGCAGCACCGCGAGGGCATGCACGGGAATCAGCAGGGCCAGGTAGAGGAACAGGTAGAGCCCGGCGGCCCACAGCACGGCGTAGCCGGTCCACAGCGCTAGTCGGTGGCAGGTCGGCTTCTCGTCGGCGCGCAGGGCCAGCACGAGCAAGACGCTCAGCCACACGGCGACGGCGCTCGCGAGGGCGCTCGATCGCGCCTCCGCACCCATGTACGTCACGCGGGGAAGCACGGCGAATGCGAGCGCAGCGATGACCGCGACCCTGGCGTCGAACAGGTTCCGCGCCAGCACTGCGGTTCCCGCGGCCGCCGCACCGATGGCGATGGCGCTGGGAAGCCGGACCGCCGGCTCGGAGGTACCGAACACCCGGATCCAGACGTGGAGGAACAGGTAGTAGCCGCCGTGCACCGCGTCCACGTGTCCGAGCATCCGGAACAAGGAGGGCAACGGCCTTTCCGCCGACATGACGCTCGCTGCCTCGTCTCCCCACAACGACGGTTGCCACGACCCTGCGGCCGAGACGACGAATCCGACCAGCCCGAGGAGGGCGGCGGTCGGCGCGAATGTCCGCTCCCCGGCCGACCGGAGCCGAGGGGCGGCGGCGGTCATCGGAGGGGCGAGTACGGAGGTCACGCCCCGAATCTAGGCCGGGTCGTGTGAATTTTGCATGCGGATCAGAGCGGTATTCCTGCGAAGTTTCACAGACTTCCCGTCGTGGTGCGGGGGAGCTTCACCAGCACGGACAGCCCGGGGTCGGTGTTTCGCAATTCGACGGATCCGTGCGCCCGATCGACGATCGCCCGCACGATGGCCAGACCCAGGCCGGAGCCACCGGATGTGCCCGCGCGGGACGGGTCCGGGCGGGAGAACCGATCGAAGGCCAGCGGGATGAATTCGTCGGGCATCCCGGGGCCGGTATCCGCGACCGTCAGCAGCGCCGCACTGTCGTCCTGGCGAACACTCACCGTCACCGTCCCGTGCCCGTCCATGGCGGTCATTGCGTTGGAGATGAGGTTGTCGAGAAGCTGGCCGAGGTTCGTGCGCGAGATCGGGTAGCGGCCGGCGGGATCGGCGCCGCCGGTGTCGTAGGCCACTTCGAGGCCGCGACTGTCCTGGACGGCGCGCGCCCGGTCGACTGAGGCCGTGATCTCGGAGGTGAGGTCCGTCCAGCTGATTTCGGGCCTGGTCTGTTCGCTCTCCAACTTCGACAACTCAAGCAGATTGGTGGCCAGTCGAGTGAGCCGGTCAACGGTGGCGGATGCCTCATCGATGTCCCGCTCGAGAGCGGCAGCGTCGCCGGCATCCAGGTGGGCCAGGTCCAGCTGGGCCTTGAGAACGGCCAGGGGAGTGCGAAGTTCATGGCTCGCATCCGACACGACCTGTTTTTCCCGGTCGATGCCGCGACGCAGCGCACCGATGAACGTGTTGAGAGTGACGGCGAGCAGGCTGACTTCGTCGCGACCCGGTGGCACCGCCAGCCGCGCCCCCGACCCGCTCGAACTCAGGCTCTCCGCCTCTGCTCGCAGCCGGTTCACCGGTCGCAGGGCGGCCCCGGTGAGCAGCCAGGACGCGATGCCGAAGCCGACCAGCAGCACGGCGGCACCGATCATGAGCACCCGGGTGAGCTCGTCGAGGAGCAGCGTCAACGCTTCCTGGTTGCGGGCGGCCACGACAATCCAGGTTCCGTCCGGTGTGCGAACCTGCTCTGCCACGACGCGATAGGTGTTCCTGCCGGTATCGACGAGCTCGGGATCGTCGCCCAGCGTGACCAGTGACGAGATGCGTTTGATGAGGCTCCGGGGAAGGGAGCTCACCCGAACGGTGCCGTTGGGATCCACCACGGCGATGAGCTGTCCCTCGCCCGCCGGGTCCGGCGCCCGGGTCGGGTCGTTGCCGAGCTCGGCCGCGACCGGCGCCGTGTCGTTTTCGAGCAACGTCGCCGTTGTCTGATCGAGGATCGATTGCACCTCGAGCCGGAAGAACGTGGCCGCAATGCCGAACAAGACCGCGGCGATCAGCAGGCTTCCCAGGGTGATGCGGGCGCGGATCGAGAGCGCCCGCAGCCCCTTCATTCCGCCGCCTCGGCCAGGTACCCCGAGCCGCGCACGGTCACGATCCGCACTCCGGAAGTGCTCGGATCGATCTTCCGACGCAGGTAGCTGACGTACTGGTCGACGATGTTCGGGTCGATGTGCCCGGTGCCGTGCCAGACCTCTTCCAGGATCGTCGTCCGACTCACGGTGGTTCCGGCACGGCTGCAGAGCAGGCGAAGCAGTGCCCCTTCCTTGGGGCTCATCGGTACCGGGCGGCCGGCCACCGTCACGGTGAGGTCGCGCGAATCCAGCACGAGCGCGCCCAGCTCCAGGATCGGAGGCGTCCCCATCGCGTGACGCCGCAGGAGTGCGCGTACCCGGGCGGTGAGCTCGGGGAAGGCGAACGGCTTCGTGAGGTAGTCATCTGCCCCGCTGTCCAGCCCGAACACGCGGTCGTCAACCGTGTCCCGGGCTGTGAGCAGGAGCAACGGCATCGTGTTGCCGGTTTCGCGGATGCGGCGGCAGATCTCGAATCCGGACATGTGCGGAAGCATCACGTCGATTGCAGCCAGGGCGAACCCGTCGGCGGATGCGGCGATGAGGGCGTCGACCCCGTTGGACACCCGAACGACGTCGTAGCCCTCGGCGCTGAGCCCGCGCTCGATCAGCTCGCCCATCTGATCGTCGTCTTCCACGACCAGGATCCTCATCGTCACGTCCTCTGCGTCGGCTGAGCCCTGCCCACATGGTGCCACGACGTGATGCAGTTATCGCGACCCCGCCCATTCGGAACGCCCGCACGGCCGCCGCACCGCCGCACCGCCGCACCGCCGCAGCGCGGATAGGCTGGCGCCATGGAACATCCCCTGGCCCCCCGCCGTCCCGCCGCCGGCTCCGCGGTCGCCATCGGGGTCGCCGTCGCGCAGTTCCGGCCGGGAGCCGACCGGGCAGAGAACCTTCGGGCAATGCGCGCGCTCACCGCAACCGCGGTCGACCGCGGGGCGGCCCTGGTCGTGTTCCCCGAGTACTCGGCCTTCTTCGAGCCGGTGATGGGGCCGGCCTTCGTCGCCGCGGCTGAGCCGCTGGACGGCCCGTTCGTGGTCGCGCTCGGCGAGCTGGCCGCGGAGTTCGGCGTGCACGTTGTGGCCGGGATGCTGGAGCAGACCGCAGGGCGGGAGCGGTTCTCCAACACCGTCGTCGCGGTGAACCCCGCGGGGCGCCTGGTGGCGAAGTACCGCAAGCTTCATCTCTACGATGCCTTCGGCGATCGCGAATCCGACTGGGTGCTGGCGGGCGAGATCGAGCCGCCGGAGACGTTCGACCTGGCCGGCCTGAGCGTCGGACTTCAGACCTGTTACGACATCCGGTTCCCCGAGGTGACCCGGCGCCTCGTCGACGCGGGGGCCGAGCTCGTGCTGGTGCCGGCCGAGTGGGTGCGCGGACCGCTGAAAGAACACCACTGGCGCACACTCGTCACGGCCCGCGCCCTGGAGAACACGATCTATCTGGCCGCAGCGGACCACGCCCCGCCCGTGGGGGCGGGGAACAGCATGGTCGTCGATCCGATGGGCGTCGAACTCGTGACGATCGGCGAGGCGACGGACGTCGCGGTGGCCTGGGTCTCGGCGCAGCGTATCGCGGCCGTGCGGGCCCTCAACCCGGCTCTCGCCCTGCGTCGATTCGGCATCGGCCCTCGCTAGCCTGGGCCGGCAGCACGGCTCAGCCTTCTCTCGCCACGGTCGACTGCGAGGTTGGAGCGGCGTGGATGTGGAACGAGGCTTCGGGCCGGGAGGAATGAGCCGGTTCGACCATTGAGCGGTCCTCACCGGTGGCCACGAGCCCCTGCGAGCTGTTGGCGGAGCGGGTGAGTTGGGCGAGCCACAGCGGATTGATCGAGGGAGGCTGGCCTCCCGAGAATTTGAAGTAGAGCGGGATGGCGGGGTGCAGCCAGGCTGAGCTGCGGCCGTCACCGACCTCCGCGGCATTCCTCCAGGAAAGCAGGAAGCTCTCGCCCCGGCGGAGCTTCTGCACAATAACGATCTGCAGGTGAGCCAGAATTCGATCATCGAAATCGACTGTCACCCTGTCGTATGTCAACGAGCCCATGGTGTCGCTTTCAGTCGGTCGGTAAATTGGGGTTCCGGAAGCTGATGAAAGCGATTATAACCACTCACAAAGGAGCTGGAGGTTCTCTCAACTATCCTCGCTCAGCAAGCCCACCGCAAGAGAAGCGACACCGGGCGGCCCCGTGGGTAGGGTGTGGCCCAGCGGGTGTCAGAACGACTGAGTCGGCGCCCGCACCGGGAAAGGAAGCACTGACATGGACTACTGGGTCTACTCAATACCCCTGGCTGCGATCATCGGCGGAATCACGATCGCCATTTTCGCGCTGTACTTCAAGAACAAGAAGGACATCGCCTTGGCGGGAACCGGCGCCACGCGGGCCAGCGAGGACAACGCTCAGGTCAATCGGCAGGTGCTGGCTCGCCTCGACGCGCTCGACGCGCTCGACGCGCTCGACGCGCGCCTGGCCGCTGTCGAGAACAAGGTGTCCAGGGTTCCCTAGCCTCGGCGGGGGAGCAGACGCAGCGTCTCCTCGGGCCGCTCGATGTGCCCGAAGTGTCCGGTGTCGACCAGAGTGCAGGACGTGAAGTCGCGGATCACGCGGCCCAGCCGCGCGGCGTCGGAGTCGGCGACGAAGACATCCGTGTCGCCCTGCTGGGCACGCACCGGGCACTCGATGCGTGACCACGCCGACTCGGGGTCGTAGTCTCCGGCGCGCCTCGAGGCGAGGCCGAACGCGCGCGGGCGGGCCTCGGCGCCGAGGGCGGCGACGACGCTGGCGCTGATCAGGCCGGGCCGACTGAACAGGGGCGCCACGAGAGGGCGGAGCAGCGACATCCGTTCGAGGCCGCGAACGAACGCCGTGCCGGCCCGCCCGGCCAGGCCGAGGGCCCGCATGACCTGGCGGAGCGCGGTGAATCCGGGCAGCAGCGTGAATCGGGCCAGCGGATGCCGGACACTCTCGATCACGGAGAAGGTCGTGGCCGAAACCAGGCCGACGGACACCGTCGCGCGCACCTCGGCTGAGGCCAGCTCCAGCGCGATGAAACCGCCCATCGAGTGGCCGATCACCACCCAGCGGCTGTAGCCGAGCGCCCGGGCGAGCTCGGCGACCAGGGCCGCCATCGCCTCGGTGGTGAGCGCGTCCTCGTCGATCGGCAGCAGAGTGCCGCCCCAGCCCGGGAGGTCCGGGATGATCAGGTCGCCGACGGAGGCGCCGGACGGCGTATCACCGGTCGCGAGCGCGTCGGCGGCGCGCAGCAGGGGAGTCCAGGTCGACCACGACCCGGCCGCGCCGTGCAGCAGGATCGTTGCGGTGTCGCTGCCCGTTCGGCGGCCGTGCCGCACCGTGACGGGACCCGAACTCACCGCCACGGAACTGGTCGCCAGGCCGAACGTCCGGGCATCCGTCGTGATCGGGAAGGGGCAGTATCCCGAGGGAATTGGCGTGCGCTCCGCTGCGGGTCGCGTGGGCGGGAACAGGGTGCTCATGGCTGGAGTTCGGCGCCGGCGGGGGCTGTGGATTGGCCGGGTGGCGGAATAGGGCTGTGGATGGCGAGGTTGGCGACAGGGGGAACCCGCTTCCCCCACGTACTACCGCTTCAACGGAAAGAGTTCTTTGTGAATTTGTTTACCCCCCTGACCCTAGGCGAGCTGGAACTGTCCAACCGGATGGTCATGGCTCCCCTGACCCGCCTGCGTTCCGGATCTGCGGGTGTGCCCGGACCGCTCGTGGTGGAGCACTACCGGCAGCGGGCGTCGCTGGGGCTGATCGTCTCAGAGGGCACCTACCCGAGCCATGCCGGGCGGGCTTTCCCCGGTCAGCCGGGCCTCGTGACGCCGGAGCAGCTCGAGGGCTGGAAGAACGTGGCCGAGGCGGTGCACGCGGAAGGCGGCCTCATCGTCGCCCAGGTCATGCACGCCGGACGCGTCTCGCACGAGGGAACGAACGGTGGCCGCGAGGTCGTCGCACCGAGCGCGATCGCGATCGACGGCGAAACGCGTACCTATGACGGCAAACAGGCATTTCCGGTGCCACGGGCGCTCGCCACGGCTGAGCTGCCGGGCATCCTTGCCGAGTTCGTCCAGGCATCCAGGGACGCCATCGCGGCCGGCCTGGACGGCGTGGAGATTCACTCCGCCAACGGCTACCTGCTGCACGAATTCCTCTCCCCGGACTCGAACGTGCGTGACGACGCCTACGGCGGATCCCCGGCCAACCGGGCGCGCTTCGTGGCCGAGGTGGTCACGGCCGTGGCCGAGGCCATCGGCGCCGGGCGCGTCGGTCTGCGGATCTCGCCTGAGCACAACATCCAGGATGCCCTCGAGCCGGATGCCGCGGACGTGCGTGCCACCTACGGCGCCCTGGTCGACGCGATCGCCCCGCTCAAGCTCGCCTACCTGAGCATCCTGCACAAGGACCCGGCCGGTGAACTGGTGCAGGAGCTGCGGGCACGATTCGACGGACCGGCGCTCGTCAACAGCGGCTTCGGCACCGTCACGACCCGCGACGAAGCGCGGGGGCTCCTGACGGACGGGCTCGCCGACGCCGTCGTCGTCGGGCGCCCGGCCATCGCCAACCCCGACCTCGTGCGCCGGTGGCTGGAAGACCTGCCGCTGAACACGCCGGACCCGCTGACCTTCTATGGCGACGGCGCGGCCGGATACACCGACTACCCGGCGCTGGCCCACTAGCCACCCGCGCTCCCGCCCGCCTCCGGGTTGAGTTGCGGACATCGCACCTTCATTTCTCTGGTGAAGGTACTTTGTCCGCAACTCAGTGGGCGGAACGCCGCGAGATCCCGGAAAGCTGGGCAGCGGCCCGTTCGAGCAGGTCCGGCTTCTTGCAGTACGCGAAGCGCACGAGCGACGCGTACTCGGCCCGGTGTTCCGGGGAGCAGAAGGCCGAGATCGGAATCCCGACGACCCCGGCGAGATCGGGCAGCCGGCGACAGAAGTCCGCGCCATCCGGGTAGCCCAGCGGCGTGGCATCCGCGACGATGAAATAAGACCCCTGCGGCACGGTGATGCCGAACCCCGCGGCCGTCAGCCCGCGAGCCAGAACGTCGCGCTTGGCCCTGAGGTCCGCCGCGATTCCGGCAAAGAAGGTATCGGGCAGGTCGAGGCCCGTGGCGATCGCCGGCTGGAACGGCGCCCCATTGACGTAGGTGAGGAACTGCTTGACCGCCAGGATCGCCGTCACCAATGGGGCGGGCGCGGTGAGCCAGCCGATCTTCCAGCCGGTGGTGTTGAACGTCTTGCCGCCCGAGGAGATCGAGATGGTGCGCTCCCTCGCCCCGGGCAGGGTCGCAACGGGCACGTGGGGCTCGCCGAAGGTGAGGTGCTCGTAGACCTCGTCGGTGACGATGATCGCGTCGTGCCGGTGGGCGAGTTCCACGATGAGCTCGAGCGTCTCCCGGGGGAAGATCGCGCCGGTCGGGTTGTGCGGGTTGTTCACGACGATGAGGCGGGTGCGGTCGGTGACGGCGGCGCGAAGCTCATCCAGGTCGGGCTGGAAATCGGGGGCACGCAGCCGCACCGTGCGATGGATGCCCCCGCCGAGCGCGATCAGTCCGCCGTAGGCGTCGAAGAACGGCTCGAACGTGACGACCTCGTCGCCCGGCCCGAGGAGCGCGAGCATCGTGGCGGCGAGCGCCTCGGTCGCGCCGGCGGTCACGAGTACTTCGGATCCGGGGTCGACGGTGAGGCCGTAGAACCGGTGCTGGTGCCGGGCGATGGCCTCGAGGAGCACCGGCATGCCGCGCCCCGGCGGGTACTGGTTGATTCCGTCGGCGATCGCCTGCCGGGCGGCCTCGAGTACTTCGGTTGGCCCATCCTCGTCGGGGAAACCCTGGCCGAGGTTGATGGCTCCGGTTCGACCGGCCAGGGCGCTCATCTCGGCAAAGATGCTCGCGGTGACGCTGCCGTCATCGGCGAGAAGTCCGGCCCCGCGGGCCGTGCGCTGCCAGCCGCCGGGAATCGTCATCGTGTCACCTGCATGGGTCCAAGCTACGACATGTGTCGTCGCCTCGTGTCTCGGACCCTGTGGATAGATCGCGCGCTGCGGTGGGCTTCTGCCCTAGCGTGAGCGCATGCGGACTCAGTCCCATCACCTACTCGCCGTGTGCGCCACGGTGATGCTCGCGCTGCCGGCGCTCGCCGCGTGTGCCCCGGCGCCGACTCCCGTTCCCAGCCACACGGCCGCCGCCACGGATGCCCCGGTCTTCGCGTCAGACGAGGAAGCACTCGCCGCTGCCAAGAAGGCCTACGCCGCGTACCTGGAGACTAGCGATGCGATTACAGGTGATGGAGGCAAGGATCCCGAGCGAATCGCAACTTTCGTAGCTGACGATCTATTGAACTCAGAATTGCAGGGTTTTGCTGGATACGCCGCGGAGGGCGCGCACAGCGTTGGGTCGACCACTTTTAAGGTGTCGGGTGTTCAGAGCATCGAATCTTCGGGTGCCTTGATCTCGCTCTACATCTGCGAAGACGTATCCGGCCTGGACGTGGTTGATGCCACGGGAGCGACGCTTGTTTCACCGTCGAGAAAGCCCATCACGCCCTTCGAGGTGCGATTTGAGATGGGTGACAACTCGTTGATTCTGGGTTATCGCGGCGTGTGGGAGGGCGGCAACTTTTGTTGAAGCGAAGAGTGCTCCTTATCGTTGCTGCGACGTGGTTCGTGTCTGCCGGGCTGCTCTCCGGCCCGGTAACAGGTGCTGCGGCCGCCACTTGCGGGAAATTCGAACAGGCCACCCTCAGTTGCCCGGAAGCCAATGGCGTGTTCGACCACGGCGGGGTGGACCTGTCGGCAGGATTCGACAGCAACTCCGGCGGAGGCGGTGGAGCGCCTCCCGGGGCCGACGGAGGGGCCCAGACCGATGAGAACCCCGGCCAGAACGGCGACCAGGGCACCGTCAACGTAGCGGACCCGCTGGTGATCGTGCGGGACCCCTTCTTCGTCAACTGCACGCCGGGATCGCCCTGCGACCCGAGCCTCGTGGTGAGCATGAGCGACCTGGTGAACTTCCGGCCCGTCGTCCCGACCCAGGGGATGGAACCCAACGGCTGGACCGTGATCGGGCTCCCCACCAACTTCTTCGCCGCGGCATCCGCGCACACCAGGTCGGGCCTGCTGCTCGGGTTCCCCGCCGAGGTGAGGTTCACGCCCGCGGGCTACCGCTGGGCCTACGGCGACGGAGCGACGGGCGGTTCGGCCACGGGCGGGGCCAGCTGGGCCGATCTGCACCTGCCCGAGTTCTCGGAAACGGCGACCAGCCACACCTACCTCGATGCCGGGGATTTCGTCATCGCGCTCACTGTCGACTACTCGGCCCAGTACCGTTTCGCGGGCCAGCCGTGGCGGGGCATTGGGGGTACGCTGGCCGTGCCGGCTAACCCGATCACCGCCCGCGCCGGCACAGCGAGAACCGTGCTGGTCGATCGGGAGTGCACCCGCAACCCGAGCGGCCCCGGCTGCTGACCGAACGCAGCTGCGCCACCCCGGGTAAGGTCACGGCCTCGTCATGGGACGCTCTCAGTCTGTGCATATAAAACGTTCAGGTTCGGGCGCAAAGCTGGCAACGCTTGGAAGGAGCACACCATGACCGACAGCACTGAAGAACCAGGCAGCACTCCAGACCAGCCGAAGGCCCCAGAGCCCGCCGGGTCGGCGCGCGTCGAGGCCGCGCCCGTCGCGCCTCCCGTGACGGATGCTCCGCCGGCCCAGCCGCAGGCATCCGGCGGCAACGGCACGCCCGAGGTCCCGGCCCCCTCGGCCCCCACGGCCCCCAAATTCAACGAGACCGGTCCGACCGAGTCCTACGGCACCGATGCGTTCGGACGCCCGTTCCCGGTGCCCGGCGCCGCGGGCCCCGGTGTCCAGGGCGCGCCGCAGGCCCAGGCGACCGCCGCATACCCCGGCGACTACCCGACCGAACAGCTCGGCTCCGCCCCGCCGAAGGAGCGACGCAAGGGGAGCGTCGCCCTGATCGCGGCCCTGGCCATCGGCGCCCTCGTCGGCGGCGCATCCGGTGCCGGCGTAACCGCGCTGGTCCTGACCCAGCAGGGCAGCGGCGTGCCGGTCAGCCGGGCCGAGGGACCCGGAAACGTCGTCGTCAACAACAGCGAAAGCGTTAACGAAATCACCGCGGTGGCCGCAAAGTCATCGCCGAGCGTCGTCACGATCAGCGTGGCCAGCGGCAGCGCCGGCGGCACGGGCTCCGGCGTCATCCTCAGCGAAGACGGCTACGTGCTCACGAACACGCACGTCGTGACCCTCGACGGTGCCGTGGCCGACGCGAAGATTTCGGTGACCGGCCAGGACGGCAAGCTGTACAAGGCGACCCTGGTCGGTACCGACCCGGTCTCCGACCTCGCGGTCATCAAGCTGACCGACGCTTCGGGGCTCAAGGCGATCGACTGGGCCGATTCGGCCGAGCTCAACGTCGGCGACACGGCGATCGCCATCGGCGCACCGCTGGGGCTGGCCGGCACCGTGACAAACGGGATTGTGAGCGCGCTCAACCGCAGCATCACGGTCGCCTCCTCCGCCGCGCCGAAGACCGAAGAGGCCACGCCGGACCAGAACGACGGCCAGAACCCGTTCGACTTCTGGAACTTCGACATCCCGAACGAGGACGGTAGCCAGCAGCCGCAGTCCGGCCAGTCGGGTGGCAGCATTTCCCTGCCCGTCATCCAGACGGATGCCGCGATCAACCCCGGCAACTCGGGCGGCGCGCTGCTCAACGGCAAGGGCCAGCTGATCGGGATCAACGTGGCCATCGCCAACGCCGGCGGAGGCGCCGCCGCCGCGGCCGGCAGCATCGGCGTCGGGTTCGCCATCCCGTCGAACCTGGCCCAGCGCATCTCCGAAGAGCTCATCGCCGACGGCAAGGCAACCCACGGGTTGCTCGGCGCCTCGGTCACGAGTGCGAGCAGCGACGCCGACAGCGCGACCGTCGGCGCGCTCATCAAGGAGATCTCCTCCGGAGGCGCAGCCGACAAGGCCGGCCTGAAGTCGGGTGACGTCGTCACCAACTTCAACGGGGTGCCGATCACCGATGCCAACGACCTGACGGCCCAGGTGCGCGCCCTCGCCGCGGGGGCCGATGCCAAGCTCACCTACGTGCGCGACGGCAAGGCGGTCACCGTGTCCGTCACGGTTGGTGAGCTCACAAGCTGATCGATCGCTCCTTCCCACGCGACTGCGCCGCCGGCTCAACACCGGCGGCGCAGTCGCGTCCGCACATCCCCGGGTGAAATACGGTGCCTGATAGGCTCTAGCGACCCGCCCCACAAACGGAAAGACGGCCAGCCCGGTGCCCCAGAACGCAGACGAACTGCTCGTCGGCGTGTCCTATGTGATGCCCGTGCTGAACGAGGCCTCGCATGTGCGCGCCGCCGTCGACAGCCTCCTCCGGCAGGACTACCAGGGCCCGTTCGAAGTCACCCTGGCCCTCGGCCCGAGCATCGATGGGACCACCGAACTCGTCGAAGAGATGGCGGCGATCGACCCGCGCATCCAGGTGGTCACGAACGAGGTCGGGTCAACCCCGGCGGGCCTCAACACCGCGATCCGCGCATCGCACTACCCGGTCGTGATCCGTGTCGACGCGCACTCCGTGCTGCCCCCTGACTACGCACGCATCGCCGTGGAGACCCTCCAGCGCACCGGCGCGGCCAACGTGGGCGGCATCATGGACGCCCAGGGAGTCACCGCCTTCCAGAAAGCCGTCGCCCGCGCCTACGGCACGCGCGTCGGCCTGGGCGGCACACCGTTCCACGTCGGCGGAAAAGAGGGCGAGGCGGACACCGTCTACCTCGGCTGTTTCCGACGCGAAAGCATCCTCAGCGTCGGCCTGTTCGACGAGAGCATCAAGCGCGGCCAGGACTGGGAACTCAACCGACGCCTGCGCGAATCCGGCGGCTCGGTGTGGTTCACTCCCCGGCTCAAGGTGCTCTACCGCCCCCGACCCAGCCTGTCCCGCCTGGCCCGCCAGATGCTGTCGACCGGGCTGTGGCGCGGAGAACTCGCACGGCGCTTCCCCGAGTCCAACGGCCTCCGCTACTTCGTGCCACCCGTCATGGTCGTCGGTGTGACCATCGGGCTGCTGCTCGGAATCGCCGGGCTCGTGCAGCTCATCGCGGGCACCGCACCGTGGATGCTGCTCGGTTTCGTCATGCCCACCGTCTACCTCGTCTTCGTGCTGGTGGCCACGATCGCGGTGACGCGCCCCGACGGGTTTCGTGCTGCCCTCTGGTTTCTCGTAGTCTTGCCGTGCATCCACTTCTGCTGGGGCGTCGGCTTCGTGCTCGGCTACCTCAAACTCACGAGCAACATCACCGCACACGCGGGAAGGTAACTATGACGCCAGGCACCCCGGCGGCGGCACGGCCCTCCTCCATCGCCGAGCTCCGCGCCGTTGCGCAACCGCCCGAGGTTCGACTGCGTGCCAACGCCGAACACTGGACGGCTTCGCTCTACCTGCGCGATCTCTCTCCGTATGTCACGTGGATGCTGCTGAAGACTCCTATCTCGGCCAACGGCGTGACCGGCCTGATGATCCTGGTCGGCTGGTCGACCGCGGCCGCACTCCTCATCCCCGGAATCTGGGGGGCCCTGCTCGCCCTCGTTCTCGGGCAGCTGCAGATGCTCATCGACTGCAGCGACGGCGAGGTCGCCCGCTGGCGCAAGACGTCCTCGCCCGCCGGCGTCTTCCTCGACAAGGTCGGCCACTACAGCACCGAGGCGCTGATCCCGATTGCCCTCGGCATCCGTGCGGCCGCGTACCCGTTCGAGGCCCCGGCGGATTTCCTCTGGACGACCCTCGGAGTCCTGCTGGCGCTCATCATCGTGTTGAACAAGGCGCTCAACGACATGGTCCACGTCGCCCGGGCCAACGCCGGCCTGACGAAGCTCGCCGACACACACGGGGAGAAGGCGCCCACCTCCGGCACCCTCGTGAAACTCCGTCGCCTGGCCCGCTTCCTGCCCTTCCACCGGCTGTACCACTCGGTCGAGCTGACCATGCTGATCTTCGTCGCCGCCCTCGTGGGCCTCTTCGCCGGCCAGCCGCTGGTCGACCGCGCCGTGCTGATCGCCCTGGTCCCGCTTGCCTTCCTGGCGCTCATCGGCCACTTCGTCGCAATCATGGCCTCCAAGCGTGTCCGCTCCTAGCCGGAACACTCCGGCCGCGAACTCGACACCCACCGTCGGTGTCGTCGTGCTTACGCAGGGAACGCGGCCGGATGACCTGGACCGCGGCATCCGCAGCCTGCTGGCCCAGCAGGGGGTGCACCTCGACATCGTCTGCGTCGGCAACGGCTGGCAGCCGACCGGCCTGCCCAAGGAGGTCACCTCCCTTGGGCTGCCGACGAACCTCGGCATCCCGGCCGGCCGCAACCGCGGGGTTTCCCAGGTCAGCGGCGAGTTCCTGTTCTTCCTTGACGACGATGCCAGCATTCCCGACCCGAACTTCCTGATCGAGGCGATCGACAAACTCCGCGCCGACCCGAGCATCGGCCTGCTGCAGCCCCGGGTCGTCGATCCCGAGGACCCCGGCTCGCCCCGGCGGTGGATCCCGCGCATCCTCAAGGGCCAGGCAACTCACTCCAGCAACGTGTTCTCCGTCTGGGAGGGCGCCGTGCTGATGCCGCGCGCCGTCTTCGACGCGACCGGCGGCTGGGCAGAGCCGTTCTTCTACGCCCACGAGGGCATCGAGCTGGCCTGGCGCGTCTGGGACCAGGGGCTCCGCGTCTGGTACGCCGGCGACCTCGAGGCGAATCACCCCGTGATGCACCCCACCAGGCACGCCGAGTACTACCGGCTCAACGCTCGCAACCGGGTGTGGCTGGCGCGCCGCAACCTGCCTGCTTTCTTCATTCCGATCTACGTCGGGTCGTGGACCGCCATCCAGGTGCTGCGCTGGGCACGCAACAGGCCGGCCCTGACCGCATGGTTCGAGGGCTGGCGTGAAGGATGGGCGACCGACCCGGGGGAGCACCGTCCCCTGTCCGCCCGCACGCTCTGGCGCATGACGCTGGCCGGGCGCCCTCCTGTCGTCTGACTTTTCGCCGCCGCAGGCTGGGTAGGCTGGAAACGTGGGTATCAAAAAAGACATCAAGCTTGCGTTCAAGCTGGTCAAGGACGCCGTTTCGTCCCGCAAGGTGTCGCGTTTGCTGCGGGAACGACGCGAGGCCGGTGTGGAATTACCGGTGAACCACTTCAAGATCGCCGTGTACTTCGCCGACGGCCCGGTCAACATGTACCAGATGCGCCAGTGGTACAAGCCGCTCGCCAGGCTGGCCGAGACCTGGCCGGTGCTCGTGCTGAGCCGTACCGGCGGCGGCACCCTCACGCTCCTGGAGGAGTCGCCCCTCCCGGTTGCCCACGTGCGCAAGGTTTCCGAGCTGGAAAGCGTGATCGCGGAGCAGGACATCCGCATCGTCTTCTACGTCAACCAGAACGCCAGGAACTTCCAGATGATGCGCTATGGGCGCCGCTGGCACGTTTTCATCAATCACGGTGAGAGCGACAAGATGTACATGGTCACGAACCAGTTCAAGGCGTATGACTACTCGTTCGTGGCCGGCGATGCCGCGCTTGCGCGGTTGAACAAGGTGCTGTGGGACTACGACTTCGATAAGCGGGCGATCAAGATCGGGCGGCCCCAGGCCGACTACTTCACCGGTGAGCTGCCCTACGCGCCGGATGAGCGCCAGGTGGTTCTCTACGCCCCGACCTGGGAAGGCGACCGCCCCGCGGCCGCCTACGGCTCCATCGCGACGCACGGCGTCGCCCTCGTGTCGGCGCTGCTCGGCACCGGACGGCACCGCGTCATCTACCGCCCGCACCCCCGCAGCGGCGTCATCGATCCCGTCTACGCGGCGGCGAACAAACAGATCATCGCGTCGATCGAGGCGGCCAACGGCCGCGATTCCTCGGCCCAGCACATCTACGACACCGGGGCAGACCTGGGTTGGCAGCTCTCGGCGGCCGATGTCGCCATCGTCGACATCTCAGCGATGGTCTACGATCGGCTCGCCACGGGCAAGCCGCTCATGGTGACCCGGCCGCTGAACCCGGTCGCGCAAATCGACACGAGCGGCTACCTGTCCGACTGCGAGTGGCTGCACTCCGCCGATGCCGCCGACATCGTGGCTGACGTGGATCGACTGACGCACGACCCGACGGCCGAGGCGCGCCTTGCTGTGTGGGTGCAGCGCTACTTCGGCGACACCACGCCGGGAGCGGCCACGGCCCGGTTCCACGCCGCGGTGCAGCACCTGATGGACGAGTGGGAGCGGTTCGCCGCGCTGCACGCGGGCGAACCGGAAGTCGTCGACGAGCGAGGAATGCTCGAGGGCAGCGACGGCAACAGCGAAGACGCCAGCGAAGACGCCAGCGAAGACACCGAGGGCAGCGACGCGGCCTAGTCAGCCGCCACAGTCGTTTCAGCCGCCCCAGCCGCCCCAGCCGCCCCGGCCGCCTCAGCCACCGGTCGGCGGAATCGGGACCACCGGTCCGGCGGGCGGTTCGGGCATGAGGTCCGCGTGCGGGACAGGCTTCCGCCGCTGCAGGGCCCGCGGCAGCGCCGAGCGCGCGCCCTGGCCGAGCTGGGCCATCCGGCCGGCACCGACCGTGATCTCGCGCACACGAGGGTCAAGCTCCTGGCGGTAATGCTGAGGGGGCTGCCCGAAGGCCAGGCGGGAGGACAGCACGACCTTCCGGCCCAGGATGCGGTTGCCGACCCCGCCGATGACGGCGCCGATCCCGAACGGAACAGCCTTGCCAATCAGGCTTGCGCCGCCCTTGGCCGCGAACTGCCTGATGAACGCGCTCTTCAGTCGGTCGGTGAGCGGCCCGAGGATCGCGCGCGGCATGCTGGTGGTGACCAATTCCCCCCAGTACGCGGTCCTGGCGGTTCCGCCTCCGGAGAACTGCCCGGCGAGCTGGCGTACGAGATCCGAACCCTCACGGCCGAGCATCATGGTCATCACCAGCGCGCGAGCGCGGTCCGGGTCCTCGATGGCGATGTTATGCACCTCGCTGACCGACTGCGCGAAGAGGGCCGTCGCTTCGAGGAACCCGGCCGTCTCCACGCCGGAAAGGGCCAGTGTGATGCCGGTACCGACTCCCGGGATGACGGCGGTTGCGCCAACGGCGGCGCCCCCGGTCGTGACCGCGGTCAGGTAGCGCCGCTCGAGGATCACGATGAGTTGATCGGGGGTCGCGCCGGGGTTACGGCGACGGATGTCACGGATGTGAGCGAGCACCGCCGGGCGATGGATCGCCATCAGGCGGTCGAACCCCTTGGCGACCCCGGACGGCAGTTGCCCGCCCATGGGCGTCCCGCCCGTTTCCGAAATGATCGGTTTCGCTTTCCTGGCCATTGCGCATCCCTCCATGGTCGTCCCTCGAGTTTACGCATGCGCCCCCGGTGGGCGAGACCCCTCCGGTGGTCGAGCCTGTCAAGACTCGTCACGTATATAAGCCCTGCGCCTACACAATCTGGTGCCCAAGAAACCGTGCAACTAAACATGAGGGATGCCTGAGCCGAAATCTGAAGCGTCCCGGATCCTGGGGCTCCGGCTTCGCGAACGGCGGCTCGCCCTCTCCCTGAACCAGGAGACGGTGGCTCACCTCGCCGGGCTGAACGTGTCCAACTACGCGCGCATCGACCGCGGCCACGGAAACCCGACCTTTCACACCCTCATCCGGCTGGCCGTCGTTCTCGGCCTGGAGCCGAGCGAGTTGCTCGTCGGGCTCACGGACGAGCAATTGCCGCCCACTCGCGACAGCTACACGGCCCTGGACTTCCGGCGCGAGCAGGAAGCCCGGGCGCGCCGGGGACGCGGCTAGAAGCTCACCCGCCACAGGTACTCGTCACCGCACGGCCGGAACCAGCGCATGACAAGCACGGTGTCCCGTGCGATCTCGCGGCCGCGAACCGTGACGGGGAGAGCCTCGCCGGGGAGCAGTCGCCGCGGCGCGGAGGCGCCCATAACGGCCGCGCCGACGATGCTCGCGGACACGCCCCAGAGTGGCTCGGGCCCGGCATTGACCAGGAGGTAGGTGGGGGCGTGACGCCGGTCCACGCGCCAGGGCACGCGGTAGGCCATGGCCAGGGGAGTCGAGGAGAGGCGTCGCACCCGTTGTTTGTCGTTGGCTGTCATGGCGGTCACGGTAGCGGCGGCATCCGACGTGCCGGCGCGTCCCGCGGCGCCGGCCGGCGGATGCGGTGGCAAGGCGGTGGGGGCGGCCCTTGTGGAGGAGACGCCGGGCCGGGCTGCGCGCCGCACCCCGGCCGGACCGCGGGGCGAGGTCAGGCTGGTTTGATGCCGTAGTCGGCGTTGTAGCGGACGAGCACCTCAGTGATGGACGCGTCGAGAACGAGGTCGCCCTTGTCGAGGTAGAGACCGCGTGTGCAAAACCGGCGCAGGTCGCGTTCGTTGTGCGAGACGAAGAAGAGCGTGCGTCCGCCGGCGAGCAGTTCCTCGATGCGCCGGTAGCACTTCTCGCGGAACGCCTTGTCTCCGACGGCGAGCACCTCGTCGACCAGGAGGATGGGCTCCTCGAGGCGTGAGATGACAGCGAAGGCGATGCGTACCTTCATCCCGCTCGAGAGGTGCTTGTAGGGGGTGTCGATGAAGTCCGCGATCTCCGCGAACTCGATGATGTCATCGAAGCGCGAGTCGATCTGCTTGCGGGTCATGCCGTGAAGACCGGCGGTCAGGTAGACGTTGTCGCGCACGCTGAGGTCGTCCACGAATCCGCCGGTGATCTCGATCAGCGGAGCCACGCCCTCGACGACGTGCACGGTGCCCTCGTCGGGCAGCACGACGCCGGTGACGAGTTTGAGCAGCGTCGACTTGCCCTGGCCGTTCCGGCCGACGACACCGATCGCTTCCCCGCGCTGCACCGTGAACGAGACATGGCGCAACGCCCAGAACTCGCCCGGGCGGCTGCGGCGCTTCCGGCCGGCGAAGAGATCCTTGAAGTTTCGACGTCCGCGCCGATTCCGGCGGAACCGGATTCCGACATCGGTCAGTGCGATCACGGGGGCCGCCACTAGATCTCCTTCAATACGGCGCGCTCCGTGCGTGCAAAGACGAACAGGCCGAGGGCGAGGAAGACCAGCGACATCACGGCGCTCACGCCGACCACGAACCAGTCGACCTGTTCCGGGAAGAACGTGGCGCGGTAGAGGCTGAACAGTCCGCTGAGCGGGTTGAAGGCGGCCCAGAGCTGCAGCCCGGACGGAAGGTCGCTCGTGGCGTAGATGATCGGGGACGCGTAGAAGAGGAAGCGCAGCACGAGCTTGATGGCGCGTTCGAGGTCGCGGAAAAACACGACCAGCGGCGCGACCATGAGCCCGATTCCGGCCGTGAGCACCGTCTGGATCAGGATGGCGAGCGGAAAGAGGAATATGCCCTGGGTCACGGGGGCGCCGTAGGCCACCGCGAAGATCACCAGCACCGGAACGGATGCCAGGAACTCGATGCCCTTGGACAGCACGAGTCGGTTGACCCAGATCGTGCGCGGTATCCGTGTGGAACGGATGAGCTTCGCCTCGCGCAGGAACGCTCTCGTGCAGTCGGAGATCGCCCCGTTGAACCACATCCACGGCAGGAGCGCGGCGAGCAGGAAGACGATGTACGGATCGTTGCCAACCGTGCGGTCGAAGACCTGGGTGAAGACGAACCAGTAGATGCCGGCCATCACGAGCGGGTCGAGTATGGACCAGAAGTAGCCAAGCACCGAGGTGGAGTAGCGCACCCGCAGGTCACGCTGGGTGAGCAGCCAGAGCGAATGGCGGTATCGCGCGAACGGGGTGCGTTGCTCGGGGCGCACTTCGGCGTAACTACTCACGCGGTCTATCGTAGGGGCGCCCGCCCCGGCCCCCGAACGGAAGACGTGAAAGACGGGTGCAGCCGGGCTGTTCGCCCGGTTGCACCCGTCCTATTTCAGATCTCGTGCCGCGGTTGACTAGACGAAGAGGTTTGCGCGCTCCAGGTCTTCGGCGAAGTCGACCTCGACGGCGTAGAAGTCGGAGATGTCGACGGGCTCGACGAGGAGTCGGTTCTTCTCGATCGCCAGCTCGATTCCGCGTTCGAAGTAGTCCTGGTCGCCGACCTTGGCGAGGTGGCGAAGAAGCATCGCCTTGTCCTTGGCGGAAATGTAGTTGATGCCGACGGCCTCGCCCAGACCGTTCTTCACGGTCTTGGAGAGCTCCTTGATGTAGCCCTCGGCGCTCGTCGTGTACTTGACTTCCTCGTCAGAGACCTTGTCGGTGTTGACCATGACGAAGGACTGGTCGCGGGCCATCATGGCGGCCGCGCGGTCGAGGATGGCCGGGTCGAAGACGACGTCGCCGTTCATCCACAGCACGCCGCCGGGAGCGGATGCCTGCAAGGCGCGCATGAGGCTCTTCGACGTGTTCGTCTGGTCGTACTGCTCGTTGTAGACGAAGGATGCCTGCGGGAACGCTTCGATGATGTGCTCGAGCTTGTAGCCGACAACGATCGTGACCTTGGCCCTGGAGCCAAAAGCGTGCGCGATGTTGTCGAACTGCTGCTGCATGATCGTGCGGCCGTCGCTGAGCTCGGTCAGGGGCTTGGGCAGCGAGCGGCCGAGGCGGCTGCCCATGCCTGCTGCAAGAATGACTACCTGGGTGGTCACGATTATCTCCTCAAAACGGGGGTAGATGACCGCGGCACAGCACTCTCAAGTCGAAAGTTTGCCTGCGGTTCACCCATAAGTTCACGTTAAGACACACCATTATGCCAACGTCAGTGTACCGCGTCGCCCCTCGCGGAGGGAACCCTGCCCCGGCCCGTGTGTCGGTTTTGTGGTGGTTCGTGGAGGATTTTCACAGGTTGGCGGCACTGATTTCGGATCGATCGCACGTGTCCAGACGGTCCTTGGTAGGTTAGCGAGGTGACTCCCCTGACGCCCGACTCTGAGCCCGAAGAGACGGCCTCCGCCTCCCGCGCGGCGGCCGTTGAGTCGTCCCTCGGGAAGCGGCCGTCGACGGATGCCGCGGCAACCGCGCCCCTCGTCGACAAGGCGAAAACCGTGCGCAAGCCTCCGGTTCGGAAGCCCGCCAGCGGCGCCGTGAGCGGTAGCCAGACGTCCACCGAGACGTCCGCCTCGACGTCCACCTCCGGGAGTCGCCCGGCAGCACCGAAAGCGACCCGCCCGGCCGCTGCCAAGCCGCCTGCTGCCAAGCCCCCGGCGGCGAAGTCGACCGCTGCGCAGACCGCCGCCCGGACGAGTGCGGCCAGGACCGCCGCGGCGAAGTCGGACGCGGCGGCACAGACCGGCGCGGCGCGCTCCACGGCCGCCAAATCGACAGCCGCCAGGTCGGCCGCGGCAAAGTCGACGGCCGCCAAATCCGCCGCCGCCAGGTCCGCCGCCGCCAAGTCGACCGCCGCCAGGTCGGCAGCCGCGAAGTCTGCGGCGGCGAAGTCTGCGACGACGACGACGGCCGCGGCGACGTCAGCCGCCGCAACCGCCGCCGCGCTCGTATCCGACGGCGGACACACTGTCGCCGAGTCCGCCGCCGTGTCGGTGCCGGTCGAGGCTGCGCCCGCCGTGTCCGCCCCGGACGTCGAGCGGGCCAGGACACTCCCGGCCGCAGGCCGTCCCGCCCCCGCTCGCAGCCAGAAGCCCAGCGACGCGCGCAAGCCGGTGGCCGCGCCGGCCGCAGCGCCGTCAGCAGCATCCGCACTGGAAGCAGCGCCGGTCGTGATTGACGCATCCGGCCTGGTCAAACGCTTCGGGCAGAACGTTGCGGTGTCCGACATCAGCCTCGAGGTGCGAGCCGGCTCGTTCTACGGCATCGTTGGTCCGAACGGCGCCGGCAAGACGACGACCTTGTCGATGATCACCGGCATGCTCCGCCCGGACTCGGGATCCATCCGCGTGAACGGCGTCGACGTGTGGAAAAACCCGGTCCAGGCCAAGCGGATCATCGGAGTGCTGCCCGACCGCCTGCGCCTCTTCGACCGGCTCACCGGGGCCCAGCTTCTGTACTACTCCGGGATCCTTCGCGGACTCGACGCCGAGACCGTGCGGCTGCGGTCCGCGGACCTCGCGGCCGCCTTCGGCCTCGAAGACGCGCTCAACCGGCTGGTCGCCGACTACTCCGCCGGCATGACGAAGAAGATCGCGCTTGCCTGCGCCATGATCCACTCTCCCCGCGTGCTCGTTCTCGATGAACCGTTCGAGTCAGTCGATCCGGTCTCGGCGGTCAACGTCACCGAAATCCTGCAGAAATACGTGGCCAGCGGCGGCACCGTCGTGATCTCCAGCCACGGCATGGACCTGATCCAGCGGGTCTGCGACCATGTCGCGATCATTGTGCACGGAAAGGTGCTCGCCGCCGGCACCATCGCCCAGGTTCGCGGTGCGAAGACGCTCGAGGAGCGATTCGTCGAGCTGGCCGGTGGGCGCAAGGTTGTGGAAGGCATGGAATGGTTGCACAGTTTCTCGGACTGAAACTCCGGCTGCTCGCCAATCTCTTCCGGCGTAGTCCCTGGCAGGTCGTGGGGATCGCGGTGGGCCTCCTCTACGGGCTGGCCCTGGCGGTGGGAATTGTCGTCGTGCTGGTCGGCCTGCGTTCTGTGGGCGATGCGGCCCTGGTGCGCGACGGGATGATCGTCGCCGGGTCCCTGGTCGTGCTCGGTTTCTTCCTGGTGCCGCTGGTCTTCGGTGTGGACGACAGCATGGACCCGCGCGCGTTCGCCGTGCTCGGCATCCCGAATCGCCGGCTGTCGCTGGGCCTGGCGGTGTCCGCGCTCCTCGGGGTGCCGGCGATCGTGCTCACGATCGTGCTGCTCGGCACGGTGGTGACCTGGTCCCGCGGAGTCATGGAGACGCTGCTCGCGCTGGTCGCCGCTGCGCTGCTGCTGGCGACCTGCACCCTGGCCGCCAGAGTGAGCAGGTCGATCGCGGCATTCCTGCTGGCCACACGACGGTCGCGGGAGTTCACCGGAATTCTCGGAGTGCTCCTCCTCGTCATGATCTCGCCCCTGGTCATCCTCCTGCTCAATGTCGACTGGGGTCGGGACGGCGTCGCGGTGCTCGGCGGCCTCGGCGGCATCCTCGGCTGGACGCCCCTGGGAGCCGGCTGGTCGGTGCCGGGAGATGCCGCGACGGGGCAGTGGGGCGCCGCGTTCCTCAAGCTGCTCATTGCCGCTGCCGTGGTCTATCTGCTCTGGCTTGCCTGGCAGGCGCTGGTGGCGAAGATGCTCGTCACACCCGGACGCGAGGCGCAGGTCAGGAACTACGGTGGACTCGGCTGGTTCGATCGCCTGCCGCCGAACTCCGTCGGGGCGATTGCCGCGCGCAGCCTCACCTACTGGGGTCGTGACTCCCGCTACTGGGTCTCGCTGGTGATGATCCCCGTCGTGCCCGTGCTGGCCGTCATACCGCTGTCGATCGCCGGAGTCCCCGGCGAATACCTGGCCCTCCTGCCGGTGCCGCTGATGTGCGTGTTCCTGGGCTGGGCGACGCACAACGACGTCGCCTTCGACAGCACCGCCGTCTGGCTGCACGTGGTGTCGGGCACCCGGGGAACCGCCGACCGGGTCGGCCGGCTCATCCCGGTGCTCCTCGTCGGTATTCCGCTGATCGGATTCGGATCCGCCATCAGCATCTTCCTGCACGGCGATTGGAGCGTGCTCCCGTCGATGCTCGGCGTGAGCACCAGCATCCTGCTGTCGGGCCTCGGGTTCTCCAGCTTCACCTCCGCCCGCTTCCCGTACCCGGCCACGAAGCCGGGCGACAGCCCGTTCTCCCAGCCGCAATCGTCGGATACCACGGCTGCGTTGATCCAGTCGCTCACCTTCATCGGCGCGATCTTGCTGTCGCTGCCGGCGATCATCATGGGTCTGCTGGGAATCTTCTCCGATCCCGTCTGGCATCTGCCGGCCCTGTTCTGGGGCCTCGGCATCGGTGTCAGCGCCCTCGTCGCGGGTGTCTGGCTGGGCGCGCGCACCTTCGAACGCCGCGGTCCCGAGATCCTCGCCTCGGCGCTTCGTGCCTGACCCGACGCCGCACGCATGGCCACAGCCTCGCGGCTGTTTTAGACTGGGCGCATGACTGACTTTCGCGCGAGCATCGCAGAACCAGGCCAGCCCGGCGGCGGAACGTCGACGCTGGATCGTGAGCTCGAGGAGCTCATCAAGCAGGAACAGATTGAACCGGGCGACCACGAGCGCTTCTCGCACTACGTGCCCAAGGACAAGATCCTTGAATCGGCCATGACCGGCAAGCCGGTGCGCGCGCTGTGCGGCAAGAAGTGGCTGCCGGGGCGCGACCCGGAGAAGTTCCCGGTCTGCCCGACCTGCAAGGCCATCTACGAAAAGATGAAGGCCAAGTAACGCCGCACCCGGCTACCGGTACGAGGTGGGGATGACGGCCTCGCCGCGCCCCAGCCGGAACGCCTCGATCGGCAGTTCCTGCATCACGGAGGCGTTGTGCGCCCTGGCCCGCTGCGTGCCCGAGGCTCCCACGTACCGTTCGTCGACCTCGCCATCGGTGATGAACGGCACGAGCAGCCCCCGTTCCACGCCCTCGCGCTGGGCGTCGTCGACGTCGCCGGACGGCTCGGCACCGACCAGGATGACCTCCTCGCGCGCGGTGCCGCCCCCGTCGAGCAGGCGCACGGCGTTCTTGCGTCCCCCCACCGACACCTTGCCGATCGAGGTCTTGGCCACGGACATCCACGGTCCGGCGTCATCCCGCCGGGCGACGAGCTTGTAGACCATTCCCGCCGCCGGCGCTCCCGACCCGGTGACAACGGACGTGCCCACGCCGAACGCGTCGACCGGGGAACCGGAGAGAGCGGCTATCGCGTATTCGTCGAGGTCGCTGGTGACGGTGATTGTCGTGTTCACGGCGCCGAGCGAGTCGAGTTGCGCGCGGGCGGCGGCCGCCACGGTCGGCAGGTCCCCGGAGTCGATGCGGATGGCGCCCAGCCCGGTGCCGGCCACCCGCACGGCCAGTTCGATGCCGCGGGAGATGTCGTACGTGTCCACGAGCAGGGTTGTGGCGCTCCCGAAGGCGTCGACCTGGGCGCGGAAAGCGTCTTCCTCGGTGTCATGGAGCAGGGTGAAGGCATGCGCCGCCGTGCCCATGGTCGGGATGCCCCAGGTGCGCCCGGCCTCGAGGTTGCTGGTCGACGCGAAGCCGGCGATGTACGCCGCGCGGGCAGCGGCGACCGCCGCGTGTTCGTTCGCGCGCCGGGAGCCCATCTCGGCGATCGGACGCCCGAGGCTCACGGAGACCATCCGTGCGGCCGCGCTGGCGACCGACGTGTCGTAGTTGAGAGTGCTCAGGACGAGCGTCTCCAGGATGACGGCTTCCGCGAAGGTGCCGTCCACCACCAGCAACGGCGAGCCCGGGAAGTAGGCTTCGCCCTCCTGGTACCCCCAGACGTTGCCGCTGAACGAGTAGTCGGCCAGCCAGTCGAGGGTGGGCGCGCGCACGACGTCATGCTCCCGCAGCCAGTCGAGTTCGGCATCCGTGAACCGGAAATCGCGGATGAGCTCGAGCAGCCGGCCGGTGCCGGCGACGATGCCGTACCGACGTCCGTTCGGCAGGCGCCGCGCGAACGTCTCGAACATGCATTCTCGATCGGCGGTGCCGCTCTGAATGGCGGCGTCCACCATCGTGAGTTCGTAGCGGTCGGTGCGGAAGGCTGGGGACTCGATCACGCGGCACAGCCTATCGGCCTCGGCCGGGCGGACACAGCCCGGCCGGAGCCCGCGCCACTAAGGTTGTTTGACGTGACGGATGCACCGATTGGAATTTTCGACTCCGGCGTGGGCGGCCTGTCTGTCGCCCGGGCGATCAAGGACCAGCTTCCGGGCGAATCGCTCCTCTATATCGGCGACACGGCGCATTCTCCCTACGGGCCGAAGAAGATAGCGGATGTGCGCCAGTTCGCCCTCAACGTGCTCGACGACCTCGTGGCCCAGGACGTCAAGATGCTCGTGATCGCCTGCAACACCGCTTCCGCGGCCATGCTGCGGGATGCCCGTGAACGGTACAGCGTGCCGGTGATCGAGGTCATCCAGCCGGCCGTCCGACGGGCGGTCGGCACGACGCGCAACAAACGGGTCGGGGTGATCGGCACGGTGGGCACCGTCAACTCCCTGGCCTACGAGGATGCGTTCGCCGCAGCCACCGACATCCGTCTGTTCACCCAGGCCTGCCCGCGATTCGTCGAGTTCGTCGAGGCCGGCGTGACGACCGGCGACGAGGTGCTCGCGGTTGCCGAGGAATACCTGGCGCCGCTCCGAGACTCCGGCGTCGACACCCTCGTGCTGGGCTGCACCCACTATCCGTTCCTGCGCGGCGCGATCTCCTATGTGATGGGCGACGCCGTGACCCTGGTCTCCAGCGACACCGAGACGGCGAACGATGTGTACCGGACGCTCGTGAGCCAGGGCCTGGAGCGCGATGCGCCGGGCCCGCCCACCTACCGGTACGAGGCGACCGGTGACAGCGCCGAGGAGTTCCTCGCCCTGGCCCACCGCCTGATCGGCCCGGAGATCTCCCGGGTCGACCTCATCGAGACCGGCTCCATCAGCCTCAGCGAACTTGCCGAGTTCGCCGCTATTCAGAATCAAGCTACCCCCAAGGAGAACTCGTGAGCGACACCCTGCGCGCCGACGGACGCACCACCGACCAGCTTCGCGAGGTCACGATCGAACGCGGCTGGAGCGACCAGGCCGAAGGTTCGGCACTGATCTCTTACGGGCGCACCAAGGTGCTCTGCACGGCCTCCTTCACCAACGGCGTGCCCCGCTGGATGGCCGGCAAGGGCAAGGGCTGGGTGACCGCCGAATACTCCATGCTCCCTCGTTCGACCAACTCCCGGATGGACCGCGAATCGGTCAAGGGCAAGATCGGCGGGCGGACCCACGAGATCAGCCGGCTGATCGGGCGGAGCCTGCGCGCCGTCGTCGACATGAAGGCCCTGGGCGAGAACACCATCGTGATCGACTGCGACGTGTTGCAGGCGGACGGCGGAACCCGCACGGCAGCGATCACGGGCGCGTACGTTGCCCTTGCCGACGCCCTCGAGTGGGGCCGGGAGAAGAGGTTCATCGGCCAGAAGGCCGTGCCGCTGCTCGACAGCGTTTCCGCCGTCTCCGTCGGGATCGTCAAGGGTGAGCCGATGCTCGACCTGGCTTACGTGGAGGATGTCCGCGCCGAGACGGACATGAACGTGGTCGTCACCGGCCGGGGTCTCTTCGTCGAGGTGCAGGGAACCGCGGAAGCCGCGCCCTTCGACCGCAGCGAACTCGACTCGCTGCTCGACCTCGCCCTCGCCGGCACGGTGACCCTGACCGAGTTCCAGACCACCGCCCTGGGACGCTGAGCCGTGCGGATCGTTCTCGCCACCCACAACCAGCACAAGGTGGACGAGCTGCGTCGCATCCTCGAGCCCAAGCTCCCCGGGGTCGAGGTGCTCGCCTACGACGGTCCCGAGCCGGTCGAGTCGGGGGCCACCTTCGCCGAGAACGCGCTGATCAAGGCCCGCGCGGCTGCAGCGCACACCGGGCTGCCGGCCATCGCGGACGACTCCGGCATCTGCGTCGACGTGCTCGGCGGCTCGCCGGGCATCTTCTCGGCACGCTGGGCGGGGCCGAGCAAAGACGCCGGCGAGAACCTGCGCCTGCTGCTCTGGCAGCTGGCGGACATCCCGGACGAGCATCGCGGCGCCCACTTCACCTGCGTCGCGGCGCTCGCGCTCCCCGACGAGACCGAGTGGCACGTGACGGGGGAGTGGGCGGGGCACATCCTGCACGAACCGTCCGGCAGCGGCGGTTTCGGCTACGACCCGATCTTCCTGCCCGACGGCTACGCGATCTCCGCGGCCGAACTGACGACCAACGTGAAGAACGAACAGAGCCACCGTGCGCGGGCGTTCGAGCACCTCATCCCGGTACTTGAGACACTGCTCTCGCCCTAATGGCTCACGATCATTCCCCGGCGGCTGCCGGCAATCGCACCCGGCTGACGATCGCCATCGGCATCGTCGCCTGTGTGCTGATCGTCGAGGCGATCGGCGCCTGGCTGACCGGGTCGCTGGCGCTGCTTGCGGATGCCGGACACATGTTCTCCGACCTCGCCGGCCTCCTGATCGCGCTCGCGGCCACCGTGGTCGCCGCACGCCCGGCCACCGACCGGCAGACCTACGGCTACCAGCGCGCCGAGGTCTTCGGAGCGCTCATCAACGGGTTGATCCTGGTGGCCGTGGCCGTCGGCGTCGTCATCGGCGCGGTGTCCCGGCTGATCTCCGCCGACCAGGCCGAGGTGAGCGGGACGCCCATGCTCATCGTCGCCGTCATCGGGCTGGTAGCCAACGTGGGCGCCCTGCTCCTGCTTCGCCCGGCGGCGGCACACTCGATCAACATGCGCGGTGCGTACCTCGAGGTGCTCGGCGACACGCTCGGCTCGGTCGCGGTCATCATCGCGGCCGGGGTGATCCTCACCACCGGGTTCCAGCAGGCCGACTCGATCGCCTCACTGCTCATCGCGGCCATGATCCTGCCGCGGGCCTGGTCCCTGCTCCGTGACGTGGTGCGGGTCTTCAGCGAGTCGGTGCCCAAAGACACGGATGTCGCGGAAATCCGGAAGCACATCCGGGAGACGGCCGGCGTCGTCGCCGTGCACGATGTGCACGTGTGGGCGATCACCTCCGGGGCGCACGTCTTCAGCGCCCACGTGGTCGTCGACCCGGTGGTCCTGCAATCGGGCGGGACCGGTGCGCTGCTCGATGAGCTGTCCGACTGCCTGTCGCACCACTTCGACGTGGATCACTCAACGTTCCAGCTGGAACCGGCCGGCCGTACCGGCCACGACTCCCACGCCCACGACTGAGCCGAGCCCCCCTCACCGAACCCCCTTCGCCGAACTGTGAGTTTGGCACCTTCCCGGGCCCCACGAAGGTGCCAAACTCACAGTTCGGCGTGTGGGGCGGCGTGTGGGGCGGCGCTTCAGGCCTCGTGCTTGCCGTCGTTCTCGGTGTCGAAAGCGTCGGGATCAAGCACGAGGCTCTCCGTCGTCGGCAGGACCTCACGCTCGCGGATCTCGCGGCGGGCCTTCAGCGCGGACTGGATGTAGTGGAAGACCGTCGGGATGAGGGTGATGGCGACAGCGCCGATCAGGATCAGGTCGATGTACTCGCGTACGAAGTCGGCAACCGGCGGAATGTAGCCGAGGAAGAACCCGAAGTAGGTGAGTCCGGTGCCCCAGAGGAGGGCGCCGATCAGGTTGTAGAGCGTGTACTTGCGCTGGTCCATGCGGCCGACTCCGGCAGCGACCGGGGCGAAGGTTCGCACGATCGGAACGAAGCGGGCGACGATCACGGCGACGCCGCCGAAGCGCAGGAAGAAGGCGTTCGTGCGTTCGACGTTCTTGATGCTGAACAGCCCCGATTCCTTGCGCTCGAAGACGCGAGGGCCGAAGCGACGGCCGATGAAGTAGCCTGCCTCGCCGCCGAGGAACGCGGCCAGGCCGATCGCCAGCGCGACCCACCAGATGTCGATCCGGATCACGCCGGCATAGGTGAGGAGTCCGGTGATGACGAGCAGGGTGTCGCCGGGGAAGAGGAAACCGACGAGCAGACCCGTCTCGGCGAAGACGATCGCACACACTCCGAGCAGTGCCCAGGCGCCGAACCCGTCGATGAGGAGCTCCGGGTCGAGCCAGGGGATCAGTGCGGTGTGGATCACGAGGGAACTCCAGTCGGCGGCGGCAAGTGGCCGGGCGGCAGCGAGGCGCGGGTGCTGTCACAGGCTACCGCCTATCCTCGGGAAACTTCCCCGGTATCCGGACAACACTGACGCGCGTGACCCGTGCTGGCTAGGCTCGCGACATCCGACGGTCCGGATGTGGCACCCGGCCCGCTCACTCGGGGAGTGTGCATGAATGAGAACCCGGCACCACAGGGCGATGACCGCAGCCGTTCCTCGGTGCCGTCGGATACCGACCCCGTCGCCGCCGCAATCGCCGCGGGTGACGCCTATCGGTACCCCGAGCAGGAGGTAGTGCGACGCTTCGACACGCGCCGGACGGGACTCACGAGCGCCGAAGTGACCGCGCACCGCGAGCGCTATGGGGACAACGTGATCGTGCAGGTGCTGCGGGAGTCCCTGCTCCTGCGGTACGCCCGCCAGTTCAAGGACTGGATGATCGTGCTGCTGCTCGCCTGCGCTGCGGTCACCGGCTACCTCGGCGACACAGTCACCTCGGGCGCACTCGTGCTCCTGGTGCTGCTGAACACGGGCATTGGATTCGTCCAGGAGTACCGGGCGGGCAAGACCATGGAGGCCCTGCAGCACCTCGCGCAGTCGCTCACGCAGGTGCTCCGCGATGACGCGGCCGGCCAGGTGGACTCGATCGAGCTGGTCGTGGGCGACATCGTGCGTCTCGACGAGGGCGCCTCCGTTCCGGCCGATATCCGACTGATCGAGGCGACCGCGTTCGCGACGAACGAGTTCGCCCTCACCGGCGAAAGCGACCCGACCCGCAAGTACGCGCACGCCATCATGACCCCGGTGTCGGTGGCTGAGCGGCACAACACCGCCCATGCCGGCACGACGGTGGCTACGGGCCAGGCGATCGGCGTGGTGATTGCCACGGGCGCCCGCACCGAGCTTGGACGCATCGCCCGCCTCGCCCAGTCGGCACCGCGCACGCTGAGCCCGTTGCAGCGCGAGATGGGCTACCTGGCCCGCCTCATCACCTATGTCGCGCTGGGTCTCGCTCTTGTTCTGCTGGTCGTCGCCGTGCAGGCGAACCTTCCCTTCCACACAGCGCTGCTGTTCGTGGTGGGGTTCGCAAGCGCCGTCATCCCCCAGGGGCTCCCCGCCGAGGTGAATACGGCGCTGGCACAGGCGGCGAGGGCTCTCGCGCGGCGCCAGGCCCTGGTCAAGCGGCTGAGTGCGGTGGAGACGCTCGGCGCAACCCAGGTGATCTGCACCGACAAAACCGGAACGCTGACCAAGAACGAAATGACGGTCACCGAACTCGTCGTGGCCGGCCGCGAATATGCCGTGCACGGCATCGGCTACGAGCCGGCGGGCACCATCGAGCCGACGGCTCCGGATGCCCCGTCCGAGTCATCCGCCGATGGTGGCCGACTGAGAGCCTTCCTGCGCACCGGGGTGCTCGGCAGCAATGCTCGGCTGCTCGCCCCCGACGACTCACATGCCGGGTGGCGCATCCTCGGCGACCCCACCGAGGGAGCGCTGCTCACGGTGGCCGCGAAGGCCGGCATCGACCCGGCCGCCGAGAGGGCGAGCGAGCGCGAGGTGCGGGAGTTCCCGTTCGACTCTGCCCGCAAGCTCATGACCTCGATCCGCGCACGGCCCGACGGCACGCTCACCGCCTACGTGAAGGGCGCGCCCGAGAGCGTCGTCCAACGGGCCACGCGCATCGCCGACGGCGAGTCCGTGCGCCCCATCACAGACGCCGACCGGCAGACCTTCCTCGAGATGCACACGGCACAGGCCGATCGCGGTCTGCGCAATCTCGCCTACGCCGTTCGCGAGGCCACGGCAGCGGATGCCGCAGCCGTCGATCCCGAGACCGTCGAGCGTGGCCTCTTGCTGCTCGGACTCGTCTCGATGGTCGACCCGATCCGGGAGTCGGTGCCCGACGCGATGCGGACGGCGCTTCGGGCGCAGATCAGGGTGAACATCATCACGGGCGACTTCTCGCGCACCGCCGAGGCGATCGCGCGGCAGGCCGGGCTCGACAGCACCGGCGAGCTGACCGTCGTCACGGCCGAAGAGCTCGGCGCGATGGACGACGACGAGGTGCTCGCCCACGCGCTCGGCGGTTTCACCGTGTTCAGCCGGGTCGACCCCGAGGACAAGACCCGCATCGTCGACCTGGTGAAGAAATCGGGCCACGTCGTCGCCGTCACGGGAGACGGCATCAACGACGCCCCGGCGCTGCGTCATTCGAGCGTCGGCGTCGCCATGGGGGCGTCCGGCACGGATGTCGCGAAGGAGGCCGCCGAGGTCGTTCTGCTCGACGACAGCTTCTCCACGCTGGTTCGCGCCGTCGAGTACGGGCGCGTGATCTACTCGAACATCACCAAGGGTGTGCTCGCGTGTCTCACGTCAAATGCCGCCGAACTCGTCGTCAACGTCGTGAGCCTCGGGCTCGCCATGACCGCGGGGGTGCCGCTCGCGCTCAACGTGCTTCAGATCCTCGCGATCGACCTGCTCGGCGAGCTGCTGCCCATCGCCGCGCTCGGGCGCGATCCCGAAGAAGGCCGGGTGATGCAGCAGGGGCCGCGCAGGCCGAAATCGCACATCGTCAACCGCCGCAGCATCCGTGACGTGCTGTATGCAGGTTCGCTCATCGGACTGCTGGCGATCGCGAACTACCTGCTCTTCTACGGACGGGCCGGCGCCGACCCGTTCTCCGGACCCGTGAGCGAGGCGATCGCCCGGCAGGCCACCACGATGACGTACGTCACGATCCTTCTCTGCCAGCTGTTCAACATCATCCAGCGCCGCAGCCAGCGGGGCCTGTTCACCCGCTATCAGTTCTCGAATCCCACGTTCTGGCTGGCCTGCGCGGTCGGCCTGGCCGGGATGATCGTGATCGTGTATGTGCCGTGGGTCGCGGTGTTGTTCCAGACCGGGCCGCTCGGGTGGACGGACTCGGGATTCGTGCTGCTCGCCGGTGTCGTCTTCCTCACCTTTCGGGAGGCGGGGCGGGTGCTGCGCACGAAGGCCGTGCACGTTCGCCACAGCCGACTCGGCTCCGGTGCGGGAGAGGGGACTTGAACCCCCACGCTCGAAAGCACAGGAACCTAAATCCTGCGTGTCTGCCAATTTCACCACTCCCGCGAGTGCCGTCCTAGTCTACTGAGCCGTGCAGGCCAGGAGCCGTCGCCTCGGCCGGACGCGGGCGGCCGAGCAGGGGCTGCTCGTACGCGGCTGTCTGCGCGCGCAGCGCGTCCACGACCGCGGCGACGGCCGGCTGCCGCAGGGAATCGGGTCGTAGCACCATCCAGTAGGGAAGGCGTTCCTGGAAGTCGTCCGGGAGCAGGCGCACCAGGTCGGGGTGGCGGTCCGCCATGAAGCAGGGCAGGAACCCGATGCCCGCGCCGGCCCGGGTGGCCTCCACGTGCACGAACACGTTCGTCGAGCTGAGCGAGTCCCGCATCGTGGGCACCAGTCGGCGCGGGGCATCCAGGTCGTCGACCTGCAGCATCGAATCCACGAAATAGACGAGCGGATGTTCCGTCAGCCCGGCAACCGTGGTCGGTGCGCCGTATTCGGCGAGGTAGCTCCGGGAGGCGTACATCCCGAGCATGTAGTGACCGAGGCGGAATGCTTCGGCGCGGTGCACCTGCGGCTCGCCCACGACGATTTCGATGTCGAGGCCGGAGCGGTGCTGCAGGGCGCGCCGGGTGACCGTGACGATCTCCACCCGGAGTGAGGGATGCCGGCGCTGCAGGGCGGCGACGGCCGGGGCGGCGATGTAGGCGCTGAAGCCGTCGGTGGCCGACATCCGCACGACGCCGGTGAGTTGGTTCGGCCGCTCGGGTTCTCCGCCGAGCAGGGCGATGGCCGATTCGACGCCTTCCGCTGCCTGGGCGGCCCGTGTGCCCAGGTCGGTCAGCTCCCAGCCGCCGACGGTTCGCGACAGCACGCGGCCGCCGAGCACCTTCTCCAGCGCCGCGATCCGGCGCGAAACGGTCGTGTGGTTCAGGTCCAGGCTGTCGGCCGCCGTCGTGAACCGGCCGGTTCGCGCGACGGCGAGCAGGATCAGGAGGTCGTCGGCGTTCGGCAGCGACTGCGGCGTCGGCGCGGGCAGGAGGGTCATATCTGCAATTATGCACATGGCGTCTGGCGAAGTGGTCATTGAGGCACGGCCCGACTGCAGGAATACTCGGGGGAGCCGTGTGTGCTGCACACACGGGACCGGACAAACCCACCAGGTGTCAGAGGCGACACTGAAGGAGACAGACATGAGCGTCAATCAGCGCGTCGAGGCAGGTTCCGGAGGAACCTCATCGGCCGGCGGCAAAAACTCGGAAAAGTCGGGCCTGAAGAAGATCGTTGCCGCCTCCATGGTGGGCACGGTCGTCGAATGGTACGAGTTCTTCCTCTATGCGACCGCCGCCAGCCTCGTCTTCGGCACGGTCTTCTTCCCGAACGCCGGCAGCGAGTTGGACGGCATCCTCGCCGCCTTCCTGACCTACGCGGTAGGGTTCATCGCCCGTCCGCTGGGTGGCATCGTCTTCGGGCAGATCGGCGACAGGCTGGGCCGCAAGCACACCCTGCAGGTGACGATCATCCTCGTCGGTGTCGCGACCTTCCTGATGGGCTGCCTGCCCGGCTTCGACACGATCGGCTACTGGGCTCCGGCGCTGCTGATCGCCCTGCGCTTCATCCAGGGCTTCGCCGTCGGCGGTGAGTGGGGCGGCGCCGTGCTGCTCGTCGCCGAGCACAGCCCGAACGCGTCGCGGGGCTTCTGGTCCAGCTGGCCGCAGGCCGCAGTGCCGGTGGGCAACCTGCTCGCCACGCTCGTGCTGCTGGCCACGTCCTGGCTCCTGCCCGCTGAACAGTTCATGAGCTGGGGCTGGCGCATCGCGTTCTGGCTCTCGGCCATCATCGTGGTCATCGGCTACTACATCCGCACCCACGTCAACGAGGCCCCGATCTTCCTCGAGGCACGCGCCCAGGTGGAAGCCGAGCAGGCCATCAGCTACGGAGTCAAGGAAGTCATCCGTAAGTACCCGCGCGGCATCCTCAGCGCCATGGGCCTGCGCTTCGCCGAGAACATCCTGTACTACATCATCGTGAGCTTCTCGATCGTCTACCTCGTCACAGTGCACGCCTACGACACCAGCCAGCTTCTGTTCGCGCTGCTCCTGGCCCACCTCGTGCACTTCCTCGTGATCCCGCAGGTCGGGCGCCTGTCCGACAAGTTCGGGCGCAAGCCGGTGTACCTGGCCGGTGCCCTCCTCGGCGCGAGCTGGGCGCTGTTCGCCTTCCCGATGTTCGACACGAAGAACCCGGTGCTGATCGTCCTGGCGATCACCCTCGGCCTCTGCTTCCACGCCCTGATGTACGCGGGCCAGCCGGCGATCATGGCCGAGCTCTTCCCGACCCGGATGCGCTACTCCGGTGTGTCACTCGGCTACCAGGTGACCTCGATCCTGGCCGGTTCGATGGCGCCGATCATCGCCGTCGCCCTGCTCAAGGAGTACGGCTCCTGGGTGCCGGTCGCGATCTACCTGGCGATCGCCTGCGCGATCACCGTGGTCGCCGTGCTCACGCTCAAGGAAACCAAGGGAGCATCGCTGCGCGAGATCGACGCTGTCGACGCCCGCAAGCACGGGCTGGAGCCGGCCCCGGCCCTCCGCTAACCGCCACGGCAGATAACCGGCTCAACGAAGGAACACAGATGACTCAAGCACTCGCGCACGCGCCCCGGGCCTCGGCCGACACCGAGACCTGGGCGCGGACCGGGCCGCTGACGGGCAAACGCGCCCTGGTCACCGGGGGCGCGAGTGGCATTGGTGCGGCTGTGGCCCGGTCTCTCGCTGAACGCGGCGCGCACGTCGTCGTCGCGGACATCGATGGGGCCGGCGCCGCGGCGCTCGCCGACGAGCTCGGCGGCTCCAGCTGGACCGTCGACCTTCTCGACACCGCGTCGCTCACCGACGACATCCTGGCCGAGGCCGTCGACGGTGTGGACATCCTGGTGAACAACGCCGGGATCCAGCGGATCAACCCGATCCAGGACTTCGACCCGGTCGACTTCCGTCGCATCATCACCCTGATGCTCGAGGTACCCTTCCTCCTCATCCGCGCTGCGCTACCGAAAATGTACGAGAACGGGTTCGGCCGCATCATCAACATCACCTCGGTGCACGGCATCCGGGCCTCGCCGTTCAAGAGCGCCTATGTCTCGGCCAAGCACGGCCTGGAGGGGCTGTCCAAGGTGACGGCCCTGGAAGGCGGCGAGCACGGCGTGACCAGCAACTGCGTCAGCCCGGGGTACGTGCGCACGCCCCTGGTCGAGAAGCAGCTGGCCGAGCAGGCCGCGGTGCACGGCATCCCCGAAGCCGAGGTGCTGAGCCGGATCATGCTCACCGAGAGCGCCATCAAGCGCCTGGTCGAGCCGGAGGAGGTCGCCTCGCTCGTCGCCTGGCTGGCTTCCGAGGACGCGGCCATGGTCACGGGCTCCAGCTACACGATGGACGGCGGCTGGTCCGCCCGCTAGATTCCCGCGCCCCCCTGCCTCTCCCCGCTGGCCTCTCCCCGCTCCCGCTCCCGCTCCCGCCCCCGCCCCCGCTCCCGCTCCCGCTCCCGCTCCCCGCTGTCCCTGCTGAGTTGCGGAGAAACACCCTTCGTCCCTCTGCGTCAGGCTGATTGTGAGTCAGTTCACGATCAGAAGGAGGCAGGGGAATGTCGATAAGCCCAGGATTCACCACGGCGGAGATCCGCGAGTTCGTT